>CAJXRF010000037.1 GCA_913058575.1 uncultured Bermanella sp.
AACAAGAATATTAAATACGCGCCCTGCGGTCGCCTGACGCTTCGCGCAGTTTATATAGGGCGTTATGAAAATATGAGGTACACAATGTACAGATTACTTCTGATATTAATGATACTTCCATCAATGGCTTTTTCAAAAGGTTGTTTTGACATTTTAGAAAAAGAGCTTTGTTATAATCAATATTTTGAAAGTGTTGAGGAAATTGAGCTGTTTCTAAAGAGAGGTGAAGATAAGTATTATTCGGGTGAAATCGAGGATTTGAATTCTGATAATCTATCTGAGGTTCTATTAGTTGGCAATGGCTGTAATAAAAATTGTGATATGGTTTTGATCACGAGAGAAAACAAAGGGTATAGAGTTATTGGTAGGTTTGGAGGGGAGTATCGAGGTCCGGCAAAAATTCCTGAAGCCGTTGCTTTAGATGAAGAAACTAGTACTAAAAATGAAAGCTATAAAAATATTGTAGTTCATAATAATTCTGGATGGGCTGAGGGTCATATGAATTATTATATGTACGATGGTGAAAGATATCATATCATAGTATCCAGCCACTATAATTACAGTGGTTTCCCGCTATAACAACTATAAAAGCATAATAATTTTAAAGTAGCCTCATAACAAATTTGTGCACTAGATTTTAGCCTGAGTCGGCGGCGTTAATTTTCAATACCAAGCTGTTTGAGTTGAGGAAAAATCAGTTATGAGAATTTTGATTATTATTTTCGTTTCTATTTCGAGTTTTATTGGAGTCAACTCTGTTTTTGGTGAAGTACTGTATAGTTCTAACGACCTAGAGCGTATTAAAGGTTTAAAAAGGATCGAAAAAACAGTGGAAATGTTCAAGGAGAAGAAAGGCTACTATCCATTTTCAAATGCCCGCCGAGCTGATCTACAATTCATAAATGTGCATATAAGCGACCAAAATCTTGAAGGAGATGATCGATACCTCCCTTGGGGAATCACTGGCCCACAATTAGGAATGCAGGCACTAATCAAAGAATTTAAAAGGCAAGGTTTGGAAGATCACGCTATTTTTGTATATGACAAAAGACCTGTAAATTCAGACGACCCTTGTCAAAAATATTATATATACAATTGGCAGGGAGGAACAAGGCAGTGTTACAGCCTATCAATAAATCTTAAAAAAGATGTAATACAAAAAGGGTACAAGATAGCAGATATGTGCTACCCATATGTCATATCTAACTGTAAAGATAGCAAGCCACCCTATTTGTTTATTCGTAAGAAGCCAAATAATAATTAATAAGCGGCTCAAGTACGTTCCCGTTGGTCGCCGGAAAGAGCTTACCCTATAAAGTAAATACCTTTAAATAACTTAAAGGTATCTCAATGCCCAATGCTATTGTCACCTCTCTACAGTGGAGTATTTAAATTTGAACATCCGTGAAGCCAATCTAGGCGATATTCCAGCGTTACTCGAATTAGAGCAGTACGTAATTGAGGCCGAAAAGCCGTTCAACTCATCAATTAAAACTGAGAAAACTTATTACTATGACTTGGGTGATCTAATATCAAGCAAAAACGCCTGTCTAATCGTCGTGGAGGACTCTGGCAAAATCGTCGCTACTGGGTATGCAAAAATCAGTGAATCGAAAGTCGCACTTAACCATGATAAACATTCCTATTTTGGGTTTATGTATGTCTGTCCTGAGTATAGAGGCAAGGCCATAAACCAGAAGGTTATGGAGCACCTTATCAAATGGAGCAAGAGCAGAGGTATTACCGACTGCTACCTGGATGTATATAGCCAAAACCAGTCGGCTATAAAAGCCTATGAGAAAACGGGCTTTGAGCCATGTCTTATGGAAATGAAACTGAGCATATAGCGAGTACCAACACAATAAATCAAGCAGCTAAGCGCCGGTTTTCTAAGGTTAGCTTCAAATGGAATTGAAATGAAAATTACAAATTTAGCGATACTATTGATCCCTTTACTACTATTGACTGCATGTGGAGGGAGTAGTCATTCAGGCAGCGAAGCGTTATCGGGAACTTGGCAGTCTGAACTTAATAACCATCTATTTTTAGTTCGCCAAAATGGAAATAGTATCACAATCGAAAATTGCGATGAGGATGCCCCCTATACGATTCCTAAAGAAGGCGAATTTATAGGAGAAGCAGGCAATTATCTTTTTGAAATAGTTAATTCATCCCAATTGATATATTCGTCAGGTGTCCACGCTTCCCTTCAAGGAATGAAACTAGAAAAGATAAGCGATGCGACTTCCTTTAACTCTGGCAGCATCTCAATTCGCTCAAGTAATATTTCGGATTTATCCATAAGTGAAAATGTATGCGCATATCGAGAAACAGACAATATCTATAACCACATTGCTGCACCTTACTTAGATGGCTATATACTGATAGATCTAAGTGTTAATAATGAGTCGATGGGGGATTTCAAAATTTTTGACGGCGCTAATATCGATATTGAGTCTCGGGAATTAGCGGCAGAAGTTATTAATGCTCTTTCAGGAGACGTTATTGTCACCACTTACACGGCGGAAAAGCTCGAAGCGAGTTTTACTTTTATCGCATTAGATGGAAATGAGTATTCTGGCGCCATCAACGTTAATATGTAAAGCCAACAACAAGCTTAAACTTCGTCATACCCAAAAAGAATGGCTGCACGGTGGTGTCTACGGCAGCCGCTTAGCTAAGCCTGAACCTGCTTCAATAAAACAGACACATAGTTCAGCACACCTAAATTAACCCCTAATTAGCAAGATACAGCAGCATACCCTTTTAATTACACCTTTTATGTGGGTAAGCTACTACAATGTATCTAGACAATTACTAACACAAGGCCCATCCACTCCAATCGCTTGACTTGGCTTGGATGGCTCAGAGGAGCATGCTCTCCCCTCTTGTAATGTCTTCTGCATCCACTCATTTGTAACCTTTTTCTAAATTCACAGAGGGCAAAATGTCAGATACGTATGAAACAGAGTACAAGATAGGCCAAAATAATATTCGCCGATGGGGAATGGATGCTCATAACCCTGTATTTGTGGTATCCGCCTTGGTGGTTTTCTTATTTGTTATAGGCACATTAATTTTCCCCAATGAGGCCAAGGGCACATTTGATGGGGCAAAAAGCTGGTCCATCAATCACTTTGATTGGTTTTTTATTACGGCCTGTAATATTTTTGTGATTTTCTGCATCGCATTAATTTTTTTACCTGTAGGTAAAATACGATTAGGCGGTGAAGACGCCAAACCCGAATTCAGCACCCTGTCGTGGTTTTCCATGCTCTTTGCTGCTGGCATGGGCATTGGACTGATGTTTTGGAGCGTCGCCGAGCCTGCCGCTTATTACACCGATTGGTGGGGCACACCACTCAACGTAGACAAACACACACCTGAAGCCGCAAGGCTGGCCATGGGCGCCACTATGTTCCATTGGGGGCTACATCCCTGGGCTGTATATGCAGTGGTTGGGTTAGCATTAGCCTTTTTTAGCTATAACAAGAATTTACCGCTCACCATCCGCTCGGTTTTTTACCCCATCATGAAAAATAGAACCTGGGGTTGGTTTGGCAATATCATTGATATCGTAGCGGTTTTAGCCACTATATTTGGTTTGGCCACGTCCCTAGGCTTTGGCGCCAAGCAAGCCGCTTCTGGGTTGAATTTTTTATTTGGCATACCCAATACCATCAATGTTCAAATCGCGATTATTATTGGGGTAACCGCCATTGCCATTGTTTCTGTGATTCGTGGGCTTAACGGCGGGGTTAAAATACTCAGTAACATTAATATGGCCATTGCTTTGTTATTACTGATATTTGTGATCATTGTGGGCCATGGATTTTCGTTTTTTTCAACGGTGGCTAACACCGCTGGGGCCTATATTGAAAACCTCATCCCCCTTAGTAATTGGATGGATCGTGAGGATGAAAAATTCTACCACGGCTGGACGGTATTCTATTGGGCTTGGTGGATTTCGTGGTCACCCTTTGTTGGAATGTTTATCGCTAGAATTTCGAAAGGGCGAACGGTTCGAGAGTTTTTGGTGTCTGTTCTTCTCGTACCGACCCTTCTCACCATTGTGTGGATGAGTGCATTTGGGGATGCTGGCTTAACACAAATTCAAAACAACATTGGCCAGTTATCAACTGGCCTAACGGACGTATCCTTAGCGTTATTTCAAATGCTAGAAAACCTGCCGCTATCTCAAATCACGTCCTTCATAGGCATTGTTTTAGTATTGGTTTTCTTTGTCACGTCCTCTGATTCTGGCTCCCTTGTGGTAGACAGCATTACCGCGGGCGGAAAGCTGGATGCACCGGTACCTCAAAGAATATTCTGGGCCACCATGGAAGGTTTAATTGCTGGTGCCTTATTGTTTGGCGGCGGTGCCGATGCTCTTGGGGCGCTTCAAGCCGCGGCCATCACCGTTGGCCTGCCCTTTACACTCGTTTTACTGGCCATGTGCGTCACCCTGCTTATGGGGCTAAACCATGAATTGAAGTATGTCTTGAACCAAAAAAAGTGATTTGAAATTTGAGAATGCAGTAGCCACCTACTTCGTATCGCTGGCGGCTGAGAGAATTGGTTTTAACCCCTTCAGAGGTTATTAAGTGCCTTCATATAGTGATGCCCTACAACAGGCAGGCATCACTAAACCCACAACAACAAAAGCACTCGCTAAATCTCACTACCCGCTACTTCAGTTTTTTCTGGTAGGGTACAGTCCAGTAATTTCGCATCAAATACAGCCCCCACTAACATACGATTATTCTTTATGGCCGCCACACTGGAGCCAGAGAGTTGTGAACCTGAATCCAGATAAATTTCTTCTACTTCATAGCTCCCTTCTTTTTTCACTAATTTAAGCACTTGTGACGGTGATAAAACATTTTCATCTTTGGCATGTTGTGCAAACTTCAATAACTGCGGGTGTGAGCCCATCCAGATATTACCTTGCTCATCTAACTCAATATTATCAACGCCGCTATTTGTATTTACTTTTTCTTGAAACGATAATTCATGATTTTGTGAATTACGCTGATAAATAAACGTGCTTTGGGCGGTGACGGAATTCACATACAAGAGCGTCCCGTCTTGGCTCACGTTAATGCCATTGGCATAACCAATGCCTGAGATAACTTCTTTAAATTTCTCACCATCATAAAACACCACATTGGCCACATTCAAACGCAGGTAATCTTCAAAGGTGCGCATTATTTCGTTTCTGAACTTATGATCGTTGGTCACATAAAATTGGTTTGGCCCCACTGCGACCAAATCATTGGGCGATATTAAATGCTTAGATACAATGGTGTCTTTTAAAACCAAGGCGCCATTCACCAAATCAAATACATTAATTTGATGAGCCTTGTTGGCGTGATTAATTACAAATACTCGCACAGCCCCATTTGGCATTTTATAAATGCTAATGCCATGGGGCGAAAAGTCATCCAATAACGGCGATAATTTGGTTATGCGCTGAGTGGTTAAGTCGTAACTAAAAATACCGGCATTTTTTTCTTTATTGTTTTCACGACGGTCATAAGCGGATATCAATGCTGTATTTTGGCTAGGCAAAAAACTGATGTCCTCCGCCCCCACCACCCCTTTTATGACTTGGCAACTGCCGGAGAAATGCGGCGTAATCTCTTTGAATTGGCCTGCATCTAATAACAAGTCAGCCACCCAGTAAAATATTACCACAATTCCCATGGCGGGGAATAAGTATCGTTTTCTCATTGTTATGCCTTTTTATTTTTAGAAAGCAAAGCCATTAGCACCTTCTGCCCGAACGCCAGTTCACTTTTAAGGTATCCCGAGTGTTTGGGTAAACTATCTTGAATATCATTCACTCTTTTATCATAAAACATATGCAAGCAAGGCTTAGGCGTGAATGCCTTATCCTGAATCATTGCACTGGGCACAATGACCACTTCCGGCATGACAGGAACATTTAAATATTCAATGGCCCCATCACCACAGTGACTACAATGCCCTCTTTTCAATACAGGAGGGAATTTATGGGACTTAAATTGTATGTGATTATCTGCGGGTTTTATTACATTTTTAGTGTGAAACAAGGTGATGTCAGCAAAAGGGGCTTGATTGAAACTTTGACAAATATTGCAGTGGCAATATGCCCTTAATAATGGAGGGCCTACAATACTGAAGCGAGTTTCGCCACATGAACACTGGCAATTTGAAAGGTTGGCCATAAACATTCTCTTTTCTAGTTAGGCAGTTAAAGAAGCAACCACTTAGAGTCATAATTATGCCATTAATTTAACCAATTATGATGCAGCCCTACAGAGGCATATCATGCCAGCATAGGGCGCTATGGCGTGATATGAACCTATATACTGCGCAACATGACATGTCTAAATCCAACGTCTATATTTATTTTGATAATGAATATACTTTTCAGTAGTATTTTCTGTCAATAAAGCCTCTTTTAAAAAATGATAGCCTTGCCTCATAGAGTTAAATTACCCTCTGCCTATCAATATTAACTATTTAAGCTTTTTAATATATCGGCTGATAGGCAACAGCGCTCACTTAGGGTTTCCATATTTTTGAGGTGAAATTAACCACTCGTTTTTCAGGCCAAATTCGGGTAATGAAGCCGAATATTCGATTACCTAAACCATCAATGGCAGAAGGTCTCTTGCCTAAATTGCTTAATGCGGTATGCACCACATTTTCTACCGTGCGTGGCCTGCCCGGAAGCGCCTTATCAAAATGGGCTTGCTCTCTGAATTCACTAACAGTATCCCCAGGGTGTAACGACAAAACTGCAATATTGGTATTTTTCAATTCACCAGCCAGGCTCAGCGCAAAAAAGCGATCAAATGCTTTAGTGGCCGAGTACGTGGCCATATAGGGGGCCGGCATGTGGCCCACCATACTCGACAAAAAGATAATGCCGCCTTTTTTGCGCTCTAACATACTCGGTAGCAGTGCATGAGTCAGTGAAACGGTAAGCTTACAATTAAGATCCACCATATTTTCTTCAATACTGACATCCAAGTCTTGAAAACGACCGTAGCTTCCAAAGCCTGCATTGTTTATCAATACATCCACCGGCCACTTAATGTTTGATTGAATGGTTTTTGCCGCATTTTTTTCTTGTAGGTCTTGTGGCAATACTTGTACTGCTACTCCAAACTGTTGCTGCAAGTCTTCAGCAATCTGCTGTAAAGCTTCAGCCCTTCTGGCCACCAATATTAAATTCATGCCTTCTTTGGCTAATGCATAAGAGAAAGCTTTGCCTATTCCAGCAGATGCCCCTGTAATCAGCGCGGTATTACCAAATCGTTCTTTTAATTGATACATTTTTATTCCCCTTGGTGGTTTCGATTCATTTTTAATTTTTATTTATGAGGTTTAATAATTGATAAACTGGCCGTGCTATTTTTAAACAACACACTCATATTTGTTGAAGCTTGCTCTAAAGAGAGAGACTGTCCTAAAGTAAATTGTTCAGAGTACTGGTTATGAAGACGCTTGGCATTTCTCAATAAACTTAGCAATTTGAAAGTGGACTGTTTTGCAAGGTAGTCAGCAATCGCAAAGCCCTGAATCGTATGACCCTTTGCGATGACATCTTGCATCACGTTCACTTTAGCTTCGTCACCAGATAAATTACCAATAACACTTACATCGGAGGAGTTAGGCAAGTTTTTAAGCAATCCACTTAACTGAATGCCAGACACAGAATCAATGGCATAAGTGGCATTTAACTGTTTCGCAAGGGCTATTAATTTAAGATCAAAGCGTTTATCACTCTCAAGAATAACCGTTGCCGCCCCCATATTTTTTAATAGCGCTTGTTGCTGTTCAGTTCTTACCACGTTAATTACGTTAATATTTTTAAGCTTTGCATAATAGTTAATTAAACGCCCTACATTACCTGCCGCGGCATTCACTACCATGGATTTATGACCTTGCTTTATGGCATCGTTTACCAAAGCAACGGCCGTTAAGCTGTTTCCAAAATTAATGTAGTGCTCAGGATTGCTTTTGCCTACTGCAAGGCTTGTTTTTCCATCTGCCAATGCATATTCAGCCCACGTGCCCGAGCGCGAGCTACCTGGAACAAAATACACTTTTTTATTTAATAACCTATTTGCAAAAAAACCGCCGCCACTTTCAACCACCGTGCCCACACCAATTGAGCCCCCTATAAAAGGTAATGCTCGTTTTTCTACGTAGTTATTATTTAAAATTAAATCATCGCTAGGAAAAAGTGACGCTGACTCAACTTTCACTAACACTTCAGAGTAACTCGGAGTCGGTCGTTTAATATTAACCACTTCTAAGTTGTCATAAACATTGGCGTATTGATTCACTTGAATCGCTTTCATTTCATCACCTTTCTACATTAAATAAGGAAACAAACGGTTCCTAATAAATTAAAAAATTAAACTTTCATAATGGTTTCAAGCATGGCGTCTGCCAAACTGGCCACCATCTGTTTATTGAACACGTACCCCATCCCTGCATTGATGCCCATTTGAAAAGTACCAATAATACTGGCGATTTTTTCAGGGCTCATATCCATTCTAATTTCTTTGGCTGCTTGCCCTTGTTTTACTTTTTCCACTAAGAGTTTAAATACAAAAAATCGATGGGCTTCGAGTTTTTTGCTAATGTCAGTAAACTGCTCAGACATCTCTATTCCACTATTAATGGCCATACAGCCATTTTGCTGCGCTGTATTGGTATCAAGTAGATGGGCTCCCTCAACCACCCAGTGTTTTATGGCAGCCAGCGCTGTGGGCCCATGGCTCAACGAGGCTTTATATTCGCGCTTGGTATTAGCCAAATAAAAATCAAATGCTTGTAAGTACAACTGATGTTTATCGCCAAATGCCTTGTAAATACTGCCTTTTGCAAGACCTGTGGCATCCATTAAATCGGTTATAGAAGTGGCGGCATATCCTTTCTTCCAAAAAATGCTCATGGCACTTTCCAGTACGTCTTCCAGAATAAACTCCCTATTGCGCGCCATGATCGTCTCGATTTAATTAAGATGAAAAGACCATATCAGTTAGGAACCGATCGGTCAATAACTACACCACTTGGCCACAACAAACACATTAAGTTCATGATTACCTATGCTTTTTGCTCTTGTTCAGGAAGTGTTCGTTGAAGCAGGCTTACGCGTAGCTACTTTAAGGGGCTTGCCTTAAAGCCAGCGCCTCACGTTATTTTTATACTTAAGATACTCATCACCAAACTTTTTTTCTAAATACATCTCTTCTTTTTTAATGGCTAAAACATACACAACCATTAATGCAGGTAGAAAACTCATCACTATCCACAGACTATTGATCATGAAACCAATGCCCATGGAAAATACGGCAAATGCAACATAAATAGGGTTACGTGAATAAGCGTATAGCCCTGTTGAGATAATCGCACTGGTGGGTTTCCATGGCTCTATATGGGTTTTTAAGCGATTAAACACACGGCTTAAATAAAAAACACACAACAAAGATAGTAATGCCAACATGCCGCCGATATACATGAATATTAATGGATATGGGAATGCCACAGGGAGAATACGGTGAACGGTATAACCTATCAGCATACAAATTATGAAAATTAATGGCGGAGGAAAACGAACCGCCGCACCTTTTTTATCTTGCTCAATCATCTTGCGGGCTCCTAATAAGAGTGATTCTACAGCTGTTTGCGTTTTTGGTATTGTTTGGGTGTAGTCTGCATAAACAATTTGAATTCTCGTATGAAATGGGCTTGATCGAAATAGCCGCTATCAATGGCCAATTGGGTGAGGGTTGAAAATTCGTTATTGGCAATTTTATTTTTTAGCTGATTTATTTTATTGACTCTTAAAAACGTATTAGGTGCTACGCCCACGAATTGTTTGAAAATTCGCTGAACTTCTCTTGTTGAGACTTTCAGCATGTTGGCTAATTCTTGCAAGGAAAAACTAGGATCAGTTTCGATCAACTTTATCAAATGTCGTAATCGCTTTTGAGCCTGGTTTTCATATTGTTTTAACTCATTCATTAAATGGCTTTCAACAATATTAATCAGCGCTTGCGCGTTGTCGTTGACGGTAAGGCTTAATAACTGCTCAGACAACTTAGAACTGCCTAAAAATATATTATTATTATTATTCACAAAACGATTGGCTAACGAGTCCATCGCTTGTGAAAAAAACACATGCCCGCCACTGGCTAAAAAATGAATGCCTAACGCATTCACTGGCCCGTTAAATGTCATTTTTAATAAGTCTTTACTTGGACCAATGACCGTTCCGTTATGATCCACCACTGCACGCTCTGAGCTTCTTGCTAAATGAAGAGAATCTGAGAAGTTAAATATCACACTGGCACCACAGTCACTTAATATTTCAAAGGGCAATGCTTGGGTATTTTCAAATTTTCTAGCCAGCCATATGGCCTGTACATAGACCCTAAGTGGCTCACTGGGTGTAAATTTTTGATAATTAATGGATGTTAAATCGCTCATATCTGTCGCTTTTATACAATTTTCCCTTTGAATGACACCTTATCATGTTGCTTACATTAACGCTCGATCCATAAAGAAGGCCTATCATGACCCAAAGACTCAATTATTTTCAAGCCTCTCCTGAAGCACTTAATACGCTGCTGGCCACCGAGAAATATTTAACTCATTGCTACAAAACCAAAAAAAATCTAAGTCAAACTCTTCTTGAATTGGTGAAAATACGAGTATCGCAAATTAATGGCTGCGCCTATTGCATTGATATGCACACTAAAGATGCCAGAGCCGCAGGAGAAAATGAACAGCGCATCTATGCGTTATGGGCCTGGCGTGAAACGGATTTTTTCAATGATACTGAACAGGCCGCTCTTGCCAGGGCGGAAGCCAATACCTTGGTACACACACAACCAATAAGCGATGAATTATACAAACAGGTAACAGAGGTTTTTAACCCCGAGCAGCTAGTAGATTTAACCCTCGCCATCACTACCATTAACAGCTGGAACCGCATCGCATTAAGCTTTAAGCCTAAGCCGGGATCTTACACTGTGGGAGATTTTGATTTGCAGTAAACACCTTTACAAACCCCAGCCATAAAAAAAGCAAACCCTAGGGTTTGCTTTTTAATCACTCAAGCTCGCTTAATATAAATTAAGCGCGGCCGGTAAATTTACGTTCTTCAACATTTACCTTAATGCGGTCACCTGTTGAAATGTGCTCTGGCACTTGCACGGTCAATCCACTGGACAATTTAGCCGGTTTAGTTCTGGCTGTGGCCGAACCGCCTTTTAGTGAAGGGTCGGTTTCAACAATTTCAAGTTCAACCGTTGAAGGCAACTCAAGTGCTACTGGTGCCTCATTTACAATGACCACCTGCAAACCCTGAATATCTTGACTGATGAACAATAATTCATCGGCAATGGCTTCTTGATTCAAGCTATATGAAGAATAATCTTCGCTGTCCATAAAGACATGCTCATCACCGTCGGCGTAAGAATAAGTCACTGAACGACGAATCAAATCCGCAAGGGTTAGCATATCGGAATCTTTATAAGACTCATCTACCTTGTTACCCGTTACCACATTGTACATACGCATGCGGTAGATACTGCCCCCTGAACGACCTTGTGGAACTGAACGTTCAATGTCGCGCACGATGTAGGCTTCACCGTTAATTTCTACCGCGGTGTTCTTTTTAATATCACTGGCTTTAGGCATGTTCATTCGCTCTAAAATGGAAATTTAAGGGCATAATCAACGGCTGTAGATCCACCCGCTGCTTCAAAAGCCACTACTGGTGATGGATTTTGATTAACTTTACAGGGTTTAGCAAGGCCCTCTTAAGTAAGATCATGGCCATTCTCTGTGTGTTTGTTTAAAACATGAACAATTTATAACAAACTTGGTGATCAAATTGACAGGGGCAGAAAAAAGTCCAGCTCGAAGCGCTCATCTTCTTGTAAAAAATGATTCTTTTTATAATGCACGTAGGCTGGGGTCGATTGCATTTTAAAACCGCTACTCGGCAACCAACGCTCTAATATATGGCTGAGCTGAGGTAGCAGCTCACCGTACTGCCCCTGTAATTTAAACACCCCATGTAAACCGCCTGGGATGGTGAGACTGTTCACCAACCCACGTTTTTGCAAAGGTTTATCAATGGCAATGCATGCCACATATCGGCACTGACTTAGCTCTACCCATGCAGGGTTAGAATGATGCAAGGCAAATTGCTGAGCATAGCTTCTTTGCTCTTGCTTCGCCCAAGCCAGCAGGGTCTGCCAGGCCAACTTAATAGAACGGTCATACCCTTGGTGGCGAACATACGCCACATGGCGTGCTGGCAATTCTATTAAATTAGCATCAGGCACAGCACGAGACGCTAATTGCTTATAGTGTTGGGCAATCTCGGCATCTTTCAAATAGGGATTTTGCATAGCCTGCTGAGCATTCAATTCATGGTGTTCAGGCTTGCGCCACGCACCGGGCGACACACCAAATACCGATTTAAATGCCCGACTAAAAGAAGAGACTGACACAAAGCCACACTTAATGGCCACCTCTAAAATACTGGCTCGGCCATCGAACATAAGCTGGTTTGCTGCAAATTCTAAGCGCGCACGGCGCACATAGTCATGCACACTCTCCCCTACCACCTCTTTAAATACCCTATGAAAGTGCTGTTCTGAATAGGCAGCCACAGTAGCCAGTTGCTTCGCTGGCAGCGCCTGACTTATATCTTTATGGATGTAATACAAAACATCATTAATACGGGATTTCTGTTGATTCACGATAACCCTAAAAATAACATCAATAGCATAAATGGACATACTAGACAGCATAAATGGACATACTTTTTATATCAAGCTGGCGTACCCTTTTTCATACCACACCAGAGCTAGCCCACATGAAACTTGCCCACTCTTTACAGAATATTCAGCCTTCTTATATTCGTGAAATACTCAGAGCTGCCAGTGCGCCCGGAGTGATTTCCCTGGCCGGTGGATTGCCTGACTCTACACAATTTCCATTATCGCTCATGAAGCCAAGCCTACAGGCCTTAGCTGAGCAACCGTCGCTTTTTCAATATGGTAATACGCAAGGTTTTGAGCCACTTTTGGATTATTTTGGAAACGCATATCAATTAACCAACCAGCAAAAAGCCCTCGTGTGCACAGGCTCTCAACAAGCTCTTGATTTAATTGCCCGTGCTTTTATCAACCCCGGTGACGCCATTATCATGGAAGCCCCCAGTTACTTAGGGGCGTTACAAGTATTTGGCTTGGCACAGGCTAACATTCTGAGTGTGGGCCAAAACAAAGACGGCCCCGACCTTAACCAATTAGAAACACTCTTTGTGCAGCAAGACATTAAAATGTTTTATGGGGTACCGGATTTTCACAATCCTACCGGCGTGTGCTGGTCCTTATGGGTGCGAAAAGAAGTGGCGCGTTTATGTCAGCAATATAATGTGACGCTTGTAGAAGATATCCCTTACCGCGAACTAAGATTCGCAGGCACGGCTTTACCGATCGCTTCTAGTTTTTGTCCTGAGCATGCTTTGGTATTGCGCTCGTATTCCAAAATTGCCACTCCGGGCATTCGGATAGGCTTGGTGTATGGCAATCAAGAATGGATAGATGCCTTAATAAAAGTAAAACAAGGCAGTGATTTACATACAAGTGTGCCCATGCAAGCGGTTTTATTACATCTTTTACAGCACAATGAATTTAATTTACACCTACAGAATTTACGAGTCCTTTATGGTCGTCGCTACCAAAAGCTTATGGAGCAACTAAAATTAAAACTGCCAGCACAATGTACAGCCAACCCAGTTGATGGCGGCATGTTTATTTGGTTAACCTTAACGGAGTTAGCGGATTGCGATATTTTAGCAGTGGCGCAAGCGGCATTAAAAAATGGTGTGGCTGTGGTACCCAGTTGCGTTTTTTATCAACCAAAAGAAAAGCAAGTGTCGGCACTGCGTTTAAACTTTACCCATGCCCGCGAAGAAGAATTAGTGTTAGCGGTGGATCGTTTAAAGGCTGTCGTACCCCATTGAACATTACCCTTTCATACACGTAAAGTGCTCATTATTTTCACACCAATAAAAAGCACTTTGTATGACCTGTATTTTATAGGGCTTTTGTAATTAACCATTAATCATTAGCCGTTATATTGGGAATTTTTATAACAATATTAATGCCTTTACCCTCTTCACTCTCGCAGCTAATGTCACCCTTGAGCTTTTGTGTCACTAGGTTATAAACAATATGCATCCCTAAGCCAGTACCCCCTCCGCCTCTTTTTGTTGTATAAAAAGGCTCAAAAATATTGTTAACCGCTTCATGCGTCATGCCTTTACCGTTATCAGAATACGCTAAGCATAAGCTTTCACCCACCATACCGATTTCAATGACCACCAAACCATGATTCTGATGTTCAAAGCCGTGTTGAAATGAATTAAGCAGCATATTTTCAATAATTAAGGAAAACACATCACTATAGCTGGTTATAACAAGCTTCTCATCACATAGAAACTCTATCTTAATGCTTGGGTATTCTTCTCGGTAATTATTAATAATGAACTCAATTACCTCATTCAAACAAAATTCGGCAGGTAAACTTGATGATTGATCAACCGATACGGACTTAAATGATTTCACAAGTTTAGCCGCACGCTTAAGGTTGTCCTGAATCATTTGGTTAGATTCCAATTGCGAATCCAAATAGGTTATTAATTCATTGCGACTAATCATACCTTCGTCAAAACGTTTTCTCAGTATTTCTGTTTCACTCATGGCATGACTGATAGCAGTAATGCAAATACCTACTGGGGTATTAATTTCATGGGCCACTCCTGAAACTAGGCGACCCAGAGAGGCCATTTTTTGAATCTCTACCAGCTTACTCTGTGTCTCACTTAACTCTTGTAAAGATTGTTTTAGTTTTAACGTTCTTATTTCAACTTTTTCCTCAAGGTTTTTATTAAGATCTGTTATTTCGGAATCGATGGCGATAAGTTCATCATTCTTAAGTTGAATGGCCTGATTCTTTGCTTCTATTTCATGGAAACTCGATTTTAAATGCTCTCTCATTATATTAAAGTCATTTACCAACCCTCCAATCTCATCTCGCCTGGCACTATGATACGTTTTGGTAAAATCACCCGAGGCCAATTTTCTAGTCGATTGTGATAGCGAAATCACTGGCGACACCAATAAGATATTTAAAAACCAGCGCAGCAATATGGCCACGCCAATTAAAATAGCCAGAAACACCAAGGTTAACCGATAGCTCTTACGCTTAATTTCATCTTTAACTTCTTTTAGATATAAACCAATCTCCACATAGCCATAATTTATTTGGTTATCAATGATGCTTTTTTTAATCACCAATACATCTTCGCTAAAATCTCTATGTTTTTTGATGGCACCTCCGGTAAATGTACTGGCCATTTCCACCAATGACTCACCATTTTTATTGTATATTTCACAATAGGCCACCTGTGGAAACTGCTCCAATTTAAGGGCGTATTCTCTTAAAAAATAAAAGCGATAATTTTTAATGGGGGCAATACTGGTTTTCGCTAAAAAAGATGACAGCTGCTCACCTTGCTCCATTAAATTTTGGGTCATCTGAAGGCGCAGGTCCGAGATAATAAAATAACCAAGGCATGAAAGAGAGAGGCTTAAAATAGCCAACACTCCAAAGGTTACTTTAAAGCTGAGTTTAAACACGTTTTTATCAACTACTTGTGGATTTTAGGTAATCTGTAACGGATATTTCGCCCGATATTATTTTAGCTTTGACATCCGACAGTTTTTTAAGAATGTCATCAGGAATCAGGTGTTTCGTAAACTTCATGGGGGAAAGGCTGACCCCTTCATCGGCTAAGCCATATTTAGTAATTCCGGCCTTAAATGTACCTTTGGAAATTTTAGTTACCTCTTTATAAGTGCTCACGTCTATTCTTTTTATCATACTGGTCAGCACAAAGCCTTTAGCAATATGGTCTTCATCAATATCCACCCCAATGGCAAATCTTTGATGCTTTCTAGCCGCTTCAATAACCCCTCTTCCTGTTTGCCCACCGGCTACCTGATATATAATATCAACCCCATCATTATATTGTTCATCAGCCAGTCTTAATCCTTCTTCGGGCTTTTCAAATCCAGAAAAATCATTGCCAGTGGTGACAAAAGAATACTGAACATGGATATCTGGATTCGCATATTTCGCCCCTTCAATATACCCCACACGAAATGCATGAATCACCGGAAGGTCCATGGCCCCCACAAAGCCAATTTTATTGGTTTTACTCATCCAACCCGCTAAGCAGCCCACTAAAAATGAACCTTCATGCTGAGCAAAGACCGTGGAGGCAATATTTGGATAGCCCTCCACAGGCACCTCATTGAGGAAAAACTGTTGACGAGGGTAACGTTCTGCCATTTTTTTAAATACATCTAAAAATTGCCAACCACTGGCAACAATTAAATCTACCTTTTTATCAATCAATCGCTTGATCGATGCTTCACGTTCCTCTTCTTTTACGGCTGTTTGATGCCCCACATCAAAAATAAGTTTAATGCCCCATTTAGCCTTCGCTTTGGCCAGCCCCACATAAGTCATATCAGCAAAAGAGCGATCTCCTAGGCCATCCTGAATGGGCGAGCCCACAGTGAAATGATCATTGGTTTTTAATAGCGCTTCACTTTGGCTGGCCATGCTAAGAAAAATTAGGCTACTTAAAAGACATAAAGCAACAGCACATTTAACGTGATTCATACATTTACTCACCCATTTAAAAATGCAATCGAAACAACCCATCAACTATTAATACTAGTACTATTAGGCCAATCTAGAAGCGGGGAACAGCATAATAATGCTAAATATTATAGCGCTAGCCTTTTAGGCATTCATTTGTAAAATGAATTCTGCTTAATGACTCATGGTGGTCAGCCAAGAAAAACCTAAATATCCTTATGCAGGCCATAAAACCTCCCTATACCGATTCCTTAAACCTATATAAATCAAACCCTTTATTGCTTTTTACTAGGTTTAATTTAATGGCATTTAACAGGCTTTTTATATTCCATAAAACTCCTACAGAGCGCCATAAAGGGGCGTTACAATAATGTATATCCTAACCATAAACCTATTAGGGGGCAGTGATGGACAAGAACAATAAATACATTAAAAAGGAACGAAGAATTGGGCCGCACATCAGTGTTCAATCAGGCCTTGCCTTTTTTGTGTCAGTCATGGGGGTATTATTTTATTTAGATGCGGCGCCTGGAGCCCATACCCGTGTAGCTGTTGTGACCATAGCCGTGGGCATCGTTTGGTTGGTCACTCATCATGCGTATGTTCAGTGGCATGATAACCATCACCATGGTCACCACCCTCACTGAGTCAGCTCATGATAGAAGTTAAGTGAGCGTTGCTTGACACCTGCGGTTTCAAGTGACGCCCTCCATAATTTGTAGCAATAATAGGTCTCTTTTTTATTTTTCTACCATGTAAATGTCAGGCTATTTAAGAAAATTTGATTGTTGTTTATTCCGCATGACAAGCCATCACCCACCATCTTTAATTTAAAATGAACATCAAATATGTTAACTTCCCGCGCCCTTATTCATGGACGAAAACTTCAGTATGTTTACCCCCATAAAATTGTCTTGTACCCGCCTACTTTTACTGCCCCTAATGGGATTAATAATTCTGTGTCATCCAGCATTGACATACGCAAAAACGAAACCCAGTTATGTGGGGACGTTTGGTGAACAAAAAGACAAAAATTGGTTAAGTGGGGCTTATGTCCGGTTTAATGGTGAATCAGATAGCATTGGTTTTCCAACCGCTCGATTCAGTGCATTTGCCGCCAGTGTAGAAAACATTGAAAACAACAATAAACAAACTCACTTTGTAACCGTAGACGGCAGTGTCGGTTACCAAATTGGCCGCCAGTTCTATTTGTATACTGACGTAGGAATTGATTTAGGAGAGATCATTGCTTGGTTAGAGTTTTCAGATAGTGATACATCTCTGGATCCCGACCGTTATTTTACGATTGGCACAGGTGTGGCCTATGGCAATATTTCGGTTAACCTGTATACAAAATACAGACATATCAGCGGTTATTTCGTGGCCAAACAATCGGACTGGTACCAAGGCCTAGAATTAGGCATGCGCTTTTAAAGAAACGTGTTCAAAAAAACGAATAACATTAAAAGCATGTACTCTGTAAATAAAGTGAGCTGTTTACATTTCACTGCCCACTTTATTTCAGCCTACACAATTAAAATGGCATGGGGAATTCACGACGAATCAATTGGATTCCTTGTAACACCTCTTGCGATAATTTAACCGATATAGAATCAATATTGCTGCGTAATTGCCCCATGGTGGTGGCACCAATTAATGTAGAGCTCACAAACGGCTGCCGATTTACAAACGCCAATGCCATTTGACAAGGGTCTAGATCAAACCGCTTGGCAAGCTCTATGTATTTTTGAGTGGCTAAATCTACCTGTACACCAACGCGATGTTCAGGACGGGTTTCTAGGGTTAAACGAGCCCCTTCAGGCTTCGCACCATTTAAATATTTACCACTTAAAATACCGCGTGCCAAAGGTGACCATGCCAACAAACCGCAATCTTCATGAAGGGTAATTTCGCTTAAATCTTGCTCAAAATGGCGACACAATAAAGAGTATTCGTTTTGAATGCTGGCCATCCTGGGCAAACCTTCATCTTTAGCGATTTGCAACCAATTGGTTAACCCCCAAGCGGTTTCATTAGATAAACCAATATGACGAATTTTACCTTCATTAATTAACCCCTGAAATACATGCAACACCTCTAAGAAATTTTCTTGTTGGGCCTGCGCGTCAAAATTTGGGGAAAAGTCCCAGGTTTTACCAAAATGGTAAGAGCCACGATTGGGCCAGTGCAGCTGATATAAATCTATATAGTCGCTTTGCAAACGACGTAAACTGCCCTCTACCGCCTTTAATATGTTTTCCTTGTTGATGTAATTATGACCTTCTCTTAACCAAGGCAAACCTGGGCCGGCCATTTTTGATGCCAAAATCACTTTGTCTCTATTTTGCCTTGCCTTAAACCAATTCCCCATAATGGTTTCTGTGGTGCCAAAGCGTTCTGGGCTGGGGGGAATGGCATACATTTCGGCCGTATCGAAAAAATTAATACCACGCTCTAATGCGTAGTCCATTTGTTCAAAGCCTTCGTCCTGAGTGTTTTGCCACCCCCAAGTCATGGTGCCTAAGCCAATTAGGCTAATGTCTAAATCAGTGCGCCCTAGTTTACGGTATTCCATTTAACGTATCCTGTGTTCTATCTCTAAATTGGGTTACAGATGAGGTAACTGTCTATCTTAATGACCTAAATAATGAATCACACTATAAATCATCTGACCCATAAATTAGAGTGATTATGCACAATTGAATCACTTTATGGTTTAGCTTACCCAATATTTCTTAACACTCGCGTATCAAATTAAAACACGCCCCTAACCCATGCCTTTTTCGTAATTTCAGTCACTAAATTTAAACCGTCATATTTGAATGATTAACTAGCCTAAAAAATATCATGAGAGCGCACTATGACAAATTATCTAAGCATTAACATTGAAGGCTTGAATTGTCAGCCGGACGTTGTGTCGGTTACTGGGTGTGAAAAGATATCTCATGATTACGAATTTTCACTTATTGTAAGAACTCCCATTGACCAGCCCCTTAGTGCCGCGACATGTTTAAACCAAGCACTCACCTTGATTCACGAGGGCACCCATTCAGCTAACACTCAAGTGGGCGTCATTACTTGTGTACAGCATGTCTTCACCAGCAACCCAAATTATTTTCAATTTAAGCTAGAGTGTCACTCGACTCTGCAGAGTTTAAAATCAGCGATACGCTCAAACGTTTTTATAGACAGTAGCCCGCTAGATGTCATTAATGAAATACTCAGCGGATATTCACACATAGATTTTTATGTAAGTTGTTTTGATTCCCTACCTAAAAAAGCCTTTATGCACCAATACAAGGAAACAGACTACGATTTTTTATGCCGACTTTGCGAACACTGGGGTATTTATTACTATTTTGACCCAGAGCAATCAAACAAGCTTATATTTGCCGATGACAAGCACTACCCAGACTCAAATCAGTCTTTACGTTTCTTAGAAAACCCCACCCCAGACCAAAGACACGAAACGATTACGTCTTTAACCATGAAAGAAAATTCAGCGATTAACCATATAATTATAGAAGGTAGAAATCCCGAGCAGGACAGTCAAATCATCAGCGCCGAATATGGCGAGCCTAGCCTTACAAGTCCTTCGTTAAAATTAAGCGGCATAGGAATAGACAATGAAGATGAAGCCATGTTGATTTCCCAAAGACGATTCGAGCAGCAGCAATGCCAAAGAAAAATATACTTTGGATCATCTACCGCACAAGGCATTAAGCCTGGGTTCATCATCAGTGTACGACTATTTGAAAATCAGCCAAGCATTCAATTAATGGTTCTTACAGTGGATTATCAAGCCCAGAACCAAAATAGTTCGGCCCATGGACAGCTTGATGAATTTACGGCTCATTTTTCTGCCATTCCCGCTGACACCATCTTTAGGCCCGAGCTATCCACTTCCATACCCACAGCCATATCGTCAACCGCACGGGTGTACTCCAGTTATGATAATGTTTCACTCGCCCATAGGGATGCACTTGGGCGTTACAAAATTATTTTTGACTACATGCAAAACTTAAAGGTTTCCCACTGGATTAGAAAAAGCCAAGTGGCCGCCAAAGATAACCACCTTGATGTGCCGCTATTACCCGGCACCGAAGTTCAAATAGCCTACTTGGCAGGGAACCCTGATTTACCTTATATCAGTTGTGCCTTGGAGAATTCACTATCAACCCAAATACCCAGTAATCATGAGCACCCATATAAAACCAGTTTGAATACCACCGGCTTACTTAATCTTGAAGCTGGCCGCTCACTCAGCATGGCCATACGCGCTCCCATGAACAAAGCCAATGCCAGCAATCCCGATACAGGGCCTGATACGGTAACCACCCCTTCTATCACCGCAACCGTTAGCGAGTATAATGAACTGGATAACCTAGGCATCGTTTTAGATACTGACGAAAAACTTTCGCTGGACAGCACCCGCTATCACTTAAGCAGTACTGAAGGGCAATATTATAAAGTTCAAGATACCATTAGCTTTTATCTGGGAAACAACCCAAACTTCTATTTTGGCCAGCAATATAAAGAAGTACATGCCAAACACCCCAATGAAAAAAGTGTTCAAGCTAATCACAACTTTTCCTTTGATTTGAATCACATATTGAAAGAAGATGAAAAGAACATAGTGAAAGATAATGCCAACCCTAAAAGCACTCCAGCCATGGATAAACAAGTAGGCATGGTAAGAAAGTTATTTGGTAATCGTTACAACTACCACGACGGTAATATCGTATCCGTTAGAAAAGGTGAAAATAATGAGCCCCATAAGACTTTCAATTACGGTGCCCGTTATGTGGAACACATGGTGAGCGATGACGACAACTCGACTAACTCAATGACCGATGGATTCCCCCTAAATTGGCAACCTAAAGAAACCGACTACATTATTAGAAACCACCACAAACAATTTAAAATAAACCATAATGACACCATTACGGTTCAGAAAGGCAACGCCTACGTTGAACGAGAGGGCAACACAGAACGAATTCAAAAAGGTGGCAGCAGCAAGGTTATGATTACCGGCACCACACGCAGCAAGGACATTAATATTAGCGGTGAATCTATTAAGGAAATTACAGCCTCCACAATCAAGTCTACTTTAAACGCATCTACCATTTCGAAAACCGTAAATGGTAATAAAAATAGCACAACCTCTGGGTCAGACACATCTTCAGTGGAGGGCGACAAGCACTCTATCATTTGTGGAAACAAAACATCGGTCGTGATGGGTGGAAAAGCGGCGGCTGAGTTAGGCAGTTCAAGTAAATTTATTGGAGGCCTAAAAACAGAAATGGTGGCGGGCCTGACCATAAAATGTGCACTATTACCCGAAATAGATGTATCACCATTAAAATTTTCTAAGAAGGCTTACAACTTTTCAGATGGAGATGCCATGGTAGAAAAAGCCAAAGCAAAAATCATTAAAACTACATTGGTCACAATTACGTGTGGCGCAGTATTGATGTTGGGATAAAAAATTGTATAGAACAAGTATTTGAAGATACATGAATTAATTCTGGTAAAAGAAAGATTTAAAAGATTAAAAACAAGCGCGCTACGCGCTTGCTTTTAATCACACAGCCTAAAAACTAAGCATTTATAAATCGGTATTAGTAGACCAGCTAACATCCGCCGTTTTATTTTGTCCTGCAACACTTGGGTGGAAGCAATCGCCACCATCAATTTCACTGGCACTGAAACTGGTCGTACCTGCTGATGGCGTATCGGCATCCACGTAGCCACTGACCACTTCAATGCCGCGGCTGTTTTGCCCTGTGCTATTCATGTTATAAGCATTGGCCACTTCGGTCAGTACAGCATTATAATCTTGCTGAATCACTTCTAACGCGGCTAATCGTTCGGCATGGGACTCGCCATTTAATGAAGAGCCCTGTGTGGCTATATTGCAAATATTAAAGTTAGACCAAACATTTTCACAGCGAATACGGCTACTGGTATTTTGCTTAGCTAAGCCTGCTGCACGTAAATCTTGTACCCTTGGAACCCCGGGAAAATACACCGTAGAACCCAATGGTAAGGAAGCCACTAAGACATCTAAGCCGGCAGTTACAGAATCACGCCATTGATCATTGGAATAAACTGGGTTTGAGCAGTTAGCAGGATCAGTACAATCACGGTTACAAATATCATTACCACCAAGTTGAACCTCAACATGATCGGCCACTGTAGATTGAGCCACGATGGCTTGCGCTTGCACTAAGAAATTATTGTTGCCACCGCCCATTTCAGAGCCAGATTGTGCAGCGGCCTTGGTTGACGAAATGCTGTTGTCTAACACTTTATAATTGTCATGCATGCTGTCTACATTAGAACTGTTACCATCGAACCATGAGTGCTCAGGTTGATCACCACCTAGCAGGCAAAATAAATCCCAGAAGTATCGATTGTATTTGCAATCTGCTGCAAACCCCATGGTAATACTGTCACCGGCTACGGCAATTTTACTTGGGAGTTGTGATAATGCGGATGCAGAAAATAGCAGAGCAGCTAGGCTGCATATTATAATTTTTCTCATTTTAAGTCCTATGTATTATGAATTAGCTAACTAAACTGTCAGTTCGCCACCACTAGCACTTTTAATTGACTAAAAGCATCGGAGGCGATCCTAATTATAGGTTTGCTTTTTTTGATAAACAGGACGGTTACAGACGCAGATTGGTCTAGCTACGACGAATTTAACACACTTAAATTTCAGGTTATCTAAATGCGAACAAAACATTTAAATGGTACGCAATTGGCTTAATAATTGTTTTTTATAAAAATTCTAATACAAGAAAATTGAAAGGAAAATATTCTGTCAATATCACTAGGCGTGTATTGATAGCGACCATATAAAAGCCGCTATCGATTTATTACTCTTCTATTACAAAGGACAAATGCACAGGTAAGCCATTGCGCATAACCGACACCATGACTTTTTCGTCGCTGGACAAACTTTGAAATAGTGAGTTATTTTCCTCATGAATCCATTGGTCATTCACCCTCAAAATAACATCTCCAGGCAGCATCCCAAGACTTGTATAAAAGCTATCAATATTCTGGGCCTGTAGTTTCACCAGTGACTTACCTTCCATTTTATCTTCAGTAAGATATAACGACTCTTCCAGTTCAGTTTGACGCATTAATTGTTGTTCAAGCCATGACTGGGGTAAAGGTTGTGTTTTAACGGCGTTCATCATTCGCTCAAAACGTTCTTGATCATCTACTGGAGGAGCTTGATCTGTTTCGGGTGCTTTATCACTAGGTTCATAACCTTGTGCTTCTGCTATTTTATCTGTATCAAGAGAACTAGTTTGTTGGGTATGTATATCACTTCCTTTATTTGTGGGGGAGATTTCAGCTAAATTGGTTTTACTAGCAACATTACTTAACCACAGTAATTTACCGTCTTTAATCATACTGACGTTTTTATCGGTGATGTGTGCCACATACATACCATCTAATTTTTCACCCGGTGTGACACGAATAGTTTTACCCTGATACTCAATTAACGCCCAAGAAAATTTCGCGTTATGGCTACTCCAAGATTCTAGCCATTGTATGCCAGACTTGAACATGGATGCTGGTAAATCTAAATGAGGAGTTAAATGCTGTACCACTAATTGTATTTCTTTTCCTCGTGCTAAGTACTGCCCATTTATTAGAACAGAAGGAGTCTTGTTAAACCCTGCTTGCTCTAACTGGCTAATCTTTTCTTTAATCGTGTTAAGCGTCTTTGGGTTGTCCATACACAGTAATGTGTCTTTAGGAGAGGCGCTGTATAAATTAATAGCACCTTTTAGTCCAGCCGTGTCTAGTTGCCCATTTTGAATCCATAAGTAGTTTTTTAAATTTTCCTGTGCGTCATATTCAATACATTGCACTGCCGCGGCGGCATCTAATCCTAAGCGGTGAAACTTTTGCGGAAAATCGTAAAATCTAATTTGATATGGCGTTGTTAATAAGGCCGTTAATTCTTGTAAGGTTGAAACAAAGGCTGCACAAGGATAAGAGCTATAACTGCATAAAATGTCGAATTGAATGGCATCAGTACTTACGGACTCTTGCCCTTGAATCCAACTGGGGGCTACTGATATATGTGGCCGAGGAGCCTGTGGGTGAAGCAACTTCCAATTTAAAAGGCTTTGGGGTTGATGCTGTGCTTCAACCAGTGAACGCAACGAACTTAACGTTAAGTCTTGAGACTGCACATCTAAATTATACAATCTTATTTGATCACTCATGGGGAGATCTTGGCGAGAAAGATCCCTTGTTAAGGTTTGACTTTCATTAATAGTTAAAATTGCATTCTTAGTCACCGAGTGGTCAGAAGAAGACGGTATTTGGCATGCCGAGAGTGTTATCAAGATACCTATCTGTAAAATGGTTTTGTAAAACATGTTAATACCTAGGTGAGATTTATAAGCTTTTAGCAATACTAGTGGCTTGTATTTATTTTTGTAGCTCTAATTACGCCATTGCTGAGCCAGCAACCTTTTTAGACCAACTTTAAACTTTTAATGGAATGAACTGACCTGTTTAGATGAGAAATCTTATTCATTCTGCCACCCATAAAAAGTACCAAGTGAACCCCCCTCTATTAAGTAAAAATATTTTTCAAACCCCTCCCCCACTGACTTAAATTTAAATATTTATGAAATAGCCATCCCCCTAAAAATCATAGTTGGTTTTAATTTAAGTATTCGTTACCAACGGGCAACATATTCCCAACAAAAAAGCTGTATTCACAAAATTAATTAAAGGTTTTATCAACTAGTCTGTTGGTTAAATTCAATATTATTCACTAACACTCGAGATACCAGAGCAGGTAGATGACCTATAAAAAGAAGGAATTGAATATGAATATTTCAACTAACAAAATTCACTGGGCATGGGCAGCCATTACTTTGGCATGCTTTCACGGTCAGGTTTTCGCCCTAGATAACGACCTAGATGGCATCGACGACAGCCAGGATAATTGTTTATTAGTTGCCAACCCTCCACAAAGAGACACCAACCAAAACGGTTTTGGCAATGCCTGTGACGGGGATCTCGATGGTGATGGCATCATTGATTGGGACGATATCAACCGTACTTATTGGTTTTTTGGTGTTCTTGGGGATACCGCTTATAACCCTGATGCGGATATCAATGGCGATGACCAAGTGAACGCCACCGATGCTGGACTGATTAACGTGATGATGAACACTCAGGGTGTCCCTGGGCCTTCAGCCGTGGCGGGCAGTTCTGGCAATGTGGCGCCCACCATCACAGGTAATTCCATTGCTACCCTGCTGGTGAATCAGGCTTACAACTTTGCCCCTGTGGCACAAGATTACGATGGAGACCCCTTAATGTTCAGCATTATGAATCAACCTTTATGGAGCCAATTCAATACCAGTAACGGCATACTCAGCGGCTCTCCACTTACCACCCATATTGGCAGTTACCCAAATATAGTTATCACAGTATCTGACGGGCAAGACAGTGCCTCCTTGCCTGCCTTCACCCTCACCGTGAACTCAGAAAGTCAGGTGGGCGATGTGGATGGCGATGCCGTATTAGACGACACGGATAATTGTACTTTGATGCCCAACACCCAACAGCGTGACACCAATAATAATGGCTATGGCAACGTTTGTGACGGTGACCTTGACGGCGATGGCCTCATAAACTGGGACGATATTAACCGCAGCTATTGGTACTTCGGCACAGCAACAGACAGCTCTTACAACCCTGATGCCGATATTAATGGCGACGACCGAGTAGACGCCACGGATACCAACCTTATTAAGACCATGATGAATGCCACAGGCATGCCTGGCCCGTCGGCTGTGGCAGGTGCTCAGGAAAATTCACCGCCCACTATTTCAGGGGGCACAGACAGCCGTATTCAAGTGAATGCCACTTACAACTTTACCCCCTTAGCCAATGACAGCGATGGTGACACTTTAAGCTTTACCATTATAAATCAGCCTACTTGGGCACAGTTTAACAATGCCAGCGGTGCCCTCACAGGCACACCACAGACCAGTGACATGGGGGGGTATGCAAATATAATAATCAGCGTTAGTGATGGCCAGGCCAGTGCCGCACTGAACCCTTTTTCCATTTTGGTTGAGACTAGTTCAACCGTACCTACTATCGCTGGTTGCCAAATTTTTCCAGCGGATAATTTTTGGAATACCCCGATTCTCGAATACCCTGTGCACCCTAAAAGCAGCGACTACATCAACAACCTAGACGCCAGCACCGAGCTTCATCCCGACTTTGGTGATGGCGAACGAGTGAATGGTGAATTACAAAGTGCCTATGGCATCGCCTATGTGGTGGTCTCCAGTGATCCAGAAAAATATGAAAATAACCCTGATATTTACCCCAAGAACAATATACCGGTGAATTTTCAATGGTGGGACGAATCGGATTGTCAGATCGCCGATACTGCTGAAGCAAAAATTTGTCAAACCAATAACGCCAGCTACCCAGTTCCGGCACAAAGAATTGTCGAAGTGGATGGAGACATAGGTGAGCTGGCAAACATTATGGAGTTTGGCACGGACAGGCATTTAGTTTCCCTAGATGCCGATACCTGCCAACTTTATGAGGTGCAGCATTATGACTACACAGTTAATAACGACACGTTAATAAATGTAAGTGGCGACAGCGGTGCCATCTGGGATCTTTCCAAAAACGAACAACGCATTAGCAATCACACCAGTGCCGATGCAGCAGGCCTTGCCATCTTGCCCGGACTGGTTCGTTTTGATGAAGTTTTTAAAAAATACGATCCAGTAAACGGCCACCAGTATGGCGAAATTAATCACGCTATTCGCATAACGCTTAGCAACCCACAAAATGCCTATATTCTTCCGGCTACCCATTCTGATGGCAATCAATTAGGGGGTTGTGGCTTCTCTGACGATTCAAACTGCCTGCCCATGGGCCAAAAACTGCGCCTTAAAATGTCATTAACCGAAATAAATGATTCCAGTTTTACCGAGGCCAACAAGGTCATTCTGCGCGCCATGCGCAACTATGGTTTGGTGGTAGCCGACACCGGAGGTGACCTGTTTGTATCAGGTGATCATGATCCGCGTTGGATAAACGAAGACGTTAACATTAATGCTTTAAAGAGTTTGCAGGCCAACAATTTTGAGGCGGTGATTAAACCTCAAGGTGAACGGGTATATGAATATTCATGGAGCAGTGACGCCAGTGTGTTTTATGTTCCCGAGAGCCCCGCAGATAATTTCGGCGATGACGAATTTGAATTTGTGGTGTTTGGTGATTTTAATCAGGGCGGATGCGAGCGTAACGACAGAGTGACTGAACTGATCAACTTAATGGCCACCAATGAAAATAACAGCGCCGCCTTTTATGTCTCTACCGGTGACTTGATCGATGGTTATGTGGATACCAGCGGGGGCAATCTTTCCTTCGCTGCCAATATAGACAACAGCACCTGTGGCGCTGGGGCTGCCAATGGCAATATTCAACAGATGCTAGCCCCCATAAAAGAACGCGCCCCTTTCGCTGGCCTTAGCGCTTCGTTTTACCCTGCCATTGGCAACCATGATGGCGGCTGGGGCAGCGGCTGGTACCCCGATCCTTGGGGACAAGGCATTTGCGACATGCTTACCCCTAATACTCCAATGGACTTTATTAACCATACAGTGCCCGATTTAAACGGCGACCTGTTAACGCCCAACCTAGATAACGCAATCACTATCAATAACTTGTTTTGCAACAAGCAAGACAGAAACTCAAGCCGACACCCAGATGAATTTTATTATTCATTTGGCTACAAGAATTCGCATTTTATTATGTTAAGTCTGTTTCATAACTATCAATCTTTGAACACCGCGCAAATGACATTTCTAGAAAATGAATTAAGTGACGCTAAAGATGCAGGCAAACACATTTTTGTATTTGCCCATGCCCCCATATACACCACAAACTATGATCGCCACGACGCCACCCAAAATTGGCGCGCCTATGCCGATCTGTTCGACACCTATGGCGTGGACATGTACATAAATGGCCACAACCATTCTTATGAACGTTCGTTTGCCTTAAAAGGCGATCCAACTGATAGCAGCAAACTCATACGAGATGACAATGGCACCGTATATTTAACCGTGGGCAGCGCCGGAGGTGGTTCCGACGGTGTACCGGATATCAGCAACCCGCTCACCGAAGTGACGGCATTGGCACCTGACTGGAGCCAGGTAAAAATCTGGAGTAAGAGCGCCTTCGCGCGGGAAATCACCGTTTACCTTAAAGTAAAAGTGAAAGGGGCCAGTGTCAGTTTTGAAACCACGACTATTGGCATCGATACAATAGAGCGCATTAATGATAGTGGAAATTTAATTCCATTGGATGAAATCATCCTAGGTCCGCGCCAAGTAGACAGTGGCAGTTTGAGGAAGTACCCATAATCGTTTAATTAGTCTTTGGTAAGCCGGACCGAACCATAAACCACCCGGCTTACTTCAGGCTTAATGGGCTAAACACTACTCTCCCAAAAAATGCCCCTAACCCTACATTCACTCCTAACGCAATTACAAGGTTAAAGCTAAAAATTTAAAACGTCATAGCCAAGACACCTTTTAGTCCACTTCTGGCCAAATACAAATTTTGGCGCTGAATATTTTGGTTGTCTTTATCTTTCTAAATAAAGACCTATGCTTAGTGTACTTTTTAAACTCTTGCTAACCCTTGAGATGCCCCCTTCAGACAGAGGTGACCTATGAGCCGTTTAATTATTCTTGCAATGGTGCTGTTGCTTTCATTACCCACAACGGCTGAGAAAATCATTGCGGCAGGTGATCCTTGGCCTCCGTTCTCTGATCCCGATTTACCAAATCAAGGCATTTCTATTGAAATTACTAGGGCTGCCTACAAAACTCAAAATTATGAAGTTGAAATGAAATTCGTCCCATGGGCGAGAGCAATCGACGGGGTAAAAGAAGCCGATTACGATGTACTACTGGCCGCTTGGCATACAAAGGAGCGTGCTAAATTCTTACTCTACAGCGACTCCTATCTTGAAAACAAAATAAAGTTCATCAAACGTAAAGGGGATAGTTTCGAATTTAATGGCCTAGATAGCCTAAGCGGAAAAAATGTGGGTGTAGTGAGGGGTTACGGTTATGGCGATGAATTTTCCAATGCCCCCAATTTTAGTCGCCCGGAAGGAAAAAATGTCATTACCAGCATTAAAAAACTGGTAGCCAAAAGAATTGACCTGACATTAGAAGATGAAATAGTAGCCAGAGCCATGTTAAAAAAACAAGCGCCTGAACTATTGTATAAAATTGAATTTACAAAGAATGCCCTATCCAATAATTCAGTGCATGTGGCTTCAGGATTGAAAAACAGCAGACACAAAGAATTCATAGATGCATTTAATAAAGGATTCAAAGAGATAAAAAGCAACGGCACACTGGATGCAATTCTAAAGAAACATGGCATCTAGCTTATGTGAAATATACGTTTTATAAATATGTACATATTTGACTAAATGCTTATTAGAAAACCTGAAAATAAAAAGGGCTAAATTCATTAAAAAATTCAGCCCTTTTTATAGGTTACTTTTAATCACTCAACAAAAGAGAGTACATAGCCTATTTTACAATTTTTCTAAGCTGCCTGCCAACTTCACCAACTGAATAAACTCTCCGCGATAACCGTTTTTGTCGCTGCCCTTCCCTTGTCTGGCAAGGGATAGAATTTCTTCAAAATCAAAATCATCTACCAAGTAATCTCCTCCTCTTAGTTTTTGCCCAAATGCGGCCACGGCAGCTGAGAATTTAAAGTGGTTAGAGGCTTCACTATTTTTGGTTTTAATCGATGACTTCTCGATTGGAAAGCTGACTAATTTACTGGCGCTGGCATCACTATTAGGCAGTTTATAACGCAGCTTTAAGAATGCCAGTTCATTTGTTTTTGGCATATCGTGATGAATAGGCTGAGCGTAACGCAGTGGGTCTATTTGGTCAGCTTTATCGCTGGCCAGTGTTATTTCATATATAGCCGTAACAGTATGACCGGCGCCAATATCCCCTGCGTCTACTTTATCGTTATTAAAGTCTTCGCGATTTAATAAGCGATTTTCGTAACCAATGAGTCGATATTCACTCACAAGCGGTGAGAATTCCATTTGAATTTTTACGTCTTTGGCTATGGTAAATAGCGTAGAAGACATTTCTTCTACCAGTACTTTTTGCGCTTCCCCAAGGTTATCAATGTAGGCAGCATTGCCATTACCTACATCGGCTAACTGCTCCATGAGTTGGCTATTGTAATTACCCATGCCGTAGCCAAGAGTGGTTAAGGATATACCCGATTTCTTTTTCTGCTTGATAAGATCAATGAGGGCTGGTGTGTTGCTAATGCCCACATTCATATCTCCGTCGGATGCGATGATCACACGGTTAATTCCCCCTTCAATAAAGGATTGCTGTGCCAACTGATAGGCCAGTTGTATGCCCGCTCCGCCATTGGTGGAGCCGCCCGCCCTTAAGTTTTCCAGTGCACTATGGATGGCCACTTTATTGTCGCCTGGCGTAGGAGCCAGTACCATTCCAGCTGCACCGGCATACACAACGATGGCCACTTGATCTTTTTCACTTAGTTGCCGGGTGAGCATTTGGAAAGATTTTTTCACCAGTCCCAACTTTTTTCCTGAACTCATGGAACCCGATACATCAATTAGAAACACCAAATTAGCTGGTGGTAGATCGCTTCGGTCCACATCAAAACCTTTAATGCCCACGTTCAGTAAGTAACTTTTTTTGTTCCATGGGGAAGGCGCAATTTCTGTGGTAACACTAAAAGGTTGGTCTTTATTGTGGGGATTTTTATAATCATATTGAAAGTAATTAATGAGCTCTTCGGTACGAACCATGTCGGCCTGTGGCATTCGACCTTGGTTCAGTACTCGTCGAACATTACTGTAGGCAGCGGTATCCACATCAATTGAAAATGTGGATACCGGTTCTTCACTTACTTTCTTAATATTATTGGCTTTAATTTCTTGGTAGCGCTCACGATCTTCTACCCTGTGGATTACCAAATCGTGGGCCACCTTCATTTTCACGTGCTTTAAAGGTGTTATTGAATAGGCAGCAGAATCTTGCCGTTCTTGGCCCGACTGGTGCTCTTGGCGGGGGCCATTCATGGTACAACCGCTAATCAATACCAACGCTATACTTAAAATCGAACCGTTCATTTTACTAAAATTGGCCATGGTTAAATTCCTATGGGTGATGAACTTAGACTAAGAACTAATATGGCTATGAGTTTAGAGGGGCCCCTGCGTGACCGACACACCTCCTTGTTTGGGAAATGGGTCTTGTTTTAAAGAGTTAATTATGGTTAAAGCTGGTAGTTAAGCTGTGTAGCTATGGATAACGGCATCATTAGCCTTTAGACTTGGCCAATCTTAGGAAAAAAGCACAGCAGCCACATGATGATTACTCTGTAACCATGCCATCGACCTATAACAAAATACACCGACTGAAAGCTCAAGGATGGACATGGCCTGAATTTTTGGCAGAGATTGCACGCGTGTCGGTTCATTCCATTGATGAAAAAACCCTGTACAGCAACTTTCGCTTACCTCACAGGAAAGCCAATAAATTACTGGAAGAAACCATCAATCAATTGCATGAGCAGTATTTCCCCAGCCCCTTCCCTAAGGAAGTAGAAGGCTTAATTACTCTATACAATCATCTAGCAACTGCCAAAAATTACCGAACTCAAGAAGATGACATCGAATTTTTAAATCGATTTGTATTAGCCGAGCTGCATGGTGATACCCCCCAATATGATCTGCGTTACGCCCGCCTTGCTTGGCTTGCGGCGAATATTGAGTTTGACCGTATATCTTATTGTCGCGACAACGGTCTTTTAGAAAAGCTCAGTCAAAGCCAGGCCCTTGCACTTAAATGGTTTCAACAAGCCAAACACGCCATCACTCACTGCCAACAGTTTCATAAAATTAACGTAGCGCCATTCGTCATTTATAAACTGACTCAGAACATGCTGGCCTGTCACTTAAATGCAATGCCTAGCGCTCATCGCCTTGATAATCATGACCTTAAGCGTTTCATTGATTCTTCTGACTATATAAGCGAGACCAAACACATGCTAGCGTTAGAGCCCTTTCAGTGGGGCATCGCTCGCAATGGTTTGCGATTCTCGTCTTTATTAAAAAATGCCCATGATTGCGACTATTTTTACCGAGCACTCGTGAAGGCAAACAAACACTTTTTAAATTTAAATTATCAAATACCAGGCGTGCTTTCATTAGAGGAAAGTGACGACTTCCAGTGGGCCTTAAGTGTTATTAAAGATAATCATTTAACCACCATATTAGAAAACAGTTAGGAGACACCATGAGCTTTAAACAACGATTTATTTTAATAGTAACCGCCTTTGTCTTTGTTTTAATGAGTGGGTGTGCCACCGTTAGCCGTGAATCTTACGAGCCCATGGAGCGTCAGGATCGAGACCAGTCACAAACACAAGAACAATCCTCACCCTCCATTAACGGTGAAATGGAAGAGGTAGAACAACAGAAAAAAAATAAAGGATCAGATGATATGGAACGCCTTGATTAGTTTCATTCATCTATAAAGAACTGAATTAAGGATAACGTTTTTTGTTCAGTTCTTAGCCTGTGCTGTAACACTAAGGCAAGGAATTTCAGGTACAATTGCACCCTGTATAAAATAGTCATTCATATTGAGAGCCACCCACTTGTCCAACCTAGAAAATGATATCACCGAGCCGCCTACCCAAGGACCCACTCCCGAGCTAACCCCAGAGCCAAAAGACGAGCAAACGTTGCTAAGCTTGATGCTAATGGGTAAACCCTTGCGTCTCATCACCGACAGCGAATCCGTACAAAGCCTCTACTGGGGCGAGCAACTGGTCAGCCGTGCCTTACTGGCTGGCAAACGCATCGCTGAAATTGCTCACCGCTTTCAAATACCCGCACCCGCCGCCGTACAACCTGCCACGCCCTTAGCAATCAGCCTAAATCTGCAAGCCCAAGATAACAATTTGGCTTTTCAATTGTGGGTAGAACAACGCCAACAAGAAAGTGGCCTATGTCCCATGCCCGATGGCGGACACCTAGTAAAACCTAAGAAAAGCCTAAACCTTATGGGCTTGGCGGCACTGGGCTTTAAACTATTAAAAAGCACTAAGGTCATTAAAGCCGTGTTGGCGGGCGCCTCTGTAGCAGGCTATGCATGGTTATTCTCATTTGAGTTTGCCCTAGTGTTAATTGCCTGTTTAGTGGCCCACGAATACGGCCATGTTAAAGCCATGCAGTATTTTGGCATTAAGACCAAAGGCATTTATTTAATTCCGTTTGTGGGCGGGTTAGCGGTGTCGGACGACAAAATTAACACTCGCTGGCAGGACGTGGTGATTTCCATCATGGGCCCGGTTTTTGGTTTATTTATGTCGTTGGGGTGTTGGCTGTTATATGGCATCACCGACCTCGAGTTATTTGCAGGGGCTGCGGTATTAAGCTCGCTATTAAATCTATTTAACTTATTGCCCATTCTACCGCTAGATGGCGGACACATATTGAAAAGCGTCAGCTTTTCCATGCGCTCTTGGGTGGGTTTAGGCGCATGCATGGCGGGCATTGCTTTGGGGCTATGGGTGTCTTACAGCTTTGGACTGGCGCTATTGGTTTTCTTTTTAGCGGTAGGGGCGTTAGAAATTGTCTTTGAATGGCGCCAGCGCCAACATTCGCATTTAGTACCACTAGATACCTATGGGCAACTATTTTCAGCGGCTTGGTATTTTATGGTGGCCGCAGGGCACATATTTGTGATCATGAGCTTTGCCGATTCGCAAAACCCGATTCTTAGCTTGCCCATGAAAATCCTGGGCAGCTAATGGTTAAAATAATAAAACCATTAAAATTATGGGGGTGGTCACGGTGATAATCACAGTGAAACAGCCCCCTAATCTTTACAAAATGAATTAACTAGAATGCCCACAAAAACACGTACTTTTTTAGTGACTCAGTCTGATACCCAGCTTAAAGATACAGCTGGCAAAATTTTTACCGTGCCTAAAGGCTGGGTCAATTTACCCGCTGGAGATGCCTCCGTCACCCGTAAACTTAAATCTCTAGGGCCCACCTGGACCGTTCAAGAAAAGAAAGGCCGCAAAACTTTTTCTCATGGTGTTTGGGCAGCAAAGGATCAACTTCAAGAAGCAAAAGCGCTTGTACAGGCGCAACGAGAGGACCCAAAGCATCAGAAAAAATTAGCTCAAGCGAAAGTTCGCCGCGAAGAAAAAGAAGAGGTGTTTGGCGAAGACTTTCAGCAAGCAATTATTGCCTTCCTTAACTTCCACCAGAAACACCAAGCGTTAGTAGAAAAATTAGCGGTTTTGGTGAAAGAACACGCCGTACCCGTGGGCAGCGGCACTGTCGCCCGTAGCGCATCGGTCACCTTGCAGGATAAGGCGGCGTTGGCTGTCATGGCTTGGATGCGGCATCAAACCAGTGACTATGATTCAACAGTGGTTCCGCGCATTAAGGGCGCACGACGGGAATTAAGGCGAAAAATAGCGCGGCAATCTGAGCGCATATTAGAAAAATATCGAAATGGAAGTGATGCAGAATTAGCACTTTGCCCGCTGTATAAAGCTTTGCAAAAATCGAGCAAGTAAAAGCGCTTTGGTTATTTTAAATTGGCAAACCAGTGGGGCGGGCGCTCCTGACATTTGCCTTAATGAGGGAGTTAATATTTAACACCCTTCTCTTGGTAACCATTCCGTGGTCATTACGCCTGCTAAAGATTAAGCCCGATGAAAAACGGAGTCCTTCACTCTTTGACCCAACACCCGAGTCTTAGGGGAGACAAGTGAAGCGGTCTTCTGCGCCGCTGAATATTCAATCAACTCAATTATTTTGGCTTTAATGGAAGGAAAGTGCCGACTGTTCACCACCGCTTCTAAAGGTTCATTTAAACTCATACCAAAACTGCGATAACCCTTTTTGGTGGGAATAGACATGGACAACTGAATACCTTGCACGATGCCCCCGCCAATTAACTCTATGGCACGCTCAGTGGTCAGCACCTCTTTAGGGTCACTAATGGGTTGGAAAATAATGCCATTTTCATCTGAACGCAGCATAATTCCAGATCGGTCTGGCCGCCATTCATCCCCTAGCTGCTCCATGAAGCGCCATGCACAATGCCAGTCTTGGCACACTGACGGTCTTTGGGCATGAATTTTACAACCGCCTTTTTCCACCATGTGTGAACAGGCTTGATCGGCAGGCTTATTAAAGCTCTCGTCGTCAATAAGAAGTACCACACAGCAAGCTGTGCATTCTCCACATTCTCGACCGGACACTAGATGTGATTGTTGGTTATTACTCAAGCCTGTCACCTAACACTGACTGCCAGCACGCTTTTTCGCGGGCCTTGACGGGGATAATGAAATACGAGGCGCGGATACTAACAGAAGTGCTAGGGGCTGGGACAGGGACCCACTGAATTTTGTGCTATTAGCCGCCCTTGCTAGGACAATATTCACTCACCATGGCTTGTTTGCTAGAGAGATGTCATGAGCAGGGCTTTAGGTAATGAAATGTGTTCAAAAAGGCGCCGTTACCATGGCCGTTTATACAAGAAAAGCTACATATAAGAATCGAGCATAGCTCCAATATTAAGTAGCACCTTCTAATACGGATCAATAACGGCCTTGCCTATTTTAAAGCCAGTAAGCAAAGCCAACCTAGAATGCCATTTTTATGAGTTATCAATTTACTGAGAACCACCTTTTATAAATGGTATCGGTCACCCCTTCCGATTTCATGGCGGCTAAAGCTTGGCTGAGTTTATAGGCAATAGACCCCCTATCCAAAATAGTGGGATAGTTAAACGCACTGAGTTTCTTTGATGCATCGTAATTAGGGTTAGGCTGCTCTTTAACGTGGGGTGAATGACGGGAAAACCCTAAAAACATAGGTTGGTTACCACCACAACAATTTTTGTGCACTTTCAAACCGGCCTGGCTGATCGTCATGCCAGATTGAGAATGAAAATACTCAACCAGTTCTTTATCTGCCACATAAAAATAATGATTGTCTGGTGAGCGTTTTATATATTTACTGACAAACTGTAAATCAAAAAACTTTCTATCTTGAACTTTTATTCCAAGATTAGAGGCTTTGTCTTGCTTGGAGCTGCCGATTTCCATCAACCATATAGGGTTGTGTTTTTTTAAATCTTCATAGCTCATTAATTCCGCCATTGAGGCATTGCTCACACCGTATTCACCCGTGTCTAAACCATTGGGTATATAAAACAGATATTTTGCCCGCTTTTTAGAAAAAGAAGCCCCTGGATAAAAGTCTAATTTTCCCTCTTTTAACATTTCGTGCAGGCGTTTTTTGGGGAAACGACTGACCTCAAGCTGACAACCCGTTCGTTTTGCCGCTTCTGAAAATAAATCATAATAAACACCATCGTGTTTGGGTTTTGCAGTAATGAGCGGCTCTTTCCCACCGTCCTTGTAAACCATTTTTAAGGTGCACTGACCATAGGCTAAGGAACTAAACAACACGAGTAAAAATAAAACTAAAGGGACTCTAAAAAAAGGCAAGTTTTTCATCACAGCGACCTTTGTTACGCCAAATGATTGAATAATGGGCTTTTAACACTATAGACCAGTTATCCAAGCTTGGCGTAGTTTGACCATATCAATTTAGCCTTTAGTCGTCCAAATCAGTAAAAACTGAGGATAAATAAGAAAGGCGATACATATATCAATGCGTTATGGAAATGCCATTTATTACTTGAAAGCGCGGCTGATGGCCTAAAGCCGACACTATAAAAACTCAAATGCTAATTTGTTATTTGCTATCTTTGTTGGCTTCATGAATTAGTAAGTTGTTATTATTGATTTAATGACAAGTGGCTTTCACCACGTATGCATAACCTTTCTGGGAGATGTTAAATCCCCCATTAGCCCAGCTCGTGTATTGTGCCCTTTGAATGTTGGCAGGCGATACGAACCTAACTCTGCAGCTTCCATCTTTTGCCATCCTCACGGGCTTCTTTTGGCCTTAGACACCACCCTGCTTTGCTAGCCATTTTAAAATTGCCTGGTTGGTATTGGCTGGCATTTCTTGCTGAATCCAATGGCCGCAATCTAGGCTCATCACTTCTGCGTTGGGCACATACTCGGTTAACCTTTCAAATTTAGGAATCGCATCCCGCTCCCCATAAATCATCAGCGTAGGATGTTGAATAATAGGGTTCACGCCTGCCAACAGGTGCCAGTTGCGGTCTAGGTTTCGGTACCAATTTATACTGGGGGTAAAACCAGAAGTTTCAAACGTCGATACAAAAACCGCCAGTTCATCTTCACTCATAATGGGCTCACCCTGTGCGTTTTCGGCTTTGGCAAGATTAATCATGGCATTGCCTGACTCTTGTTGTGTTTGGGGTTCTGCTTGTGGCTCGCTTGTGCGGTACAAGTTGCGAAGGAACTGAGATGTATGGTCTTGCAATACCGCATCTGCCACCCCAGGCTGTTGATTAAAATGAACAAAATAATAATCACGGCCCAGAAACTGCGCCATTAATTCTATCCAAGGTGTGTCGCCCCGCTCTTGATAAGGCAGGCTCAGGTTGATGATTTTATTCACGCGCTTGGGATGCAATAAAGCCAACCCCCACACCACCATCGCGCCCCAGTCATGCCCTATAAAGGTGGCGTCTTGATAACCGTAGTGATCGAGCAGTGCCACAAGGTCTCCGGCCAAGTGAGTAATGTCATAGGCCGTCACTTCCGCCGGACACGATGAATGACCAAACCCACGCTGATTGGGAACAATCACATGGTAGCCCGCCGCCACAAGAGCAGGCACTTGATAACGCCAAGAAAAAGCATGTTCTGGCCAGCCATGGCACAGCACGATGGGGTTGCCAGTATTGTGCTGGCCCGCTTCGAAGACCTCGAGCTGCACATCGTTCACTGAAATTAAACTGGGCTTGGGAAAGTCAGTTAGATTAAACATGGCCTTTTTCCTTTATGGGACTTCATCTATTTGTATGATCAGGTTGCATGATCAGAGATAGCGTCTTCTGATCTGAACAAATCATTTATATGCCATAATGGTGACAAATTCTGTCACCATTGAATGCTAGTCTTATCAAATGAATGTTCGCCAACGACAAGACGCCATTGTGCGCAGTCTACGCCGCAACGGCACTTCCACCGTCGCTGCCCTAGCTCAGGATGTGGGTGCATCTAAACGCACCGTGCTACGAGATATAAGCGCCCTGCGTGATGAAGGTTTTGTGATTCATTCCGAGCCTGGCCGCGGTGGTGGCCTGCAACTGGATGCACGATCGGTGCAGACCACAGTGCGACTCTCGGTGGCCGAGGTGTTTGCAATTCTTATTAGCGTGGCCTCCATGCGTGCAACCGGTGGCTTGCCCTTCGCAAGCCTGGCTGATGTGGGACTGGGTAAAATAGAGAAAGCATTACCAGCAGACAAGGTACGGGATTTACGGCGTTTTTTAGATTGTTTATTTGTGGGGACGCTTGCACCGCAGGTGAACATATCCAATATGGGAGCCATGGATGCCGCCCTACTGCCCGCATTCGAGGCAGCTTTTTTGCAACAAATGCATCTGCGCTTTGAATACCATGATGCAAAAGGAACAATCACTCAGCGCTATGTAGAGCCGCAAGCCATGTTGATTTTGCCACCCCTATGGTATTTGGTGGCTTGGGATCCGGCACGGGAGGACTTTCGGCATTTTAGAATGGACCGTATTGGTAAACCTGAAATTGTTGAAGGCGATGCATTTATGCGCCGCCATGTGCCGTTTGACGATCATGTTTCGCCGCTTCGAAATTTGGCGAGGTGAGTTTATTTAAAGGCGTAGGGCTCAGGTTTTGGCCTGTGTGTTTAAGGCAGAACGCAAGATTTAACCTTGAACCCTAGTAAGCTAATTATTGGTCAGTAATAAACATTTTAAAGGTTATGAGGGGGAGTTCTCGAATCGGAAAAAAGATCAACGGTTTTAACTCCACGTGCATTGTCACAATTTTATTTACTCAGTATATTGCACCAAAGTAAGTACCCTCTCCGTGGTTCATGGAGATTAATTAAAATCAAAATGGAAGAACATAACATGGAAGCCTATTTACCAGTGGCCATTGTGACGATTATTGTTGCGATCATGCTAGCTTACATCGTTAAATTGTATAATTTAATTGTAAACAATAAAAATTCAGTTACTCGAGCTTGGTCAACTGTCATTGCCCAAGAAAGACAAAAATCTAAAATATTAGAACCTCTGGAAAACTTAACCCGTGAATTTGTGGGTGTCGAAAGTGATATTTTAATCCAAATAACGTCTTTAAGATCCTCTATTTCACAGATTGATCAATCTAGGCCGGATACCAAATCTCTTGAAATGATTGAAAATATGGGAACGAAGTTGTTAAAGGGTTTAAGCGTTTCTGTAGAGGCTTACCCTGAGCTAAAATCATCCGCAGCATATCTTAAGTTAATGAATGAAATAGCAGAACAACAGGAAGAAGTAGGTGCTGCTATTCGTATTTTCAACCGAAATGTTGAAATTATGAACAATTCAATTGAAGAATTCCCTAACAGCCTAATTAACAGCGTCCTCAATAAACAGCCCAGGATAGATTCATTTAGTGATAGTAAAAGTGAAGCTAACTTTGAATTCAAACCTAACTTATAACGCTATCTAGTTTGTTGAAAGGGATGTCACATGAATAATATTGATAACGACCAACCTAATGAGTATTTTAAAAATATATTCTTTTTTTGGAAGCATTTTAATGCCTTCACTTCATCAGAGTTTTCTAGAGAATCAATGTCATTAGAAGATAGGAAAAAGTACTCAATATTTCTTCTGTTTGGTGGAGACAAAGATTATTTTGAACTCGGATCTATATTACAAGATACACAGCTAAAGTTGAAAAACAGTGGAAATAGCCAAGTAACAGTATCTGAATTAATTCAACCATATTTAGATTATGGAAAACCGATTAGTTTTGATGTTAAAGCGATTGCTAGATCAGTAATTCAACCTATTATTAAAAGCATTGCTTTAGTTTTATTGACAGTTTTTATAGTCTCAATCTTCACTAAAGGTTTCGAAGGTTTCAGTCTTTCACTTCCTTTTTTTATTCCAGCCGCCTTTTTTATTTTGATCTGTATGAAGTATCTAAAACTGGTAAATATCGTTAGTAAACAAATTATAAAATACGACAGCCTAAAAGATAGCGGGTTAACTTCCAAAAGCCAATTAAAACAACCTTTATTTCAATGGCTTAGTAGTAACATGGAAGGGTTTAATCGTGGAAAAATAGAAAATTACCTAACTGAAGTATATCTCGCAGAAAAGAATATCGAGGATGAAAAGTTAGAATATATCGCTTTCAAATACACCAGCGTCGTATCGTCCAGTAAAGACAGAAATGGTAAGACTACCTATGAAACAGATACTTATAGAGGTATTTTGCTTCCATGTAGTGGCTTAGGAAAACTTGCCATTTCTCCTGATAAAAAAGTAAAATCCAAGTTAACTGAGTGGACAACCGTCTCCCAAGACTTTAATAAACGCTTTAATATTTGGTGCGATCAAGAAATGGACGCATCAAAACTCCTGTCTCCTGCCACCATTGCAGATATAGAAAAGTTCGATAACGTATTGGGTAGCCTAAATATCTTCACATCTCCAAGTGGAGATATATGTCTATTATTTAAGGCAGATTTTGAAGAAAAGAAATCCCAAGGAAAGCTTTCATTAAGTGAACCCCTAGCATTTTTAACCTCATTAAATGAAGATAATTCAAGTCCTACTCTCACTCATGTTTTAAATTTAATAATGAAGTTAATGGCGCAAATTAATGTAGATAAACCAAACCCAATAAGAGACTTCATAAACGATCTACCTGAGGAAAATCAACCTAACTTTAAACCAGGGCGTATCCAAGCAGAAGGTGAGAATGCAGTAGAGCGGTTTTTTTCAGTTATGCCTCAATTAATGGAAGACATGAAAAAAGCTAAGGAATCTAAAAAATAGAATAAGGTACTAGCGCCAGATTTCGCCTTATGCATCTAAGGCACGATACAAAATCTGGCCCTCACCTTTTTAAGCCCAAACCATCAAGACGAACAACTCAGGTGTGACGTTCCCCCCACCGCAAAAAACTCAGGGGGTTTTAAGCGATAGTATTTATCCTCCACTTCCTTCGACTGCTCGGCATAGGGGTTGGTCATCACCTCTTGCAGCTCTTTAATTAACCCGTAATTACCGCCGGTGGCTTGCTGATAGGCCGGCACCAAAAACCACTCTCGCAAAATATATTTTGGATTCACCAATTTCATCTGCTTTGAGATTTCCTTAATGGATCGGGGCGCCATGGCATTTTCGCCACAGGTTCTATTGAGGAGGGTTTTCCATTTTGCCAACCACTCTTCCCAACGCATATCCGTCTCTTGTGTATCTTGGGTCGAGCTAATGTAAAAACTTTTCTTAAGTGAGCTAATGTTGTCGGGGATATTGGAAAGTTCGCGGAAGAACATCGTGTAATCCAGCGGAGCTTGCAGCATGAGGGTTTGCAACTCGCTAACCAATTCGTGAAAAAGTGCCTTAGACACTTGTTTGTCAGCTTCGGTATTCAAAGTGCCTTCATGCAAATCCAAATCAATATCCAACCCTAATTTAGCTGCCCACATTTTATCCAATTGGGTTTGCATGACTTGCGAGAATTCACTTTGAATTTCGTCTAGGGCTTTTAGATCGTCCTGATTTGATGCCAGCAAAGACCGTAACGACAAACAAAACATATGGAAATTGCTTTGCGCTGCGTTGGGTTGATTCATGAACGAGAAGTGCTGACCGCCCCCGGTCCAAGGCTGGTATTGAGGGTTAAACACATCGCAAAAACCAAAGGGGCCGTAATCCAGGGTAAAGCCTCCGGCGGCACAGTTGTCGCTATTAAAGTTACCTTGGCAAAAACCAACACGAATCCAGTTGGCCACCAGAGATGTCAGGCGGTTTTGAAATTCCCGCGCCAGCAACAGCACTTTTTCTGCTGTTGTGAGTGTGCTGGTGAGTTGCTTATCGATCACGTCTTTGTACTCACGCTCTATCAAGTGCAGCACAATTTTTTCTAATTCGTCTTTCGCTTTCGGGTGTTCGTTTTTACGGGTACGCCGAGCGAAAAGTTCCAGCTGGCCCACACGAAGGAACGATGGGGCCACGCGGGTGGAGATGGCCACCGCTTCAGATATCATCATGTCGGGATTCTGTGCACGCGAGCCTTCTGAGTACCATGGGCGTTGTACCGTATCTGTTTTGGAAACATACAAACTCAAAGAGCGCGATGTGGGCACACCCAACGCGTGCATGTGATCCTGCGCTAAGAACTCGCGAATACTAGAGCGCAACACCGCGCGACCATCCGCACCACGACAATAAGGCGTACGCCCGCCCCCTTTAAGCTGCATTTCCCAGCGTTGGCCGTTGATCACGGCCTCAAGCACAGAAACGGCCCGACCATCGCCATAACCATTGCCAGTTTGGAACGGGCACTGCTGGGTGTATTCGGTGCCATAAATAGAAAGCGCATAACCCGTGGCCCAACCCACCTTGCGCATGGGCTGGGGAGCTTGTGAAATGTCGCCGGAGAACATACGCATGAAGTCAGGTGACTGTGCCATATCATCCGTAAAGCCCAGCTCACTAAAAAAGTCTTTGCTGTGGGCTATATACTCAGGGTCTTGAATGGGGGTTGGGGTAACCGGAACATAATGGCCCGAGAACACTTGGCGCGGCATGTGGTCGGCACCGTTTTCTGTGCCGTCAGGGTCACAATTGAGTGTGTTCATTAGGGAGTAGTTTGCCAACTTGGCAAGGTCATCGAGGCTTGAAATCGTTGAGGGGGATTTCACTGGCTGTTTGTTTGTCATAGTGGGCTTTTCATAGTGAATTGTGCCAAGGCTCATATAAATAGATTTTAATACTTTGTATTTTACCCCTTTATTTGTGCCGATATCTGTATTTGTTGCATCCCCCTAGATTAATACGCTACACAGACAGCAGGATTTAACTTAGTGACCCCAACAAGGCTTTCCCTTATGCCTTTCCTTTATGGCTTAAGTCCGAAGTTAAGGCCCTAAAAAGAATAATGACTTTGAGTTAAGGCGCTGTTTATTAAAGCGGCTATTTAAAGCTGTTGTCTAAAGATAATTTGATAGGATATCTTCATAACGCCCTTCTGATTTTAATGTCTTCAGGTGTTGATTAAAGCGTTTAATTAATTTGGAGTGAGTGTTCTTTTTAACCCCAAGGTAATGCGAGCCAACATTAACAGGGTGAGGCAATATTCGAATTTTATCCGTGATGCCCATTTTCCTTAGAGTGGTTATTCCAGAAATTTGATTATCTATAAAAGCGTCTCTTCGCCCGGTCATAACCAACCTAAAATTTTGTTCAGCCTCGCCGTCAATGGCCTGAAATTCCGATCGGCCTCTGGCCCTATCAAACTCACTCCCGTAACTCCAACCCACCTTGGTGGCAATTGTCTTACCGGTTAAGTCTGTAATAGACGAGAAAGGGAGAGTGTGTTTATTTCGAACAAACAGCACCACTTTAGAGTCGTAAAATGAATTGGAATAGTCGAGCTTTTCAGACCTTTCTTTTGTCTTATAAATACCCACCACAATGCCTTTGCCCTCATAGGCATGTAGCAAAGCGCGTTTAAATGGGACAGCTGACAATTCGTATTGAACGCCCATATCATCAAAAACAGCCGTCACTATATCAAAATACAGCCCTAGTGGCCGGCCCTTCTCAGCATAAGAAAGCGGTGGCGCCCCTGCGTAGAAAATGAGGTTTTCTGCCATGAGCAACATAGGTAAAAACGCCACAAGGGCTACATTAAGCGCTTTAATGAATCTGGGCATAAGCTGTGCCTATCTTGAACTGTATTCCCTCTTCAAATTATAGATTAAGAAATTGAGCACCACTTGATATATAAGCCCTGCAGGGGATCAAAGCCCCTAATCCACATATTAAAGGCATCAAATTTTGACATTACGCTGTAAAGGCGAGTATATTCCCCGCGTCGAATTATTTCGATTTCGTTCTCGGGGCGGGGTGCAATTCCCCACCGGCGGTAAAGAATTATTTCTAAGCCCGCGAGCGCCTTTAAGATGTTTCTTTTAGGGTCAGCAGATCTGGTGTGATTCCAGAGCCGACGGTGATAGTCCGGATGATAGAGAGCGTGTCAGACAACACCTACTAAGGGGCCGCTATCTGCGTGTCCTTCCGTAATAGGTGCACCGTAACAAGGTGTATTTGCCTGTCCGTTCGCCCTGATTCACATTATATGTATAGGATTTTATAATGAATCAGAGCTCAACGAATTTTACGCCAGCCACTAAACGCATTGCCTTTTTACATGCCACTTGGCACGAAGACATTGTATTAAACAGTCTGGATGGATTTAAAAAAGAGTTAACCAGCCGCGGTTATGATGCATCACTGATTGATGTGATTCCGCTACCCGGTGCCTTTGAAATTCCCCTACAAGCACAACTACTGGCAAAAAGCGGTCAATACTCGGCTATTGCAGCCAGTGCCTTAGTGGTAGACGGAGGAATTTATCGCCATGAGTTTGTATCGCAAACCGTATGCAATGCGCTGATGCAAATTCAACTGGAAACCGAAGTACCGGTATTAACCGCAGTACTCACCCCCCATAACTTTCATGAACACGCAGAGCACCTTGAGTACTTTAGCAAGCATTTCATAAAGAAAGGTGCGGAGTTAGCCAATGCTTGTGACCAAGCCATTCAGCTAACCGAAAAAGCCAAGCAAGGGCTGTAGGTTTTAGCGGCGCAGTTGTGTCGCTAGACTAAAAAGCAGGGGCAGTGATTGTGTAACAACACTCACGCCCCGAATATCAATCCCAACAACACTAACACCAGTATGATTATGTGTAGGCGAGAGGTATGCCTAGCGAATTTATTCAATAGTGGCGGTGAGCCCATGGACTTTACCGCGCTAAACGCTTCTTGGGCCTGATTAAATACCTGCGGGCTTACTTCCATTTTATTTCCTTTAGCAATTTCCTCCCGCAGCGCTTCAATTTCTTCAAGGCTTAAGAAATTTAAATAGGGCTCGCCCTCACTGTGACACAGGATAATTGAATAAATTAAATCTTCATGGGTAACAGGGGTAGCACCACAAGCGCCACATATTTCATGGGCCTCGGGTTTACTGTTACCGCAATATATACAAAAGCTTTTCATGTTTGGTTTTCAACTTTAGCTTTCCAACTTTGAACCATGGGCCTATTCATTTTAACAGTAGGATAGAACCAATCTGGCACCCAATATAGTTACCTACCCTATTCTTCAAATAACTATTTAAACAACTCTTCAAGTAACTATTTAAACCACTCTTCAAATAATCCTGCATGAAAAATCCAGTTCAACAAGATTGATCGATGCCAGTGTCAGTTCAAGCTCTTGGTCTAATTCATAGCCTGCTATGCCGCGCATTTTTACTTCCATTGCTAGTTCAGGCAGCATGATAACCCCTCGGTCGTCGCGCTTATCAACCACCACTCCGCGATAGACTTTGTCTGGGTGCTGCTGCATGTACAACAACGTCCAATGACGGTTGCTAAGGCGTTCTGCCCGTGCGGTATTGCCCCCACCCAGTTCAGCCTCGCTCATGCGGGCTAACATATCGGCTTCGCTCATTAACGGGGTACCACTGATGAAAGCACGAAGTTGCTGATGAACCAGTAAATCTGAATAACGACGTAACGGGCTGGTGGCGCGAGTGTAAGGCTCTAGCCCCAACCCAAAATGCATGCCCGGTTCTAGGTACAAGCCAGAGCGTTTAAACTTTTTACGGTAGCTAAACATCTGCGCCATGGTCTGTGGGGTGGTTTCTTCGTCGGGTGCTGGCTGAGAAACAAAAGGCGCTGGGATATCATGCTCAATCAAATATCTTGCCACGGCTTCGCCCGCCATCAGCATGGCATCTGTTACCATGTCGCGGCTTTGCAAACTGGGTAAATCTTTTATCTCCACGGTGTACTGGGTTGGTTTTTCTGCATTGAGTTTTTGCGGCGCACCTAGGTGGTAAATATCGCCATCAATCTTTGTATTAATTTTCACTTCTGGCAAATTAATTTGAGCCGCCCCTTGGGCCAGCCTGCGAGCTCTAAACACCTCGGTGAGCGCTCGTAACTCACTAAACGAATCGATTGCGTCATTGGCTTGGGAATAACTTAAGCGCTGAACACGCACCCAACTTGGGATTATTTTTAAACACGTTATGTTGCCGTCTTCAGTCACGCCAATTTGAAACGAAAGGGCCGGCGAGATTTCACTGAGCCCTAGCCCTAAGATGGTGGTGACGCCCTCGGGCAACATGTGAACCACCTGCTCAGGTAAATAAAGATTGGCACCACGGGAGCGGGCCTCAAGATCCAGCGGCGAGTCGGGCTTAATGAGAGCAGCCGCATCGGCCACGTGCACCCAGATAGTATTACCATCAAGGCTGATGGCATCGTCTGGGTCGCTGCAGTTGTCATCATCAATGGCAAATGTTTCAAGGGTGGTTAAGTCTTCTCGTGGCTCTTCTAATAACTGGGGGATCTCTATATCAGGCTCGGTTGTGGCGCAATTAAAGCGCGACGGATACGGGTTCACCGTTTGGGTCCATAAACCCAGCTTAAGTAACAACTTATGGGCCTGTTCTGGCACGGCTTCAATATCAAGGGCTTTTAAGGTGCGGCTGACGGATGCCTTACCATAGGCGATGCGCTCCACATCGTTTAATTGCGCGAAGTCGTCTGGCAAAATTTCATTATCACGCACCCGTTGAAGGTAGTCTTGCCAGCGAGTGGCCTCTTGCTCTTTCTCATTGCGCTTGGCAAAAATGGCTTCTACATCGACGGCCGTGCGCGCCACCACCTGATCTATTGAACCGCTAAAATAGGTATCTTCATTAAGCACACACCAAGCATGCCAAACGGCTTTTGGGGTGGTTTCGCCATACATTAAATCAGCCACATCACTTAAGGCCGCGGCCTCGCCCTGCAATAATTCCCAAGCGTCTTCTACATTGCCTTCAGGCTCTGGTTGTAACTGGCCCAAACTTTTTAAGGGTCCTACGTGCAGAAGTTGAATGTCTTTCTCACGCACGTTAACTGTTTTTCCACTCTCCAGCTGAATGGATATTTTCGCCCCAAGCTCTAAAACCAGAGCGGGCGCCTGTTTGTAAAGTACTAAAGCGTGCTTCGCAAAATTCATGACGGGTCCTGTTGAAATTGAGCTAATAATGTCTAGCGAAATACGAGGGGCCATGCCCCGCTAACACGAAAAATCGAGTGCCAAATCTTGTTTTATGCGGTTAAGGCAAGAAGCAAGAGCTGACTCTAATGGCACTCATGGTAGGGATATTCCGCAGACAAAACATGGATTATAACAAATTCTTGTGTGGGCAGGTTGAATTGTTATTAGGGGTGCACTTTGAAGGACTAGCCATAAAACGCGCGTACAATGGGGTTGGATGGAAATAAGCCATATATCTGTAATAAGTAATTTGGGCAGCGCACTCAATTGAAGATTTTCTAGAACGAAAGCCAGGCCGATATAATCGCTACTCTCATAAATTGAAAGTGATAGGTGACTGTTGACGTTGTTGATTCGCGATGACAACTATTGAAGTAACGGATGCGTACATATTTATTAACTTAATATATAGCGACACCCGATTCATAGGGAGAAATTTAAACGGTCGCTTGACGGAGAAAACTAATGGGTGACCCCTATGGTGTTATGACCCCATGGCGCTCATAATCGTTTAGGTTAGCAGGGCATGGCTCTAACTTAACGACTTAGACCTTTTTATTAATAATTTTTCTCGCTTTATTTAGCACCGATATATACTGTGGAAATAACTAATTTAAGTCTGTAGAGGATTATTTGTATTTTGAATTTAACTCCCCGTAAGCCCGTTCGTTTTCTACTGCCCTGCCGGCCTACAGTCCACCACCCTCAATTTACAAGTGAATACATTCAAAATGCTAAAAACTCAGGGCGTCAAATTCAAATTACACTTGACACATGCACCATTCTAAATATCAGAGACTTCATTGAATCTAATATATTTACTAGAGAAAATGCCAATTTTTATGGTTTAAAAGAGCTTATTGACTTAATGCATTCAAAACTTGTAGCAATTGCAGCTATTGGCATGCTTGAAATTGTAAAGAAAGATCACTTTAGAACTAGATCTGCATATGACAAATTCATTGATATAGTCTGGACAATTTCAATGGATGATGAACTGTCATCAAAAAAACCAGAGCCTAAGCCTAACAAAGAAATTTCTTTTAATGATATGCCAAAAAAAAGAAAGGAAGGAATGGCAAATCATTATTATGCAATGTTACTACTAAGAACAATTAAAAATACTGATTTAGCCCCTTGTGATAAATTTGACCGATACTTAAAAAGCCTTAAAGATCACTCTTATGCTATCACTGGGTTTTCTATTGATATTGCCCGGCATATATTTTGGGGCGACATGGCATATTTAGAGTCCGAAACTATCAACGGGACAAATCGGAGTAAACTTGATAAAAGTGACGTTTACAAAAGATACAATCTATACAAAAAAACATTTCTGAAAAAAATCCCTAAAAAAATAAAGGGAATAGATTCTAACAAACAGTTCTCAATGAATGCTGCTTATGATTTGTTTTTTACTGAAACGACTGCAATGCATACATCCGTCAATGAAAAATCTAATGTTACAGGGTTGATATATGAGTCATGGATTGCTACACAGGATTACCCATTAGCAGATACAATAGCAAATATTTACTATAGAGCAAATGATGGGTTTGTAATTCAAAAAAGCAAAAGTGAATCAGACCCCGACTGGTCTACTTATTTCGAATACACAGACAGATCAATCATAAAGTTGAAAGCCGACATTTCTGGTAGGCTCGATAATCTATCAAAAAGTGACAGAAAAAAAAGAATGAAGAATACCCTCAATAGAATTCATAGACTAGAAATGGAACTTTTTACCATTTAATGTAAGTTTAGCCAAATCGCCTTCTGTATTAAAGAAGGCTTCATGGTTACTAGCCCGTTGAATGAGATGATGGGGCAACACTAGGAATATAAATATGAGATCTGCGAGCCATGGCCATTCCTTCCAAACATAATATTTTAAGTTAGCAGGGAATGATCCTAAATCAACGACTCTGACTCCTTTGATTTAAGTGCACCGCATAAGAGCGGATGCTGTTAGCCACTTGTTTGGCTAATTCACGGGGAGGCACCAAAACCAGCCCAGCAACATAGTTGCCCCCACTCTTATTATGAGAGGTACTATGAGCCCGATTGCTAGCGTTAGGGGATGATTGAGCGTGCAGTTGTTGTTCTCGTATTTGTTGCAATAAGGGTAATGCAAAGGTGGCTGTTTTACCCGAACCGGTATTGGCCCCTGCTATTAGGTCACGCCTCACTAATACACTGGGGATAGCCTGCGCTTGAATAGGTGTAGGTTGCTGATATTCCAGCTCGGTTAAGCGGGCTAACAAAGGAGGAATAAGGCCAAGCTTGTCAAAGGAGGTGGTAACGCTAGTGGCACTGCTCATTAATATAAGCGGCTCAGAAAAGGATAATTACCGCTATTTTAGCGTATTTATGCTCCCTTAAGTTAGAGGATTTAAGTTAGTAGAATTAAGTGGGTGGAATTAGTGTCATTTGGTAGGCTGATTACAAGCGCAGCGGGTTTTTTGTGCGCTTAGAAGCAAAGGGCAAGACAGGTGCCCCACGCGTACTAATAAACCTGATTTAATAAAGTAATCGCACACCCTCTTAGTAGTACCGAGACTCTAACCCTTCCACTAAGCCTTTTTGCTCTTCAATGGTACTCATCAAAAACTCTCGGCATACACGTACTCTTGCGGTTGAGCGTAAATCAACATGGCTCAGCACCCATATTCCCCAAGTAGAAGGGGTTAATTTGAGGTCAAGGCGGCGTAATGTGGGTTCCGAATCACCCACATAACACGGCAGCCTGCCGATCCCTATATGATTTCGTATGGTTTCCATCATGCTTAATATTTCGTTGGCTCTAATGGCTACCCGTGCTTTTGGAAAATGATCGGCGACCCATTCAGGTGTTTTCTGTTCATGTTCCCACAGTACCAGTGTGTCGGTGCTGCGCTTTTTATTAAGGTACTTGGCGCTCGCGTAAATGCCATGACCCAGCGGCAGCACTTTACGGCCAATTAAATACTCGGGGGGATTAGGGCTCAGCCGCACGGCGATATCGGCTTGGCGATCAGATAAATTAGCCAATCCGCTAGAACTCAAAAGTTCTAAAACAATGCCTGGGTATTTGTCGGTAAACTTGCTGAGCTTTGGTGTCACTAAGCGGCTAAACACGTCATAGCTAGCCGTTAACTTTAAATTACCACTCAACTGCTCATCCATGCCGAATACTTCTCTATCGGCCACCTGAATCAACTCTTCCATTGATAGTGCATGGGGGTAAAGTTTTTCGGCCACTTGCGTCATCACATAACCATTGGGTAAACGGTCAAATAAGCGGCTTCCCAATTGTTTCTCTAATGCGCTAATACGTCTGGCCACGGTGGTATGCTCTACCGATAAAGCACGCCCAGCCCCGCTCACCGAGCCTTCCCGAGCCAACGCCAGTACATATCGCAGGTCATTCCAGTTAATACTTTCTTGCAGGGTCTTTTTGAGTGGTTTCTGTTTCATGGGCAAATCAAACCGTTTTCTACCTGTGCAGTTCTGCACACTGTAAGTGCTTTTCATCGCGTTTACTAGTGATTACTGCACCGGTAATCTACACATCATTCCTGGTAGGCAAGGCAAATTGTTAAGCCAAGAAGCAATTAACGAACGCAAATAAACTTAACGCATTAAATACATATTTGGAGATCAATCATGAAAGCATTTGTATACACAGAAATTCAAGCATCGGTTCCTTTTGCACAAGCTCCTTGGAAAGAAATCAATAAAGCCTTGAAGCAACAACCGGGCATATTAAATAAAACTTGGCTATCGGGTGTTGGCGATTTATCGGTGGGCGGTTTCTATACTTTTGATTCCATTGAAAACGCGCAAAGATTTGTGACTGAGTACTTTCCTAGTGAAGCAAAAAGTCTTGGGGTAGCACAGCGCACACTTATATTTGATGCGGTAGCGGTTGAAGAAGCCAGTAAGGAAATGGACTCTGTACATTTTGGCGCTAAGAATAAACAACAGCCCGGTGCTTATGTTTACACCGAAGTTCAATTAAGTGCACTGCCTTTTGATAACGCACCGTGGCGTGAACTTAACCCCGTGCTAAAGCAGCAGGAAGGCATATTAGCTAAAACTTGGTTAAGTGGATTACATACAGGTACGCCGGGTGGACTTTATGCTTTTGACACCATTGAAAATGCTCAGAAATTTGCGATCGATTATTTCCCAACAGAAGCCAAGCAACTTAACGCCGCATTTACCACCCGTGTATTTGACGCAAGCGTAGTTGAAGAAGCCAGCCGTGAAATGAACTCGCCATTTTACGTATAAAACTGTTATGCCTTTGTTTGTATTGATATGTAAGCAGCGGCTATCAGTAAATTAGTTAACTAAATTTAAATACTAGGAAAATATTATGTTAAATCGCATCTCACAAGGATTATTGCTGGTAGCAGCACTCACCAGTCTATCAACTTTTGTACAAGCCGAAGTAAAGGTGAAAGCCTTTGTTTATACCGAAATTCAAAAATCCATACCCTTTAATAAAGCACCTTGGAGAACCATTAATAAAGAGCTTAAAAAGCAAGATGGAATCATCAATAAAACCTGGCTTTCAGGCATCGACGGAACATCTGTTGGAGGATTTTATGCCTTTGATTCTATTGAAAATGCTCAGACGTTTGTAACAAACTACTTCCCAGATGAAGCGCGAAGCTTGGGTGTAGCACAGCGCACTTTGGTATTTGACGCCGTAGCCGTTGAGGAAGCAAGTCGTGATATGAACTCTGTACATTTTGGGGGAAAACTAACACAACAACCCGGTGCCTATGTTTATACTGAAGTTCAGCTAAGTACGCTTCCGTTTGATGACGCACCATGGCGCGAACTTAACCCTGTGTTAAAGCAGCAAAAAGGGCTGTTAGCCAAAACTTGGTTAAGTGGTTTACACACAGGTACGCCGGGTGGACTTTACGCTTTTGACACCATTGAAAATGCCCAGGAATTTGCAATCAATTATTTCCCAACAGAAGCTAAGCAACTCAATGCAGCCTTTACCACCCGAGTATTTGATGCAAGCGTGGTCGAAGAAGCCAGCCGTGAAATGAACTCGCCATTTTACAAGTAATACAATTCATAAAAATTAATGAGAGGATAATTCCTCTCATTTAAAAACACTTGATTAATTGATATGGTCTAAAGGTTACTGACAATGAATCGAATACTACACACAATGCTAAGAGTCTCT
>CAJXRF010000038.1 GCA_913058575.1 uncultured Bermanella sp.
CTGCTTTGAGAACCTAAACGGGCCATGTCATGGTAGCGCCATTTCAAAATGGCGCTAGACTTGGTAAAAGTTAACGCTTACCCGCTTTGAGAACCTAAACGGGCCATATCGTGGTAGCGCCATTTCAAAATGGCACTAGATTTGGCAATAGTTAACGCTTACCTGCTGTACTTCCTCTCGAATCTAAACGGGCCATGATCGCCGCCATTTCATCGGCCTGCTCCATGATTTGCTTGCTTTTCTGAGATTCCCGTTGCGCCTTTTCATCGGCCATTCTTTCTTTAATCATCTTCTCTTTAGCACTATTATTTGTGCGCCCAGAAGCAATTTTTTCTTTTACAGGCTTAGTGCCAGTGCGGCGAGGTGTGGTGGCGGCTCGGCTTATGGTGCTGGTGGATGCGCCAGAAGAGGTGCTGACAGTGGTACGTTTAGGGCTGCCAACACTGGATTTCAACGGCGCCATGCTGGCAATGCTGGTTTTGCCTAACGATGTTTTAATGCCAATAAGACTCTTGCCATCGTATTCATCCATGGCCTCGGCAAACAAATCTTTAAGATCTTCACGATCTTCAGCGACAGCGTAATCTTCTACGGTGAAATTTTGTACACCAAAGTCTCGTAAGTCTTTGTAAATTTGTGCCTTAATGCCCAGAGCCATGGCTTCTTGAAATTGCTCAAATCTTTCATCACTGCTGTCTTTACAAGTACCCACCCAAACTTCTTCGGTGATATTGTTAGTGATGGTATAAACAAGCATGCAGCAACCTCTGTAACTTCTTGGAAATAAAACGTTGGCAATAAATAATTTTAACGTTAAACGATGGCATTTAAGCGAATCGGGGCCGCATTGTAATGATGAAAAATAAAAAAGGTAGGCTTGATTTTTATTTATTTTAAAGAAAATTAGCAGCTGCTAGCATCTTTAAAACCCCTTGAAAGACGCGCTAAATTTGCAAGGGCTTTTTGAATGTTTTTTGAAAATATTTTTATTTTTTATAGGCAATTAATGGTGGATTTTTTTAAACTTATCAAAACCCATTAACTTATCGCTTAAACATTCCAAGTAAAACTTGTCCAGTCATTTTAATTTTAATCAACGAACTACAGGGCTTGCTTGCGCGTTGAAATGCTCATTTTTGATGGTGAAGGTGTCTTATTAAAAGCGTTAATTCATACAATATTGATGAAAGCTAGCCATAGTTTACTGCTATTGATTTTAATATCTTTATTTCTAAGGGCTATTAATCGGTAAATCCCCGTTAAAGTCCCAGGCCTCGCTATTTTTTAATAGAATTGGGCTACAGTTAAAGGAGTTGGAAGCTTAAGCATATTGGAGCCATGGATAAGGCAAATAGCAGCAGAGCACGGGCCATATTTGGCTCGTTAGCGTTTAAAATCCCCATGTTATTCATCATTATGCTGTTGTTTATGATGGGGGCTTTCCTGTGGGTGATGGACAATTACGGTAAGCCCTTGTTATTGGACTTAGCCAAACAACAGGTGCGCCAAAGCGGCGAGTCGGTAGTGGCCTTGCTTAGCGAGCGTTTGGCACAAACCAGTGCACTGGTAACCACCATGGCCAATACCGCTGAGGCTTTACCTAAAAACCAAGCGTTGCATAAAAAGGTCTTTAAAAATTTATTAGATTACGAAGGCACTGAGCATTTTTTAGCCGGTGGCGGTATTTGGCCTGAACCTAACCTGTTTAAGTCTAATATTGAGCGACGCAGTTTCTTTTGGGGGCGCGATAAAGACAATCAATTTCAATATTTTGATGATTACAACCTACCCCAAGGCAATGGCTATCACCATGAAGAGTGGTATGTGCCCGCCTCTTATCTAGAAGCTGGCCACATCTATTGGTCTCGCTCCTACATGGACCCTTATTCTTATCAATCCATGGTGACTGCAACATCCCCCATGTATCGTGATGGCCAATTCTATGGGGTGGCCACGGTCGATATTAAGCTTGAGGGGTTAAGTGAACTGCTGGCCCGAGAAGCAAAACAATTTGAAGGCTATGCCTATGCGGTCGATCGCAACGGTACATTTTTATCATTTCCTGATCACAATATCAGCCAAACGTCACATTTAGATGAGCAAAATCATCAGGTGGTGGAATACCTTAATATTCACCAAGTCTCTAAAAGCCACCCGAATATTCCCAATGTAATGGGCTCACTCAGTGGCTTAGAGAATATTAGTAAATTGAATATTAAACTCATCGCCAAAGCCCAAAAGCTGGCACTGGGCAGTTACCAAATATCCTTGGAAGAAGCTCATCGCATCATCAGCATTATTGCCGACCCTTTTAAACACAAAAATCTCGGGGACACATTCTTAAAAGAATTAACCGTCAACAATGATCCTCTTTTAAATACTCAAGCCATTATTAACGTTTTTCATGTGCCTAAAACCTATTGGAAAATTGTCACCGTCACCCCTAAAAACGTGGTGACGGCCAGCAGTGAAAGCATCACCGAAGCGGTTTTAAGCAGCTTCATGTACGTCATTGGTGGCGGGTTGTTTATCGGTTTTCTGTTTATCTATGTGGTGCTGATTCGACCACTGCGCAGTATGTTTCATCAGCTAACCGATGAGTCCAACGAACTGGCCCTTGTGAAAGTGAACCAAGGGGGGGAAATAGGCCAGCTGGCTCGGCGATATAATGAGCGCAGCCAACAGCTCATGACCTTGAATAAAGACTTAGAAAAATCGGTTGAAAAAGCCCAAGCGGCCATTGTGGCGAAACGAGAATTCTTAGCCAACATGAGTCATGAAATCCGTACACCCATGAACGGCGTCATAGGTATGCTGCATTTACTGATGCGCCACGAAAAAGACTCGCAAAATGCTCATTATCTAGATGTGGCTAAATCCAGTGCCGACAGCTTAATTGTTATTATTAATGATATTTTAGACTTCTCCAAAATTGAAGCGGGCAAGCTAGAACTTGAATGTATTGAATTTGATTTAGTAAGCCTCATGAGTGAATTTTCCAGTAGCATGGCCATCCAAGCTGAAAACAAAGGCCTGCAATACATTTTAGACATGAACGACATTCGTTATACCTGGGTAAAAGGAGACCCTGGCAGAATACGGCAAATACTCACCAATCTGGTTTCTAACGCCATTAAATTCACTCAAGAAGGTGAAGTGATTGTTAAAGTGTCAGTAGAAGAAGATCGTGATCATGGCTTGCAATTACGAGCATGGGTCAGCGATACCGGTATTGGCGTGAACCCAGAAAAACAAGAAATGTTATTCGAGTCGTTTTCTCAAGCCGATGCCTCCACTACACGTCAATACGGCGGCACAGGATTAGGCTTAGCCATTTGTAAGCAGCTGTGCGATTTAATGGCAGGAAAAATTTGGGTAACCAGCCAATTAGGTGAAGGGAGCTGTTTTGAATTTAATGTGGCTGTTAATAAGAGCGAACGCAGCATATTTAAAACCGCCAAGTTTGAGCTTACCGGTAAAAAAATCTTAGTAGTGGATCATAACGAAAGCTGCCGCAATATATTGGTTCAGTTATTGGGTAATTGGGGGGCACAGGTTAGTCAAGCCAGTGACAGTGAAGAGGCTATGGGGTTACTGGAAAATATGTCAGATCCCTTTGACCTAGTGTTTATTGACCGCCATATGCCAATGGTGGATGGAAGCGAGCTGTGCAGGAAAATACGTTTACACAGAAATTGGGACAATATTTTACTGGTTGCGCTGACCATGAAAAGTTTGCAGGGCAATACTGCTTTAGTGGAACCAGGGTTTGCGGCCAGTTTGCTCAAACCGATCATTCCCGCCAAAATAAGAGATGTATTGGCGCTGGCCTTTGAAAAGGAAGGGCAGAGTGATACAGAGATTAAGGATGAGAGAGAGTTCTCCCATAAAGATGGAATGAAAGAAGCGTCTACTTCAGATGTTAAAGCTCGCCCCAGCACCATTGAAAAAACTGCGCAGCCCATCAGTACTCGTAACCGAAATGCGCGTATTTTACTGGTGGAAGATAACCCGTTAAATTGCGAAGTGGCGTTAAGTATTCTGGACGATTTAAATTACCAAGCCGATGTGGCCGAAAACGGAGTGCAGGCATTGCGGGCATTAGTCAGTGCCGGCAGTGAAAACCCTTACGATTTAATTTTAATGGATTGCCAAATGCCAGAAATGGACGGTTACGAAGCCACGCGCAAAATTCGTGGCGGGCAGCTGGGCATTCATAATTACAGCATTATCATCATTGCCATGACGGCCAATGCCATGAAGGGCGATCGAGAAAAGTGTATAGAGGCGGGCATGGATGATTACCTAACCAAGCCCATTAATGTGGCGGTTTTGCAAGATACCTTAGACAAATGGCTAGAACGTTAACGGCGACATTATTGTCAGTATGGTTATTGGGCTGCGCCAATCATGGGGTAAATGCTGAGTTTGGCCATATTGAATATGATTACCTAGTGAACAGCGCTTACCCATTAACCGAAAAACATAAAAATATCTTTTTAGATATTGATGGTGATAATTTAATCCTTCCCCTATCTAACAGTGAAACGCCTTCTTTAGAAATAGAAAGTCCAGAAGTTGAAAGTCTAGAAATGGAAACCTTAAAATTAAACTGGGTAAAGGAAAAGCAACAAGCCCAAATCATTTTGCATTTACGTATCTCTAATTCTTTTTTAATTGAACGCCCGGCAGGCATTCGCACCAATGTGGTATTTAATGCTGCAGGAAAAGGACATCTAGAGGATGTGGCCATTTTACGGGGTTTTATTCGTACCCATTATCAAGTAGAGCTGGTGGATGTATTAAATGATCATCTTATTGATCACTTTCAAGGGGCTGAAAATTTTGCAATTGAAAATATCGACTTGTTTGACCATCAGGCCAATATCAGTGCCATGCAAATTCAGTTTGACCAACAAGCCCGTCAGGCTCGAAAAGTGCTTATGGAAAAATTGTGGAAAAATATTAAAAACTATTACCTAGCCATGGTGCAGGTATCATTTGGCAAAGAAAAATTCACCCTTGTGAAAAACCAAGAAAGTGAAGCCAGATACTTGCAAGCCTTTAATTTACTCAAACGCAATAATCGCAACAGCGCCAATCAGGCGCTGCGTATTTATAATCAAGGCATTAAAGATTACCAAAACTTAGAAGATGATTTTAATAAAGAAATGAAGAACCTGTTTGATTACGGCATTACGGTGAGCAGTCGTATTAGTAACCATACCCACCAAGATAGGTACCCCAACGGGCAAGCTAGCCCGCTGGGAAAAGTAACAAAAAGTGAGCAAACTACACAAAAAAGTGAGCAAGCCAGCCCTTAAAAAAGCCTAATGGCTAGGCTGTAATTGAGGTAAGTTCTTAAAATATTCCAACGCTTCAGGGTTTTTTAAAGCATCGGTGTTCTTCACCACACGATCATGAATCACTTCCCGCACGGCTACTTCTACAATTTTTCCAGACAAGGTTCGCGGAATGTCAGGCACTTGTGCAATAACCGCGGGTACGTGGCGTGGCGTGGTATGGGTGCGAATGGTGGACTTAATGTCCTTGGTTAAGGCGTCATCTAATGTTACACCTTCCCTTAGAATGACAAACAATACCACGCGCATATCATCACTGCCTTTTGGCCACTCTTGACCCACGGCAATGCTTTCTAGTACGCAATCGATTTTTTCCACTTGGCGATAAATTTCGGCGGTGCCAATGCGCACTCCGCCTGGATTTAATACCGCATCGCTGCGCCCATGAATAATTAAACTATGATAATGGGTATTTTTTTGGCTATTTTTATAATCGAAATTATTGTTAAGGGCTTTGTTTTCTTTGGCTGGGTGCTTAATTAATTGCGCAAAATCTCCGTGAGCCCAAATACTGCCAGAGCCTTCAATATCGCCAGAGCTGTCACAATGATTGAAGCGTTCAAAGTAGCTGCTTAAATATTTTTTATTGCCCGCGTCGTTATAAAAGCCAATGGGCATGGAAGGGAATGGTTTTTCACAGACTAATTCACCGCGCTCATTACTTTCGCTGCTGACCGGTTGCCCCTTGTCATCATATACATTCACCGCCATGCCTAACCCTAGGCACTGTAATTCACCTTGGTACACAGGCAGTATTGGGCAACCTAAAGTAAACGATGAGATAATGTCGGTGCCCCCAGCAATAGAGCTTAAGCACACGTCATCTTTAATATGCTGGTAAACAAAATCAAAACTTTCATTGCTTAAAGGCGAACCGGTAGAAAGCAAGGTATGCAACGAATCAATATTCACTTCCTCACTTGGCTTGTAATGGAATTTTTCTAAACTGGAAATGTATTTGGCACCGCAACCAAATATAGTGATTTTTTCTTGTTGGGCCATTTTCCATAACACATCAGGGCCGGGAAAAAAGGGCGAGCCATCAAAAATAGTTAGGGTAGCCCCCATGGTTAGGGTAGAGACCATCCAGTTCCACATCATCCAACCACAGGTGGTGTAGAAAAATAAGTTATCACTTTCTTTCACATCCGTATGAAAAGCCAACTCTTTATAATGCTGTAAAAGAGTGCCGCCAGCGCCGTGTACGATGCACTTAGGGGCCCCTGTGGTGCCTGAGCTATATAAAATATAAAGGGGGTGATCAAAAGGCAAAGCGGCAAAGTCTATGTCAGTGGCATCATTTTCTAAGCATTGGGCTAATAATGTAATTTGTTCGCTATCTACATTTTCAAGCATCGTTTGTGCTTCTTGCAGGCTGATTTTTTCATTCACATAAGGCACCACCACCACGCGTTCAATACTGGGGATATGTTGTAAAATTTGGTTCAATTTTTCTAGGCTATTGTAATTTTTACCGCCATAAAGATAGCCATCGGTGGTGATGATTAATTTCGCCTCAATTTGCCCAAAGCGATCCAGTACGCCTTGTAAACCAAAGTCTGGGGAGCAGCTTGACCAAATGGCCCCAAGACTAGTAGCCGCCAACATGGCAATAATGGTTTCTGGTACATTGGGCATGAAGCCCGCTATCTTATCCCCCGGTACGATGCCTTGTGCTTTAAAGTAATGACTTAACGCGGCCACCTTGGCAAACAGTTCGCTGTAGGTAAGCTCTTGTTGTTTGCCACGTTCATCGTAGGCAACAATCGCGCGTTTATCATCACGGCACTTCAATAGGTTTTGCGCAAAGTTAAAGCGGCTGCCCACAAACCAATTAGCGCCGGGCATTTTAGTGGGGTTTTCTAATACCTTGGTAAAGGGTTGCTCTTCTACAAACGAGCCAAACTCCCACACATATCGCCAAAACAATTGTGGCAGGCGAATAGAGAAATCATATAAGTCTTGATAATGGGCCATCTGGTGGCCGTCTTTGGCAATGTAATCCATTAACTTGCGAATGTTACTGTCTTGTATGCGCTGTGTGCTTGGAGACCAAAGGAGTTTTGCCATGGTACTGATGCCAATTGTTCGTTAAAAATGAAAGGGCGCAGATTGCCCTAGGCTTATATATTTATCAAACTTAAAAAAACTATTAATTCATTTAAATAATTAATAAATAATTCATTTAAGGACTATTTTCTAATTAAAGACCATGGAGCGTCTTTATACCCCTAGCTTTAAAGGAGAGCTGAGAGATATAAGTGGTTAAAAGACAATCGTTTATAGCGTTATTCTGTGAAAAATAGTGAAACCAAGCGCTTGCTTGGTTTGATGGGTTGCGATATGGTGAGCCCATCAAAAACAAAAGATGCATCAAGCAGGGGATTCAGCATGTCAAATAAAGCCGTTATCACTTGTGCCCTAACTGGGGTACTCACTAATCCAAAGCAGCACCCAGTACCGGTGACCGCCAAAGAAATGGCCGCTTCAGCAAAAGAAGCCTACGATGCGGGTGCCAGCTGTATGCACATTCACTTCCGCTCTCAAGACGATGGCAAGGGTCACCTGCCTACTTGGCAGCCAGAAGTGGCATTGGAAATGAGCGATGCTATTCGCGAAGCCTGCCCTGGCGTAATCATTAATTACACCACAGGCACCATCGGCCGTGATCAGCAAGGCCCAATTGATTGTATTCGTATGGGCAAGCCAGAAATTGCCGCGTTAAACGCAGGTTCTTTAAACTATCTTAAGACGCGCTCTAACGGTACATGGGCATGGCCGCCCATGTTGTTTCAAAACACCGTAGAAAAAATTGAAGAATTGCTGGCGGTCATGAAAGAAGAAAACTGCCGTCCAGAATTTGAATGTTTCGATGTGGGCATCATTCGCTCGGTGGGCATGTTCCAAGAAGTAGGCATGGTAGACAAGCTAGATTACAACCTAGTAATGGGTGTGGATTCTGGTATGCCAGCTGATCCTGAGTTACTTGAACTGATTGTTAAATACTTGAAGCCGGGCAGCCATTGGCAGGCCACAGTGATTGGTCGTGAAGAAATTTGGTCAGTGCATAAAAAGGTAGCTGAATTAGGCGGCAACTTGCGTACGGGTTTGGAAGATACTTTCTACTTGCCTGGTGGTGAGCGTGCGACTAGCAATGGTCAGTTGATTGAGGCCTTGGCTCAGGTGGCACGTGATGCGGGGCGTGAGATTGCCTCTCCTGCTGAAGCGCGTGAGTTATTCTTGTAATCGTTAAGCACTTAGCTTTTTGAGTGTGATAAAGCAGGCTTCGGCCTGCTTTATCATTTCTGGACTTTGACTTTAAACTGGCTTTATTCAGAATTGCTTTTGCTAGATGTCTCTTCCAGCGGGGGAAAGATACTTGTTCCCGACAATATCTTCATTTCCTACGTCCATGTATGTCACTTACCCCCACACCCCAGTGGTCGGCCCGTACGATTAATCTTCAATCTTTTCTATTTTGTCGAGCAACCCGGTTCAAACGGGCGTTCTGCCCTACGAACCTATCCAGCACATCCTGTGCTTCCTGTGCTTCCTGTGCTTCCTGTGCTTCCTGATGCTGAAAAATAAAACGATTTCAGCGCTACTTACGCCTCTGTTGTTATCGTCACGCTTCTTTATGCCCATAAATGTATTGGCTACACAAACAGTTTCATTCCCTTTAAGTAAAGAATTAAACTGAATTGCTTCTGTTTGGTGCTCGCTTTACACTGTACGCAAATTTGAAAGCGAAATTAATCAGAGTGTTAGTACTTTCTAAAAGAAAATAATAAGAGCTCTCGCTTTGCGAGGAAAAGGTTATGAATTACATTCAAAATATTTTCAACATAAAAAATTAGAGGTACGTGGCAATTGTCGAACATGGCAAGACGGGCGTGCTCTTTATAAAATGCTATGCAGGTAATGTATGGAAAATTTCCACGATTTCAACATATTTGAGTACAACGTAAACTGTCATCTCAAAGAGATTACTTTAAAGCTAAATGAGCCTCACGGAACTGGTGAAGGTGTAATAATATTTAGCGGAGTCATTGGTCATCGTTTTGAAAACGTCCTCGAAGGTAATGTTATATTAGCGCTTGAAGAGCTCAATTCAAATGAGTTTTATAACTCGTTTGAGAGTCAAGTTCAGTACTATCAAAAATGGGGTTTACCCATGCGTTTTAAAACTAAGGAAGAGTTTATTTGTGAATCCGTACAGATGGAACTGAAGTTTTTTAGCATCTCTACTTCTTACGGTTTATCTGGGTGGGTTATCTGTAATGAAGTTGCCATTGATGCCTAGTAAAAGAGTAAATCCGACTCAAAAAAATCGATTTTTCATGTATTCCACTGGTGTCATGCCTACATATGGAGCTTAAATGAATTACGATCAATTTAATCAGTTTTGCAGCTCCTTACCTGCAACGACTTATGTTGTTCAATGGGGAGGTTCTCACGTTTGGAAAGTGGGTGGTAAGGTATTTGCGATTGGTGGTTGGGGCGACAATAAGGATCCCGCTTTTGTTTTTAAAACATCCGATTTAGATTTTGGATTTTTAAAAGAATCCGAAGGCTATAGGCCAGCGCCTTATTTTGCTAATAGAGGTATGAAGTGGATACAGTTGTTTCATAGTATAAAAGAGAATGATGATGACTTAATGTATTACCTTACTGAGTCTCATCGCTTAGTTTCACTTGGTTTAACCAAAGTAAAGCAAAAAGAACTTGGCTTGAGTCAGGATTAACTAAGACTAATTCGTGTTAAACATAAAATAATAGACAATTATAAACGCTACTTTAAATAATCAGTAGTGCGCTAGTAGAAAAGGAATTAATTAGTTATGAAAATATTATCCGTTGCAATGTGCCTAATCCTCACAGGTTGTGCATCAATTGAGTTATCACAAGCGGGTAGAAGTGTGCAGCTTTATTCGCAACTGCCTAACTCTAATGTCGGTGAATTTATAGCCATGGGGGATGTGAGCTGTGACGTAGGTATGAATGGCCGCTCAGCTTCTACCAATATTATTCAATGTCGTAATGACTTACGAAATAAAGCAGCCCAAATGGGGGCAACTCATGTCATTGTACAGCATCAGCAGTTAGGAACTGGCGGTATGTATATTAGTACCAATAATAACCATGCATTAAGTGGCTGCCCAAACTGCATTACCATGGTGGGTACGGCTTATAAAAATTAGAGTAGAAAGAAATTACTAATAAAGAGCCCTCACCTAGTACAATATTCATATTCAAAGAATGGAAAGGAAGCCTAATGAAATCAATACACCTAACGAAAGCCATTATGCTTTCCATGGCGCTGTTACTCCTCAACGCCTGCACTATTAATCAAATATCAAATTATGATGAGCAATCTTTAAACCAAATGCAGCTCGTCGCTAAGAAAGTAGACTACTTCTATGCTCAGTTGTCTTACCTATCTAAAGACAAAAGAACTTATCAGAAATCAGCTCAACAATACCTTGAAGTAGAAGTGGACCTCAATGCACTGAAACTAAGACAACAAGTTCGCTCCACCAATGAACTCACTCTCAAACAGGTAGAAATCGCCCAAACTTTATGGAGCGATGATAGAAAAACCCATCAAAAGAAAGACACTATTTCTGACTTTATTATCAAACGCCATCGCCAGCAGTTTCAGCGCGTCTTTTTGGCCATGATAAAAGGCGAAGAAAGTAAGCCCACCACTTCTCAGTAAACCACGTTAATTAATAAAGGATTATATTATGAGTTTCGATCTATCAAGCGTATTCAATGACATGGCTAAAAGTGCCGCTAACGTGCTGGGTGATGAAGCCGGAACGGTCGGCCAAGACGTATTAAAGGTATTACAAAATAATAAAGACGCTATAGCTGAATTAGTTGAAGCCAGAACCAGTGGCGACATTAATGAAGAAGAATTTGAAAGTGAGTTGGGCCGGGAAAGATTGGTCTTAGAAGCTGAGTTAATTAGCCTAGAAATAATGGCCAAGTCGGCAGTTCAGAAGGCTATGAATGCGGCTATGGATACGTTGAAGTCGGCCTTAATGGCGACTATTTGAGTCAGTATAAATAGTGAGAGCAAGTTTCCTTTTGCTCTCACTAAACATGTCTTTGATGATAAACGAAATATTAGTCAGTTCTAGTGTCTAATTCATGTCAATCTCGGTCATTTAAAAGGCTATGAATGCCTTGATGGTTACTCTAAAATCGCTCCTTTTCAAAATCCCCTAGTTTGTTCATTTTCCCATCGGCGTATACCTTTAAAGGCTATGTGTGAAATGACAAGTTTCGGGTGTGACTCAGTTTAAGAGAGTAATATGCCCCAATTGATAAAGGCGCTATGTGTATTCACCATCAGTTTATTCATTACATCTTGTGCGTTCACTTACCCCAAGTTAGATGCCTATGAAGAAGAGCTGTCGGCTGATGTTTATTTTGTGCCTATCGGTTACGTAGCACCTGAATATTTGATATCCCTAGCGGATTATTATCAAAAAACCTTTAATATAAAAGTGGGTGTGACAGAGCGCTTACTGTTTGTGAAAAGTGCATGGAATGGGGCGCGTAAGCAATTAAAAACTGATAATGTAATTCGACAAATGAAATATCAATATTGGAATTATTCATTCAATCAAGATGCCATATTTATAGGCATAACTCACCTAAATATGTACCTGCCTGGTGGCCCATCTAAGTTTGATTTCACTTATAGTGAGGGGCAAAATTTTGCAATCGTGTCTAATAACAAGCTTGAAGGAAAATCAGAATGGAATTTCCTTGATATTGTAGAAACTAATGCGCGGTTTAGAAAAGTCGTATCCAAGACAATAGCCACTATGTATTTTAATAAGCCACTAAACTCTAATTCAAAGAGTGTTCTTTATGGTGATGTTAACAGTGTTTTAGATTTAGATTATATCGATGAAGAGTCCATTTTCAGTGATGTTTTAGGTAGAAAATCCCCATCTAAAGTTTTGTCAACTTTAAGTGTATATTAAATAATAGGCTGGTATCTTTTCCGTTTTCACAATATTAGCCTGATCAAAAAAGTAGAAAATACAAAAATAGTGTAAACAAGGATGTATCAGATGTCACCCCAACAAGTTGCTAGGTTCATAGTGGGTATGAGCTGGATGTATCATGGCCTGTTTCCCAAGTTGTTACAAATTGATCCTCTCGAAAAAGCCATGACCGCAAGCCTTGGGTTTTCAGATGAAATATCTTATTTTATTACCAAATCAGCCGGGGTGGGTGAACTGATCTTCGGTTTAGTTTTTATCGTATTTTATAAAAGCCGAATGATTGTTTTACTCAATATTGCGGGGTTAATAGGGCTGTTATTTTTTGTTGCTGTATTGCAACCTAACCTTTTAACTGGGGCGTTTAATCCCGTTACTACTAATATTCCTTTAATTGGTTTAAGTTTAATTTTGTTGGCTGAGGTACAAAGGCCGTCATGCCATTAATGTGCTTGTGTATCAGTTGAATGGGCTTTTAAGTTAGGGGTGTATGTTGGCAGGACTCTGGTTACTCTTATTTGTACTTATCACCCTAATTCTAATTTATAAAAGTGTCTTAAGCCTTTTAGATTATTTTAATTCTAGAGATTTATTACATCTTAAAAAGGTTATTTTAATTTGGCTGGTGCCATTAATGTTCATGTCCGTACTTCTATCGTTATCTTGGGTGTTAAGCCTTAAAAAGGTTAATAAAGATAATATAATTGGTCATTATGAAGTGGATGATCGTTTTTACCCTGGTAGTCATGCAGCTTGGCAAAAAAATACTTATCGGTTTGAAGTTCGCTCTGGTAATCAATTTATATTGTATGTTCGCCTTGCGGACAATTTAGAGAAAGAATATAAAGGTGATATTACTTGGGCCAATGAGGCTACGGAGAAATGGTCAATTTCAATGGTGCCTCCCCACCATGTTGTTGATCCTCATCCCGTTTTATACCGTGAACGGTTTGGCTTTTATTACGTATTTCGCACAAAAAAGTTTGGTAATATGTTCTTTCGTAAAACAACAAGGATTATTTAGTTCAGTGCTAACTTCTGTTTAATTATTAAAGGCAGGGCTAAAATATTAAAATTTATACGCTAGGAAAAATCTACACACTCATCATGTCCCTTTATTTCGTGGTGTCAGGTTTTAACGTATTGTTGGACATAGATGCCAAGTTATTGCGCATTGGCCTCAGTGCCAACGATTTGGATGGTAAGGTGGCCTTTATTTTGATTTATTGCAGCCTTATGGTGGGTGTTGGTGTGGCCATATCCTTGCTTTTTTACCTCAGTAAGACGTGGCTTTATTCAGCAATAGTTAGCCGTGACCATTATCACTTCGTTTATTGTTTTTAGACTCATTGCAGGCTTAATGGTTGGTGAGTTAAGTCAGCTGCAGTTATCATTCATAGCTGTTGAAATATTAGAAGTAGCCCTTGGTCTATTTTTAATTATTAAATCAGGACGGTGTGAAGCACAGGCTGTGCTTAAGGATTAATTTTTAAAGCTCATTCCATGGCTCTTCAGGTTTCTTTTAAAATTGTGTGAGTATTGGCATTTTTATTTACTTATCAGTCATGAATTCTCATTGATAATAAGCGCTCTTTGGCATACTTTGGGGGTTCTTAATATATTGAAGCACCCATAGCGCTGTGAGCAGGTATCACAGGGCGCCAGTTAAATAACGCTTCCAATCAGCAGGCTACCATGACCGTATTCACTCTTACCGCTCTTTTTCTCATAGCCTTTCACCTTTATCGTCAGCATTGGACCAACAAACACTTAAAGCAAATTCATTTTGGTACATTTGAAGCTGGTGCATTTAATCGTGAGCGAGGCGACGTCTTTATTATTGGCGATACCGTGATCGCGATACAACGCGCTAAAGGTGTGGCCAAGAAAAGCGTTATTTGTTTTCCCGGTTTTACAGAAGATGCCTGTTATTTTCAAGAGGCTTATAAAAACTGTGAACATGAAGTTATATATATGGGCAATGCAGGGTACCACGCGCCTTTTCCTGTAAAGGCTGCCCAAGCATTAAATTGGCCTGCTAACCCTTTTGGCATGGGCACCATTGAACACGATGCATTTTGGGTAGGGCAAGCGATCGAAACGTTAGCCAGTGCAGAGGATGTAGTTATTCATGGGCATTCTCGTGGTGGGGCGGTGGCCATTGATACGGGGCGCCAATTTCCACAACTCACCAAAGAATCCGTTTCGCTTATTCTAGAGGCGGCGGTGGTGCCTAAGGGAACGCCAGCTGGTCCCATGGCTACTAGGGTAGCCCATGTTGTTGCACCTTATTTTTTGCCTCTGTTTTATGGCATGAACCGCAATATCAGTTTAGAAAAGCTCGCTAAACTGCCCATCATGCGCCCCAGCAACCCTTTAAAGGCGAAATTAATTATTAGTTCTTTTTCAACCCCTAAGCAATATAAAACCTTTGTAAAAAATGTTAAAAATCTTATTTTGTGGCAGCAAAATACATCGTTTGATGTGTATAAAAACTTTAGCCATGTTACGGCATTAATTGGTGAGCGAGACGATGTGTTAAGTTGCCGTACAATGGTGGCCAGCATTAAAGAAGGGATAAAAATTTCCAGCAGTATGCAAATGATACAAACTCAAAATACCAACCATTTCATTACGCTTGAAGAGCCTCATTATATTTACAAGGCATTGGAAGACTTACCTGATAAATCAGGCTCTGTGGCAAGCTGATAGAAAAGGTTATTTATTTTGATATTAATTGTCAAAAGCGCTCATTGGAAATCGGTAATGGCAATTTTGGAAATATGGATAACCTGAAAATATAGCCAGAATAACTGGCTAGTTAATTTTTAATTTCTTAAAATGCGCTCCGTATATTTTGATATCCATCACCATATTTACTCAGAGAGCTCATCATGACAGATTTAGTGAATTACCAGTTAGACGGTAAAGTTGCCACCATTACCCTTCAAAACGGCAAAGTAAACGCCATGTCTCCTGATCACATTGCCGCCATTAATGGTGCGTTGGATCAAGCCGAGCAAGACAAAGCAATTGTAATGATTGTGGGCCAGCCTGGTATTTTCTCTGCTGGTTTTGATTTAAAAGTGTTTCAAGCCAACCCTGTTAACGGTGTTGAAATGGTGAAGGCCGGTTCTACTTTGTGCCGTCGCTTGTTAGCGTTTCCTACCCCTGTTATTGGCGTGTGTACTGGTCATTCAGTGGCGCAAGGCTGCTTTACGTTAATGGCTTGTGATTACCGTGTGGGCGTTGATGGTCCGTTCCAGTTGGGTTTAAACGAAGTTCAAATTGGCATGACCATGCACCACTTTGGAATTGAATTACCTCGCGCTCGTTTAACGCCTTCTTACTTCCAGCGTTCTGTGAACAATGCGCAAATGTACTCTCCAGCCGAAGCCGTTGAAGGGGGCTTCTTAGATAAAATTGTGCCTGCTGACGACTTAATGAAAACCGCCATGGCAGAAGCTCAGCGTTTGTCAGGTTTGAATTTAGCAGCTCACAAAGCCACTAAGTTAAAAATGCGTGCTGGTTTGCTAAAAACCTTAGATGAAGCCATTGCAAAAGATTACAAAGAGCAAATGACCGCTTTAGGTAAGTAAATACTAAGAAGTTCAATCTCATTTCGCGGACGCCCGCGAAGTGATTTAAAGCCTGCTGATGCAGGCTTTTTTATTTTAATAAGTGGTTTCTTTCATTTCTATTGTCTTTTTCTTTCCTTGTTTCACGTCAGTGGCTTCTTTTTCAGCCATCAGTGGTGTTTGTGTGGCAAGACTGGCCTGGCGCAATAATATCAGTAATAATCCAAGGCTATTTTATTCGGGAGTTGTTCATTGTGAATGAACTTAATTTGTCAAAAAGTGCTGCAGAGTACGTCCAAACATCTATAAAAGATGGTGTGCTTACCATCATGATGAACAAGCCTAAAAAGTTAAATGGCTGGACAGCCCAAATGATGGATGCCTTTAAAGAGTCCCTTAAGCAGGCTGCCACACATGAAGCAACCAAAGCGGTTATCTTTACCGGCAGCGGTCACTACTTTTCGGCTGGGGTTAATTTTGGTGGCACTTTAAAGCCCATGCACCCTAAAAAATTACACAAAATGATAGTGGATCATAATCAGCAGCTATTTGAAGTATTTTTACACTTCCCTAAGCCCATACTGGTGGCCATGAATGGCCCAGCCATTGGTGCCAGTGTGACGTCATCGACCTTGTGTAATGGCATCATCGCTTCACAAGACGCCACTTTCTCTACGCCATTTGCTGCGTTAGGCATCACACCTGAAGGTTGTTCTAGCATCCACTTCCCTCGTTTGATGGGCGAACAAGGGGCACAACGCATGTTGGGTGCTGAAGGGTGGAAACCCACCGCGGCTCAAGCTCTTGAAGCAGGCCTTGTGCAATGGGTAGTGCCTAGTGATCAATTGCAAGAAGAGGCTCAACGCATTGCTCTTGATTGGATAGCAACAGGGCAGGGTCGTGCTTTTCTTGGGGGCAGTGAGCTGGCGGAATTAGAAAGTGCTAATGCTCGTGAATCGAAAGAACTGGCTGACGCATTTTTAGGGGCCGACTTTTTACGCGGGCAATTTCAGTTTTTATGGAGTAAGAAAAAACGTGGGCCATCATTGGTGTTTTTAATATTATTGATGTTAAGGCCTTTCTGGAAACATCTTGCTTAGTAGGCTCGATTTAAACGGCTAGAGGGTTTAATACTTATGGTCAATATTCTGGCCTTGATTTAATGATAAATGATATAACGAACAACAATAAGCCCAGCCGATGTAAAGGTGGCTGTGTCAGTTTATAAAGTCAATTGTCATTGATAGAAGAATCGCAAGGATGGAATATGCACCATAAAGACATTCACAAATACCTCGTTAATCTTGGCAACCCTAATATTGCCGAGCACTCCCAGCGTTTTTTTAAAACAGGCCCGGGAGAATATGGCGAAGGGGATATTTTTCTTGGCATACGCATGCCCGTCATTCGTGCCACCATTAAACTGTTTAAAGAAGCGGATTTAGCGACGGCTCAGTCCTTACTTAAATCCCAGTACCACGAAATTCGCATATTTGCTTTGTTGCTAATGGTGACGTTATTTAAAAAATCCTCATTTGATGAACAAGCGAATATTTATAAGGTGTATTTGGCTAATACTCAATACATTAATAACTGGGATCTAGTGGACTGCTCGGCCCATTATATAGTGGGGCAGCACCTGCTTAACGAAGGCTTAATCGATAATGATTTATTTACAAAAGGGCAAGGCACTTTACATAAACTGGTGAAATCAGATTCATTATGGGAGCGCCGTATTGCGGTACTGGCGAGCTTTCAGTTTATTCGAGCTCATGAATTCAAGCTTTCTTTAAATATCTATGAAGCCTTATTAGAAGACCCAGAGGATTTGATTCATAAAGCAGTGGGTTGGATGCTGCGTGAATTAGGTAAGCGTGATAGGGAGCTTCTTGAGGCGTTCTTAAAAAAACATATAAACCATATGCCTCGTACTATGCTGCGTTATGCCATTGAGAAATTCACTAAAGAAGAGCGCCAATATTTTTTAACTCTTAAACGTTAATCACCTTTATGCTGCTTGTTAGATAAGTTTAAGCTCTTGGCTAATTGATTTATTTTTAAGTTACTCTTTAATTCAAACTGTTTTTTGGGCTTATGAAATCGCTAGATTCGTAGGGCTAATGTGTTATGATATCAAACTGAATCGTTCGGTACAGTTTGGGTGTCTGTTAAAGTCGGTACATTTAAAGTTAGTGGTTTACGACTTAAATATTTTCCATAGAGTTACCAAATAAAAATCGTTTGCGCTTTTAATTAATCGCCAGTCATTTCCTGTTATTAGGTTAACCTACTTAAGGATTCTAAATATGAGCCAATCCCAACATTTTCGCCATCTTGAAAGCATGTATGCCGCCGCCCCAATTAATGAGTTTTACTTGCCTGAAATGACGGTTACGCAAGGAGAAGCGGTAATTGAAATTAACGCTACTAAAAAGCATCAGCATTCAGGGGGAGGCGTGCATGGTTCGGTGTATTTCAAAATGTTAGATGATGCGGCTTTTTTTGCGGCGAATTCGCTGGAAGAAGAAGTGTTTGTATTAACCACCAGTTTTACCACTTACATTACTCGCCCTGTTGCGCAAGGAAAGATGCGCGCAGTAGGCAAGGTGGTGAATAAAAATAAAAGTCAGTTTATCGCGGAAGCCATTGTCTATGATGAGCAAGACCGAGAGATTGGTCGGGGTAATGGTATTTTTGTGCGCAGTAAATTATTACTAACCGATGCCACAGGCTATGATCAAATAAAATAGATATATTTTTGGCATTAATTGTAAACGCTGGTTAGCACTGGGTGTTTTGTATGATTGAAAATAGATGATCATTCAGTTAAAACTATTTACCTGAACGATCGCTATTCCAAAGTTGTGTTTATTTATCAATAGGGTTCAATAAGCGGCCCCCACCTTACTTTGGTTTTCTCTATTTAGTGCTTTGCAAATCCAGTGACCAATATTAATGACTTCATCTAAATTAATGTTGGTTGTAATGTCCATGCCATTTAGCATAAATAAAACATCTTCCGTTGCGATGTTACCGCTGGCCCCCTTGGCATAAGGGCAGCCCCCTAAACCCGCTACGGAACTGTCTATTTTATTAATGCCTAATTCCAAACTGGCGTATATATTAGTAAGCGCTTGGCCGTAGGTATTGTGACAGTGCACAGCCAGTTTATGACAGGGTACTTTTTTCATCACTTCGTTTAGCATGTTTTTAAATTTTAAAGGGGTACCCACTCCTATGGTGTCACCAAGAGAAATTTCATAACAACCCATTTCATATAAATAGCTGGCTACTTGCGCTACCTTTTTGGGGGCAATATCACCTTCATAAGGGCAGCCTATGACAGTCGAGACATAGCCACGCACCGGCATATTAACTTTTTTAGCCTGTGCCATAATAGTGTCAAAACGTTGCAGGCTTTCTTCAATAGAGCAATTAATGTTCTTTTGAGTGAAACTCTCACTGGCAGCACTGAAAATAGCCACTTCATCGGCACCATGTTTAATGGCCCCTTCAAGCCCTTTTAAATTAGGGGTGAGTGCAGCATACTTTGCACCACTTTGTTGTTTGACAGAGCTGGCGTTGAGCTTATCTAACACCAAATCGGTGCCAGCCATTTGGGGTACCCATTTGGGCGATACAAAGCTACCCGCTTCGATTTTTTGAATCCCTGCCTTTGCTAAGCGCTCAATTAACTCAACACGCAGCTGTGTAGATAAAATATTCGGTTCATTTTGCAAGCCGTCTCTGGGACCCACTTCAATGATTTCAACCTGCTTTGGTAATGTCATGTTAATAATTCAACCGTTAATAACTCAAGAAGTGGGTTTATGAATTTAATTTTTCTGTAACCTTTATTTTTAATAGCTTGAAGCCTTAACAGCTAGGCTTCTTCCATTTCAAGTAACAGGGCCCCTTCATCCACTAAATCACCCACTTTAAAGCTAATTTCTTTTACTGTGCCGTCTTCTGGGGCTTTGATAGCATGTTCCATTTTCATGGCTTCCATGATCATTAATACATCACCAGCCTTAACAACTTGACCAGCCTGGCTATCCACTTGAATTATGGTGCCGTTCATGGGCGCTTTTAAACTGCCCTGTTGTTCATCTAACTGATTATAGTCTTGGCGGTTGAATTCAAATTGGCTTTCACCATCGGCATCGTACACCCAGAGTTTATGGTCATGGCGAATAACCCGTGCACCGTGCCAGCTAACGGAAGAATTATCAGAGGCGCTGACTTCATATTGTACCTGGCCACTTTCTAGTCGGGCGGTAATGGCATAGACCTGTTCTTGTAATAAAATATTCCAACTGTTTTCACTGGTCGTGTCCACAGAAACACAAAGCGCCTCTTCATTTTTTAATTTAAAATTGAGTATTTCACGAGCAGGTTGATTCAATCGAAAGGCCGTCACGTTATGCCAAGGGCTGTTTATGTCGTCGCTGGCGAGGCTTTGTTCCTTACCTTGACTATTGCGAGTGAGCATGTGGTGAGAAATGGCCGCGAATAAGTGATGCTGCTTCACGTCCTGTGTGGTTAAGAGTTGATCATTGAATTCCTCAATAAATTGTGTGCTCACATTACCTTGTTTAAAAGCTTCTACGTTCACCACTTTTCGTAAAAAGGAAAGGTTGGTCGTCACTCCTGCAATTTGGTATTCCTGCAATGCTTGTTTTAAGGTGCTTAAACATTGTTGGCGGTCTTCTCCCCAAACGATTAACTTACTGATCATAGGGTCGTAATAAGGGCTTACCGCGTCTCCTTGTTTTACGCCCGTGTCTAAACGCACTTTTCCTTCCACTAGTGTTGGAAGCGCTACAAAGTCTAGGATGCCTGTGGTGGGTAAAAATTCGTTATCTGGGTCTTCAGCGTATATACGCACCTCCATGCTATGACCATTGATGGAGAGTTGATTCTGACTTAAAGGTAAGGCTTCTCCTTGAGCGACTTTTAATTGCCAAATAACAAGATCAAGACCGGTAATCATTTCAGTAACGGGATGTTCAACCTGAAGGCGCGTATTCATTTCCATGAAATAAAATGTGCCTGAGCCATTTGGGCTTTCTTCATAAAGAAACTCTACGGTGCCAGCCCCTTCATAATCAATGGCTTTTGCGGCTTGAATAGCCGCTTTACCCATGGCAGTACGGTCTGTTTCATTAAACTGTGGTGCAGGGGCTTCTTCCACTACTTTTTGATGACGGCGTTGAATAGAGCAGTCGCGTTCAAACAAATAAACACCGTTACCTTGTTGATCCATAAAAACTTGAATCTCAACGTGGCGCGGGCGTGTGATGTATTTTTCAACCAACAACTTATCATCACCAAAACTATTTAAGCCTTCACGTTTACTGGCACTGATGCCTGCTGCAATTTGTGATTCATTTTCCACCACTCGCATGCCTTTGCCCCCACCACCGGCACTGGCTTTTATTAATACTGGAAAACCGATGTTTTTAATTTGCCCACTTAAAAAAGTTTCATCCTGGTTATCTCCATGGTAACCGGGCACTAGCGGTACACTGGCTTTTTCCATTAACGTTTTAGACTCACTTTTTGAGCCCATGGCTTTTATGGCAGAAACCGGAGGACCCACCCAGATAATGCCTGCCTCTTGTATGGCTTGGGCGAAGCCGGCGTTTTCAGATAAAAATCCGTAGCCTGGGTGAATGGCATCGGCCTTTGCGTCCTTGGCCACTTGTAAAATCTTTTCTACTTGTAAGTAACTTTCTTTAGCCGGACTTGCGCCAATGTACCAGGCTTCATTGGCTTGTTTGACGTGCATGGCATTCTTATCAGCGTCGCTATAAAGAGCAATGCAATGAATGCCTATTTTTTGTGCGCTTTGCATAATACGAATGGCAATTTCGCCACGGTTGGCGATTAAAAGGCGAGCAATCTTTTTAAGAGACGGTTTAGGGGACGTATTAGTTGTTGTCATGTTATTTCTCACCTGTTTCTTTAGGCACAAGCCTTGAATTGGCCCAATTAGGTTTTCTTTTCTCTAAAAATGAACCTAGTCCTTCTTGTCCTTCTTCGCTCACTCGAATAGCAGCAATAAGGTTAACCGTGTAATCGCGCATGTCTTGGTTAATGTCACCTCGACTCACTTCTTTAATGAGTTGTTTGGTTTTATGCATGGCTTGTGGACTGTTTTGCAATAACGCTTGAATAAAGTCATCAGCCATTTTAGCCAGTTCACTTTCATTTTGAGCCACTTCGTGTACGAGATTGAGCTGGGCTGCTTGGTGGGCATCAAAACTTTCGGCGGTTAAGAAATAACGTCGTGCGGCGCGCTCTCCCATGGCCGATACCACAAATGGACTAATAACTGCTGGGCTTAACCCAATTTTTACTTCGCTTAAGCAAAAGCGGCTGCGCACGGTAGCAATGGCCATGTCACAACAGGCGATTAAACCCACGGCTCCTCCATAAGCTGCTCCGTTAACTAAGGCGATGGTGGGTTTGCTTAAGTCATTTAATGTGTGCATTAGCTGGGCAAGGTGTTGGGCGTCATGACGGTTCTCTTGTTCAGTTAACGTGGCCATGCGCTTCATCCAATTTAAATCGGCTCCTGCACTGAAGTGTTTACCCTTGCTGGTGAGAACCACCACGCGCACTTCGTCATTGGCTTCAATGTTTTCAAGGGCTTCGATAATTTGTGTAATTAAAACATCGTCAAAGGCGTTGTGTACATCTGGGCGGTTTAAACTAAGGCGGGCAATTCCTGCGTTTATTTCCACTAGTAAATTTTTATCTGTCATCTCTTGGGGAGTATTCATCATTACATCCTAAAAATGCCAAATTTGGTTTCTTGCTGGGGCGCATTTAATGATGCACTAATGGCAAGGCCTAAAATTTCTCGAGATTGCGCAGGGTCAATGACGCCGTCATCCCATAGTCTTGCCGACGCGTAATAAGGATGACCTTCCTTTTCATATTTTTCTAACAGTGGCGCTTTGAAATTTTCTTGATCTTCTTCACTAAAGGTTTCACCTCGCTTTTCTTTTGCGCCCTTGGTGATTAATGACATAACACCAGCGGCTTGTTCGCCACCCATGACACTAATGCGGGCGTTTGGCCACATCCACATAAAGTTTGGATCGTATGCTCGCCCGCACATGCCATAATTACCCGCCCCAAAGCTGCCACCAAATACCATGGTGAACTTAGGCACCTTGGCGCAAGCTACGGCGTTCACCATTTTAGCGCCGTGTTTGGCGATGCCTTCTTGTTCGTATTTAGAACCCACCATGAAGCCTGTGATGTTTTGTAAAAAAATAAGGGGAATGTTGCGCTGACAGCATAGCTCAATAAAGTTGGCACCTTTTTGAGCACTTTCTGAAAATAAAATACCGTTGTTGGCAACGATGCCCACAGGATAACCATATATTCGGGCAAAGCCGGTAACCAGGGTGGTGCCAAAGCGCGCTTTGTATTCGTCAAAGTCACTGCCATCTACAATGCGGGCGATAATCTCACGGGCATCCATGGGCTTTTTTAAATCTTGAGGAATAATGCCATACAACTCTTTGGCTTCATAAAGAGGAGCGATAACTTTGCGTACATCTAATTGGGTTTGTTTTTGCCAATTTAATCGGTCGATGGATTGGCGGGCTAGCTGCAGGGCGTGTTCATCATTTTCGGCTAGGTGATCCACCACGCCACTGGTGGATGTGTGCATGTCACCGCCCCCAAGAGTTTGCGAGTCGACCACTTCACCTGTGGCCATTTGCACAAGCGGTGGGCCGGCTAAAAAGATGGTGCCTTGTTCTTTTACGATAATGGATTCATCGGCCATGGCCGGCACATAGGCACCACCTGCCGTGCAACTGCCCATGACCACTGCTATTTGCGGAATGCCCATGGCTGACATATTAGCTTGATTAAAAAAAATTCGCCCAAAGTGATCTCTGTCGGGAAATACTTCATCTTGGCGGGGCAGGTTAGCGCCGCCGCTGTCTACTAAATAAATACAAGGCAGATAATTTTTTTGAGCAATCTCTTGGGCCCGTAAATGTTTTTTAACCGTAAGCGGGTAGTAAGACCCCCCTTTGACGGTGGCATCGTTTGCCACGATCATACATTCTACGCCACTAACTTTACCAATACCTGCCACTACGCCTGCACAGGGCACGTGGTCGTCATACACTTCATGGGCAGCCAGTTGGCCCACCTCTAAAAAAGGTGATCCTTCATCTAGTAGATGAGCGATGCGTTCACGGGGTAATAGTTTTCCACGACTTTTATGGCGCGCTTGTGACGTTTCTCCGCCCCCTAAAGAAATGCTTTGTACGAGTTTGTGTAAATCTGCCACCATTTCTAGGTTAAAGGCGACATTGTCTTTAAAGTCGCTTGCGTGGGGATTTATTTTTGAATGTATAACTGGCATTGGATACCCTTAATTTTAGCGCTAATTTTTAAGTTTTATAAATTAGATCTAAACGAAATTTTATAGGTGAGAGGGCAGTTGGCCTCTCACAAGTTTTACCGTTCATTAAACGCAGCAATGACCCACTACTTTGACTCGTTAAAAATTTCACGGCCAATCAACATTCTTCTGACTTCTGAGGTGCCTGCGCCAATCTCATAAAGTTTGGCATCGCGCAGTAATCTCCCACAGGCAAAGTCATTGATGTAACCATTGCCTCCTAAAATTTGAATGGCATCCAATGCCATTTGGGTGGCTTTCTCTGCGCAATATAAAATGACACCGGCTGCATCTTTACGAGTGGTTTCACCGCGATCACAAGCATTGGCCACTGCATACAAATAAGATTTACAGGCGTTCATGGTGCTGTACATGTCAGCGACCTTACCTTGAATTAATTGAAACTCACCGATGCTTTTTCCGAATTGTTGGCGGTCATGAATGTAAGGCACGACTAAATCCATACAGGCTTGCATGATGCCGGTGGGGCCACCGCTTAATACCACCCGTTCATAATCTAGGCCACTCATTAAAACTTTAACCCCTTGGTTTAAGCCGCCCATGATATTTTCTTCGGGCACTTCGCAATTTTCAAAAATGAGTTCGCAGGTATTGGAGCCGCGCATGCCTAACTTGTCGAGCTTTTGACCACGACTAAATCCTGGGAAATCACGTTCTACAATAAAGGCTGTGATGCCATGGGCACCTTTTTCAAAATCGGTTTTGGCGTAAATCACATATACGTCGGCATCTGGGCCATTGGTGATCCACATCTTGCCGCCATTTAAAATGTACTTGTCGTCTTTTTTATCGGCTCGTAATTTCATGCTGACGACATCACTGCCTGCATTGGGTTCGCTCATGGCAAGGGCGCCCACGTGTTCTCCGCTTAAGAGCTTAGGTAAGTACTTAGCCTTTTGTGCATCATTGCCATTTTTAGTGAGTTGATTGACACAAAGATTAGAGAATGCGCCATAACTTAAACCAATAGAGGCAGAGGCGCGGCTGATTTCTTCCATGGCCACCACATGGGCCAGATAACCCATGTTGATGCCGCCGTACTGCTCTTCAGCGGTGACACCTAATAGACCCATGTCGCCAAACTTTTTCCAAAGGGTATTTGGAAATGCATTTTCCACATCGGTTTGTTGGGCAAGCGGGGCAATTTCACGACTGGCAAATTCATTTACCTGTGCACGCAACATATCGATGGTTTCCCCTAAACCAAAATTGAACTCTTTATAAATGCTTTTCATGTTAATTCCTTATTTTTATTTTGAATCGTTTTTAAGCTAAAAAATGAAAGTTTAAATATTTAGGTCTTTTGCATGGCTTGGCGCACTTGGTCTTCGTGTTCGTCTAATTCAAGCATCATCACTTCAATATCATTTAATTGGTGTTGTAGGCGTTCGCGACTTTCTTGAACTCGCTCTAATACTTTTTGATATTGCGCCTGATTATTTTGCGCTGGGTTATACATTTGAATGAGTTCGCGACTTTCGGCCAACGACCAGCCTAAACGTTTACCGCGCAAAATGAGTTTTAACGTGGTGTAGTCCCGTGGGCTATATAGACGTTTCTGGCCAGCACGCTCAGGGCTAAGTAGGCCCTCACTTTCGTAAAAACGTATGGTGCGAGTGGTGATGTCAAAGCGCTGAGCGAGATCACTGATGGTGTAAATTGTGTCATTTTTAGTCATGGTGACAGTGTAGATTTAAGTTTACGTTAACGTCAACGTAAATATTTCGTTATTTGTCCTCTTCACACAGTTTATGCATCCTTGTAAAGGGGAAATTGCGAACAATTGGTGCATTCTGGAAATTGCTTATGCACAAAAATAAATCATCTTAAATCGATGTGACTAAATATCGACCTATTGGCAAGTTTGATCTGTTGACTTGCGTAAGTGATTGAATTTATTAGAAAAAACATACTGTTCAAAAAAAAATCAATTTAACACCGAGTGAGATTCCATGGGCTTTTGCGAGGGTTGCTAACGAGTTACCCTCAAAGTTACCCACAGTATTTGTGCGTAACCTGAAGCAGCTCAGGTTTCATGGGGATTACACCCATACAGGCGTTTTAATTAACGTCATTTTTATGGGATTTACGTGATAATCACAATGGTCAGCGAAAATGGTTGATGCGGTTATTGGCCAATTACACCATAGACGTTTTAATGAAATAGAGCGTAAACGTCATCAAACTACGAGTAATGTATGCACGAATATTTAACCAATACCGAATACTTTAATTTCGAGCATGAGGCGGTTCAGTCATTCAGTGCAAAGCTCATAAAAGAGGGCATGAGTGACATAGAAAAGGCTGTAGCGCTTTATTATGGGGTAAGAGATGGCATTCGCTATAACCCCTACGTATTTGAGCCCATTAAAGAGAACTTTACGGCGGCTCATTGTTTGGAAGAAGGGCAGTCTTATTGCATTCCTAAAGCTATTTTATTGGCGGCCCTTGCCCGTTTGAACGGCATTCCTGCAAGAATTGGTTTGGCCGATGTAAAAAATCATTTATCAAGCCCTGGTTTAATTGAATGGCTTAAAAGCGATGTGTTTGTGATGCACGGTTACACTGAAATGTACTTGCAGGGAAAATGGGTAAAGGCCACCCCTGCTTTTGATAACAAGCTATGTGCGCAAATGAAGGTATTGCCATTGGAGTTCAATGGCTTGGAAGACTCTATTTTTCATGAGCACAATGGGGAAGGTGAGCGCCACATGGAATATTTGGCCGATCACGGTCAATTTAGCGAAGTGCCGTTTGAATTGATCATTGATTGCATCGCCAAAGCGTATCCTCATTTGGCTGAGCATTATCAAGAGCGTCACGGCCATAGTTTAGAAGCAGACTTAGACTAGGGGCTCTTGCCAATTAAAGGCACTAAATAAATCCTTCATGGCCCCTTCTAATGGAGCCGTGATGGTAATGGGCTGCTGAGTAACCGGGTGTATAAAATTTAAGCTTCTGGCGTGCAGCAATAATCTATGAGCATTTAGATGTGAGGCAAAGTAACGATTGTAATTCCCCTTGCCGTATCGAGCGTCACCGATAATAGGGTGACTTAAATGCTTTAGGTGGCGGCGAATTTGGTGGGTACGCCCTTGCTGAGGGGTAGCTTGAATCCAGCTAAAGCGACTTTTGGGGTAGCGGTCTATTTCAGCATCAATTTCTACGGTGGCCATGGGAGAAAATTCGGTTTGAGCCTCTTGTTCTGTGCCCACATCTTGCCCATAGTCGGCCATGCCTTTTAATGAGTGATCTAACAATACCGGCTCTTTAAGCCAGCCACGCACCACTGCCCAGTAATCCTTTTTGGCATCCCCCCAGTTTTCCTGTACTTGTCTGGCCATGTCACCACTAAACGCAAACAACAACACACCCGATGTAGGTCGGTCGAGCCGATGAACCGGAAATACAAACTCTCCCACTTGGTCGCGCACCATTTGTAAGGCGAATTCGTTTGCATCTTTGGCTACCCAGCTTTTGTGCACAAGCAAGCCGCTGGGCTTGTTAACCGCTACGAGATAGTCGTCTTGGAAAAGTATGCTAAGAGGTTCAATCATGAAGGGTTTTGGAGGTTATAAAAATGGCATTGTACCAAACAATGCCGATGAAGGCCGACAATTTACTGATTTAAGGTAACCCGTGTAAATCACCTTGATGTTCTTTAAAGATTCATACAACCACAATAATTCTGCAATATGACACCTTTAGTTTGCTAAGCCCTACATTCAAACTAAAGGATAAAAAATGACCACCTTGTTTAAGCAATTTGTGGCTTGTGTACTTTGCATAGGTTTAGCCGCCTGTAATTTAGATGACAGCAGTGATTCAAGTGATAACGCTTTAAGCGAGCGTCAAGTAAATGCTGTGGCCAATGTTCAGGTGGGCCCTAGGCCTTATTTTTTAGTGGATGACTTGCCGTTGGGCAATTTAAAGTCGCAATTAGAAAATTGTGGCGACGGACCTTTTAGTAAATCAGATTTTTCCATAGGCCATCGTGGTGCGGCCATGCAGTTCCCTGAGCATACCAAAGAGTCTTACATGGCGGCAGCTCGTTTAGGGGCAGGGATTATTGAATGCGATGTGACGTTCACTGCCGATAAAGAATTGGTGTGTCGCCATTCACAGTGTGACTTACACACCACTACCAATATCCTAGCTACGCCCTTGGCAGACAGTTGCAGTGAGCCTTTTGTTGGTGCATCAAACGGCAACCCTGCCAGTGCCAAATGTTGCACCAGTGATATTACCTTGGCTGAATTTAAAACCTTAAAAGGCAAGATGGACGGAGCCAATGCTAATGCACAAACGGTTGATGAATTCCTAAAAGGCACCGCAAATTGGCGCACCGATCTTTATGCCAGTCATGGCACGCTGATGACCCATAAAGAAAGCATTGAATTATTCAAAAGCCTAGGGGTAAAAATGACGCCAGAATTAAAAGCTCCCGCGGTTGATATGCCTTTTGATGGGTTTAGTCAGCAAGACTATGCCAGTAAAGTGATTAATGAATATATTCAAAGCGATGTAGCAAGCGAAGATGTATTTGCGCAATCATTTAATAGAGATGATGTGTTGTATTGGATTGCCCAGCACCCTGAATTTGGGAAACAAGGTGTATTTCTAGATGAGCGCATGAGTGATGAAAGCTTTGTGGCAAGCCTTGATGATATGAATCAACTGGTGGCCGATGGTGTTAATTACATTGCACCACCGCTATGGGCTTTGGTGAATTTAAATAGTGACAATGAATATATTGAATCGGAGTATGCGTTACTGGCCAAACAAGCGGGCTTAAAAATTATCACATGGACATTGGAGCGCTCTGGCCCATTGGCCCAAGGTGGTGGTTGGTATTACCAATCTATTAAAGAGGCCACTCAAACCGATTCGGACCAATTACGATTATTAGATTTCTTAGCCAAAACCGTAAAAGTGGAAGGTATTTTTTCCGACTGGCCCGGCACGGTGACATATTACGCAAATTGCATGGGTTTATAAGTCAGGGTTTTTAAATCACGGACTTATCAATAAAGTAATAAGCAGTTCATAGATTGGGCTGTTTATTACTGGCTCCAACTTTTTAAAAATAATTTGTTAAAACAATTTAGCCAGTACCACTTTACTTTGGCCATGAAAAATCGATCTCTTTAAGTTGTTGCCGTACCCAAATATGAAATGGGTCTTCGTGGGATCGATGATGCCATACTAGGTAATATTCAAAATGCGCCTGATCGGTTTCAGATAACGACTTAAGCTCCCAGCCCACTAATCCGAGTTGTGTTTTAAACATATGAAAAATTCGACTGGGCACTGCCATAACAGAATCGGTATTGGGCAACATCCATAATGCCCCTTGAAAATAAGGGCTGCTGTGGCTGCTGATCGGTGAATTAAGGCCGGCTCGTGCTAATACATCATCACAGGATATGCCATTTCCAGTTGGGTAGTTAAAGGTGATTCTTGGGTATTGGCTTGCGTTCGTTAACATGTCTTCTTTATTGGCAGTCTTACATAAAGGGTGATCATGACGGCACACTAGGTGATAGCTCTCGTTAAACAAGAATTGTCGGTGACAATCTACCGGTAACTCACCTTCGTTAAACAAAGCCATGTCAATTTGGCCTTGCTCTAATTGGCTGAGGGTTTGTGAATCCCAGCTTTGCTGGTCAATGGACACTTGCGGGGCGTGGTGTTGAACTCGGTTATTAAGAGCCAACATGACCGTGAGTAATCCGAAATCGGTGGTGGCGATATTTAAGGTGCGAGCATCGGTTAAGGGGTCAAAACTCTTGGCTTTAAACACCCCTTGAGTCAGTTCCATGGCTGTCTTAATGGACGGGCCCAGTGCAATGGCATATTCGGTTAACTGATACCCATGACGGGTGCGAACCAAGATGGGGTCATCTATTTGTTTGCGAAGCTGCGCCATGATTCGACTGGCAGCCGGTTGGCTTAAGCCAAGGGCCAAACCAGCCTGAGTGATGCTGCCATGCTCAATAAGCGCAGCTAAAAAGGGCAGGTTATTGAGATTAGGTCTGTGGGAAATGTTGTTGGTCTTCTGCATGGTATGCCAACCTACATGCAAATATTGCATGCCTGTAATTATTTATTACCTATATTAGTGATGTGAGCATGGATTTACCATGTCTTAACTCGTTTAAGGCAGGAAATATCATGCACTCATCACTTTATTTTTCTAAACAAGCTCGACCCCTCGCATTTTGCGCTTTGGCAATCTTCTCTCTTTCACCCGCTTACGGAGCCACTGGTTCTGGTCCGTCTGCGGCTGCCCGTACTCCTAGCCATTTAGTCAGTGAAGGGCACAGTTTCTCAACTCAGCCTTGGCAGAATGAATCGATTAATTATGCCCATCACACCATTAGTAAAGTGGTGTTTAAAAGTCAGGGGCTTGATGTCGTGGGGAATTTATTCACGCCTAAAGATGAGGTGAAAGGTCGTGTAGTAGTAATGGGTCCGGTGGCATTTGTAAAAGAACAAGCCCCAATTCAATACGCTAGCCGCTTAGTTAAAGAGGGTTATGAAGTTTTGATTTTTGACCCTAGATTTCATGGCGAGTCGGCAGGTAAACCTCGTCGATACGAATCTCGAATCGCGAAAGTAGAGGACATTCAAGCAGCAGTCGATTTTTTAACTCAATTACCCAATAGAAAGGAAATGCCAATTTATGGCTTAGGTATTTGTCAGGGCATTAACTGGATGATGGAGGCCGCTAATAAAGACAAAAGAATTGAAAAAATTGCCATGACAGCTGGGCATTACCTGACCCCTGATGTGGCCAATATGTATTTGGGTGGCAAGGAAAATGTTGCCACACGAATCGCCCAAGCTAAGCGTGCAAAACTTGTATTTGAACAAAACGGTGAAGTGGCCTACATCCCCATTGTTTCAACAGATAATCAGCAGGCATTATTAGCGGCTCCCGTGATTGAACAATTTTATGGTCGCTGGAGCGATAGAGGTGGTTTCTGGAACTTCCACGGCTTATGGGAAAACCGTATTACGCAAATGTCGGAGCTGGATATTTGGGGGCACGATGTTCGTGAAGAGGCGAAGAAACTGACTACCCCTGTTTTAATGCTGCACAGTGACCATGCCGCATCCGGCCCAAATATTCCTCAAGAAGTATTTGCATTAATTCCAGCAGATAAAAAGCAACTTAAGTGGTTAGGGGCTCGTAATCAAATGCAGTTTTATGAAGATCCATTGACCATTGATTTAGTGACTGAAAATCTGGTGGGATTTTTCAACTAACAATCAAGATTATATTTTTTAAAGGTGATGACTATGACGAATGCTAAAAACACTCGGCTTTATTCTTTGTGCTGTTCACTGGGGTTGATTTTTATCTTGATGAATTCAGCGCAAGCAAAAACCTTACCTACTGTGAAATACTCCGTGGCTGGCTATGAAATAAAAATGGAGTTTCTTGAGGATAGCCAATTAAAATGGACCTATTTGAAGGCACCAACTTCTGCTGAAGTAGGGATGAGTGCCATTGAAAGTGCAGATATTACAAAATTAAGAAGCGACTTGTATATCATGGCTTGGAGTGAAGCGTCAGGGGCGAAAGTAGTGGATGTTTTTGATTTTAAGAAAAATAAAATATACGCCAATTTTGTAACGAGAACGGGTGAACGGTTTAAAAGTGAAGCTCACTTAAACCTTGTTAAATAGAAGGATTTACAATGAAGCAACTCATTGAGCCATTTTCAGAAATATTGCCCAAGGCATTGAATGATTTACACGTGGAGGCGCAGTTTCATCAGAAAGCACATGGTTGCGGTGCTTATAGTTTTACCGATGGCGCGGGCCTTTTCGCATTGTGCCAAGTAGCAAAACCTAAGCGTATTTTAGAACTGGGCTGTGGATATGGGTATACCTGTGTGTCTATGGCTTGGGGGTTGCCTGATGTACACATCGATACCATAGATGCTGATATAGAGCATGTTAAATTAGCTTGCGAAAACATTGAAAAACTTGAAATGGCTAAGCAAATAAAAGTTCATTGTGGTTATTTTGATGACGTCATTGAAAAACTTAATAAAAACTACGATTTAGTTTTCTTTGATGGTTACGAACCATCGTTAGCGTTGTTAAAAAAGCTAACTAAAAAGCTTAATGATAATGGCCTGTTGGTGTGTGCAAATGTCGCTTTGGCTTCACGTGAAAATCAAAAAAACATAAGGGAGATGTTAGATCGAAAACCCTTAAGTATAAGTGAAGTAAGCCTTGAAAAAGGCGCGACGCTTGTATCGATTAAACACATCTCATGAATAGGTGAAACGAGATACGTTAGCAGGGTAAACTATTTATGGTTTTAGATTTGGGTCATTCTTAATGATCCTATTTCTAATGAGTGCTGATTCGCCAGATGCTTCTAGTTTAAATAAGGCTTTCTCTAGGGCAGGGACTAACTTAATGTGTTTTGAATTTAAATAGTGGAATATTGCAGTTGACTCCAAAGGAGGGGATACAAGATGGATGCCTTTTAGTTGTTGTTTTTTAATGATTTGAAGGCCATTCAATTGACTGTCTATGACAAACTCTACTTTTTTATTGGTTAATAAACGAAACGCATGATTTAAATCGTTGGCGTGGATGACCTTGGAATTTTGAGTGTTTCTCTCGGCCAATTTAAAACCCAGCGTATAGCTGATTGAGTGAGATTGTAAATCTTGCCAGTTTTTTACCTGGTGATTTTTTAGGTGGGTAAAGGCTGAGGTTTGAGTAATAAAAATGGGATTGGATAATTGAATGAGATGTTTATATTTTTTGGTTAAGCCTTTGATTCTGAATAGCTCTGCATCCATTTTACCATTATTGACCTCCACTATAGAGCGGGCACCGGGTAGACGGTGCACCCTAATATTAATGCCAATGGACAGATAGGCGGCCCGCATGATGGCTGCTGAACTTTTACCTAGAATACTGTCGCTGGGGAAGGTTGATATGTTAAACACAGGCGGTGGTTTATTGACTGAAGACGTGACCGAAGAAGCCATGAGCATAGAGACGTTGAGCATCAATATAGGGAATACCATCAAACGCAAGAAAGTGGGGCATAACAACATGTTAAAGGCTCTTAGAGACGTTGCCGTGAATGCCTTTAGTTTAGTGCTAATTATTGTTTTTCGTGGTTTTTGACTCAAAATAAGCCAGACAAATAAAGCACTTAATTGGCTGTTTATCTGGCTGGGGTCTCAGTTGTATGTGAAAGAACGGCTGTAGATAATGTGAAAAGACGATAAAAGCTTAGGGGTCCCCTCGCTTTCAGTGGCAGCCTTGCCTAATTTAAGTACAATGCAGCATTTTTTTAGGCCATTGATGGGAGCATTTATGTCGCGGGATCGTATTTACGTTGAAAATCAGGGCGCATTAGGGGATTTTGCCTTTGATGCAGCGGTAGCCCGTGTTTTCCCCGATATGATCAAACGTTCTGTGCCCGGTTACACCACGATTATCCCCATGATAGGCGTGATCAGTGAGCATTATGCGCAAGCCAATAGCCACTTATATGACCTTGGCTGTTCTTTAGGCGCTTCTTTGCTGGCCATGCGTCACGGTGTTAAAGCCAGTGGTTGCAAGGTGGTGGGTATAGATAATGCTGAAGCCATGCTAGAACAATGCCAGACCTATGTTGATCAAGATAGCCATGCAGTGCCTGTGGAATTACACCTAGGAGACATTACTCAGTTTGATTATACAAAAGCCTCTGTTATTACCTTAAATTTTACCCTGCAGTTTATAGAGCCAGAAAAACGCCAAGCCTTAATTCAGCGTTTATACGATGCCATGTTACCAGGGGGGGCTTTAATTCTGTCTGAGAAAATACGTTTTGAAGGTCAAGAGCAAAGTCTTCAAGAGCAATTACACTGGGACTTTAAGCGCGCCAATGGTTACAGCGAATTGGAAATTAGCCAAAAGCGCAGTGCCCTTGAAAACGTATTGTTGCCAGAGACGGCGCAAGATCATATAGATAGATTGAAGCAAGCAGGCTTTACACAAGCCAGTCAGTGGTATCAGTGTTTCAATTTCACCTCATTTATTGCCATTAAATAAAGCAGCTTGTTATGCCTTTTTCTGAATTTTACCAAGACCTAATTAGCGACCTTAAAAATGACGACAGTCGTTTAAAAATTTGGGGTGAGCAATTAGAAGCACAATTGGCTGAGGTGCTGGTGGATCAAACCCATGGTGACATGCAGGCTTGGTCAGAAGCCTTTAAGCAATTACCCAATATTGAAAATATTAACGCCAACATTAATCAAGATACTTTATCTTTTGAAAGTGCATTGGTGAGTGATGGGCAAAGTCAGGCATTGTTAAGCGCGTTACAATCCCTAAAACCTTGGCGTAAAGGGCCTTTTGATTTTTTTGGCCACCACATAGAAACCGAATGGCACAGTGATTGGAAATGGCAGCGCATAAGCCCACATATCTCGGATCTTAAAAACCGTAAAGTCTTAGATGTAGGTTGTGGCTCTGGCTACCATATGTGGCGTATGTTGGCCCAAGGAGCGAGTCGCGTTATTGGTGTCGACCCCAGTAAGCTTTTTTTCTGGCAATTTGAAGCGGTTAAAAAGTATTTAAAAGCGGCCCGTAACGAAAACGTACCCGCGCATTTTTTACCCTTTAAAATGGAAGACGTACCGCCTAATTTACGCGTATTTGATACCGTGTTTTCAATGGGGGTTTTGTACCATAGACGTTCGCCCATTGAACATTTAGCTGAGCTTTACAACGCATTACGCGCGGGTGGCGAAGTGGTGTTGGAAACCCTTGTGGTTGAAGGGGAGTTGGGGCAAGTGCTTATGCCTGAAGATCGCTATGCCATGATGCGTAACGTATGGTTTTTGCCCACAGTTGATACGCTTAGCTTATGGATGCGCCGTGTGGGCTTTAAAGATGTGAAAGTGGTGGAGCAAAATTACACCAGTATTGAAGAGCAGCGTACAACTGACTGGATGGAATACAATTCCTTGAAGGATTTCCTAGACCCTAACGACCACACTAAAACCGCAGAAGGGTACCCAGCTCCGTTGCGAGCCACTTTAATTGCCCGCACCTAGCCATAAAGCTCAAAGGAGCGTGTTTTTAGTGGTGGTATTTCGAACTATTTTCTCAAACTAAGCTCTAAAAAAGGCCCTATATGTGCATTATAGGGCCTTTTTTATGATCATTTTAAATGTGTGGTGAATGGCACCTTGGTGCGTAAACGGGTTATTAAGTTTATGGCATTAATAACGGCTAAGTGCCCGCGCTAACGGGCTTCAGTTCTTGCTTAGGCTATTTTTTTTGTTATGCTCTTGGCCCACAGAGGTTATATACATGAATTCTTTATTGGCAAAGGTCACCGCCCCGTTCATTTTTGGGGTTTTAACACTATCGGCAGCATCTGCAAGCGCCGAATACGACACTCTATTTATTGATGCCGCTCAGGGCGATGAGATGACTCATGTGCGCTTGGGCATAGGTGAAACACCAGCAGGTGAAGAAGGTGAAAAAGTCACCAGCATGTTTTACTTAAGCTATTTCAATAGTGAAGATAATATAAAGCGCGGCACGACAAGTATTGAAGATGGAGAAACTGAAATTTTGGCCATTGGTGCAGGTGGCTTCGGTTACCTAACGGATCCCAATGAAAATGGCGGCGCTGAATTTGATTTTGAATTATCCAGAACAGAAATAGATGATTTAGACTACAAACGCACTGGTATTGGTTTTAGGACTCAGCTTTTTGTACCTGTGGCGGCTGGCTTACAAGCCAACATTGGTTTTAATTTACGCCCCTACTTTTTAAGCCCTGATTGGGATGATGAATCAAAACTTGAGTTTGAATACCAAGGCGGCCTTGAATATGCTTTTACTTGGGATGTAGCTGTATACGCTCATTATCGTTATGTGGCGCTAATTGATTCAGACGATAAAGAAGTTAAGTTAGCCGAAGGCACTGTATTTGGTTTGCGTGCTCGTTTTTAATTTTACATTTTTGTGTTTTACAGGGGCTGATTGCCCCTTTGGATAAATTTTTGTGATCCCCACAACGCCCATTTTACCTCCTAAAGATTTGCCGCTAAATAATATTCTACCCGATGAACCCTTATTACTAATGGGAGCGGGACCTGTCCCTGTGTCTCAAAAAGTAGCCATGGCCAACTCGGTGGTGATTAACCACTTGGGTGAAACCATGAATAAGGTGATTGAGCGAGTGCGAGTCATGTCTCAGTACGTTTTTCAGACACGCAGCCCTCATATTATTGGTGTAGCAGGTCCTGGTAGTGCAGCCATGGAAATGGCCATCACCAATTTACTGTGGCCTGGACGAAAAGTATTAAGCATTAATAACGGTTTTTTCAGCAGTCGCTTAGCGGAAATGGCTGAACGAGTGGGGGCCCAGGTAACGGTGTACACGCCACCTGCCGGACATGAAGCTTGTGCCAAAGAAGTTGAAGAGTTGATAAGTAATGGGGACTTTGATGTGGTGACCATGGTGCAAGGGGAGACCTCCTGCACTGTTTGGAATAGTCAGCTCGCTCAAATTACTCAATTAGCACATCAACATGGCGTGCTATCTATTGTTGATGCAGTTTGTACGTTAAGTACCATGCCACTTCAAATGGATGACTGGCAGGTAGATGTGGTGATTACCGGTGGGCAAAAAGGGCTGGCTTCTATTCCAGGAGTCTCGCTCATTGCGTTTAGTGAACATGTTTGGCCAGTGATCATGGAGCGTACCGTGCCCATGCCTCATTGGTGTTTAGATGTTCGCTTGGCAAGTGAGTTTTGGGAGAAAAAAGGGTATCACTACACTGCACCTGTTAGTGGGATTTTGGCTTTGCATGAAGCATTGCGCCAAGTGTGTTTAGAAACATTAGAAAAGCGTTTCGAGCGTCATTTAGTTTGCAGTAATGCACTTCAAATGGCCATTGAAGCCATGGGATTGAAGCTGTTTATTGAGCCAGAAAGTCGACTTAATAGTGTGGTGGGCATAGTGGTTCCAGAAGGTGTAGACAGTGCCCAAGTGCTGACTAATATGTCTAATCTTTACAAAGTAGAAATTTCAGGGTCATTTGGTTTGCCCATTATTCGTATTGGCCAAATGGGCGAACAGAGTCGTGCCCATAACTTATATCGTACCTTGCATGCATTGGGCATGAGTATGAAAAGCTGTGGCGCCAGTATCGATTTGCCCGCGGGCATGGCCGAGCTTGAGCGTATTCTAGACACCAAGGATGATTTAACCGCTTAATTTTTACTAAAATGAGTTGTGCATTACTTCTTTAAGGATTAATGCATAGTCTCATTAGCTTTTTCATTCCCTTTAAAAATGTTTCTAAATAGTACTCGTACTTCTTCATTGTCTTTAGCTAAGTGCCTGATTTACTTATGAAATCAAATTTCAATTATATTACGCTCTTCTCCCACAGCTCTGTTTTCATTTTGGCTACTATTGATAAGTAATTTATGGGGCGTGGAAATGAGTGATGAGTGAGTCTACAAACTTAACCAAATGCAAATTTATAAATGGACATAAATGTTGAGTTAGAGTTTTATCGCTCACCCTTATAATTTGTGCGTAGCCTGCAGTAGAGCACCAATGACCGTACTAGGAAAAAGACTGCTATGCTTAAAATATGAACACAATGTCGATCTAAAGGCGGTAATACGAGAACAATTAGAACCTGTTAAACAGGTTATTCGTGATGTGACACGGATTAACCCCGAACGCTACTACTTTAATTTGGCGCAAAAGGTTAAAATCCCGCGCTTCATGAATACCACTGGCAGTTAAATTCAAAACAACGATTTTTATTGAATTTAACGGTTCTAAATGGATTTTAGTCATCACAATAAGATTGAGTATATGAGCAGTCTGTATAAAAACTTTTTGGGCAACAGCCCTTCTTGGTATAAAAAAGCCATCATCGCTTTTTTATTGATCAACCCGCTGTTGGTCATGATTCCTGATATCGGTTATACCGTGGCAGGTTGGGCATTAATTTTAGAATTTATTTTCACTTTAGCATTGGCTCTAAAATGCTATCCGCTTCAGCCTGGTGGTTTGCTAGTGGTGGAAGCCGTGTTTCTGGGAATGACCAGTCCTGATAATATTTACCACGAAGTGAGCGCTAACCTTGAAGTAATATTGTTGCTGATGTTTATGGTGGCGGGTATTTACTTCATGCAAAATCTCCTGCTATTTGTTTTTACCAAGCTATTGATAAATGTGCGCTCAAAAATAGGTTTATCCCTTACTTTTAGTGTGATGGCAGCTGTTTTATCAGCATTTTTAGACGCCTTAACCGTAACCGCAGTTATTATTGCTGTGGGTGTTGGCTTTTACAGTGTTTATCATAAGGTGGCATCGGGCCGTGATTATCATCACGATCACGATCACGGGGATGATAAAACGGTACATGACCACCACAAAGAAGACTTGCTGAATTTCCGAGCTTTTTTACGTAGCTTATTAATGCACGGTGCCGTAGGTACTGCTCTAGGGGGGGTTGCCACTTTAGTGGGTGAGCCGCAAAACTTGCTGATTGCAGAAAAAGCCGGTTGGGATTTCATCCAGTTTTTCTTAGCCGTGGCTCCAGTATCTATTCCTGTGTTCTTTGCCGGCCTAATGACTGTGGTGGTCGTTGAGAAGTTTAAACTGTTTGGTTATGGCGCCACATTGCCTGAACCTGTGTTTGATATCTTGCGTGAATATGACATACATGAATCTAAAAAACGCAGCAAATCTGCTGTGGCGCAATTATGGGTGCAAGCTGCTGCTGCTGTTTTCCTTGTGATTGCACTGGCCTTGCATCTTGCGCCAGTGGGGTTAATTGGTTTGACAATTATTGTGCTGCAAACTGCGCTTAACGGCATTACAGAAGAACACCGAATAGGTCATGCATTTGAAGAAGCGTTGCCTTTTACCTCGTTGCTGGTGGTATTTTTTGCAGTGGTGGCGGTAATACACGACCAACACTTATTCCAACCAATTATCGACTGGGTATTCTCACAAAGCCTTGAAGCTCAACCTTTAATCATGTTCTTTGCTAACGGTTTCTTATCTGTGATCAGTGACAATGTGTTTGTGGCCACTGTTTACATTAATGAAGTGAAGGCCGCGTTTGATGCTGGCAACATTAGCCGTGAACATTTCGAATTATTGGCTGTGGCAGTAAACACCGGAACCAACTTGCCAAGTGTGGCCACGCCAAATGGTCAGGCAGCGTTCTTGTTCTTATTAACGTCTGCCATAGCACCGTTAATTCGATTGTCATACGGTAAAATGGTTATTATGGCGTTCCCTTATACGGTGGTATTAACCGTGGTCGGGGCTATTTGTGTGGCCAACCTATAATTGAAGCTTAATTATAAAATGCTTAAATATTAAGCACTTTAAGGGCTGATTTTTTATTAAATCGGCCCTTTTACTTTTTGTCTTTTAGATTGCTAATTCCAAGAGAATATAAATGCTAAGTTATCGACACAGCTTCCATGCTGGTAATCATGCTGATGTGCTTAAACACTGGTTATGCGTATTAACCGCTCAATATATGGGGCAAAAAGATAAGCCATTTCTGTATGTGGACACTCATGCGGCAGTGGGGGTTTATAGCCTTCAGAGTCGAGACGCTAAGAAAACGTCAGAATCAGACGGCGGTATTAAGGCTATTTGGGGTAAAAAAGTTCCAGCTGTCATGCAGCCTTATATGGATTTGGTTCAGTCTATTAATAAAAGTGAAAAATTAAATTTGTACCCCGGCAGCCCCTGGTTTGTTCAGCAGTGCTTAAGAGCACAGGATAAAGCTCGACTGTATGAGTTGCACCCGCAAGATTTTGTATTGCTGAATAAAAACTTTAAAGAGTATCGTAATGTAAAAGCCGAGAAAGCAGACGGCTTCGTAGGGGTGAAATCCTTATTACCCCCTCCACAAAAGCGTGCCATGGTGGTGATAGACCCACCTTATGAACAAGAACATGAATACAAAATGGTGGTGCAATCGGTTAAAGACAGTCTAAAGCGTTTTCCAGGTGGTACTTTTGTCGTGTGGTATCCGCTGATCAATCGCCGGTCTATGAACAGTGCCAATAAACAAAACATGGCTGAAAAAATGGCGGGTCAGTTGAGCCGCTTGGGTGCTAAGAGTTTTCTGGATGTGCGTTTTTGGGTAAATGGAAAAGATGAAAACCCTGGCATGTATGGCAGTGGTTTGGCTGTCATTAACCCGCCGTGGAATTTAGCGGGTCAGCTTGAAGAAGGCATGCCATTCTTAGTGGAAAATTTAGGGCAGACGGAGCAGGCTGGGTACTCAGTTGATTACCTAGAAGGCTAAGTTAAATATGAATCAGGGTGGTGAAATACTCACCACCCTGATTACGTTGGTGAATGATGTTACTGAGCAGTTGATGAATTTTTTAGGCTGACCCACTATTCATCGTCTCGGTTACGCCAATTACTGTAACGGCTTTGCATATGACGCCCTAAGTGCTGGCTGTAGTCTTCAAATAAATCCACACCAAATAAAATCACCACCACCACAAACGACAACTTAAAGGCGCTGCCTAATTGGCCTATACCAATACACACGCCAACAGCGGCTAACGTCCAAATGGTCGCGGCACTGGTTACCCCATAAACACTGCGACCTTTACTTAGCATCACCCCTGCGCCCAAAAAACCTATTCCTGTAATCACTTGTCCAATAATTCTAGAAGGGTCAGACATATTGGCTTCTTGAGAGACATAAATTGAACAAGCCATAAAGATATAGGTGCCCAGAATGATAAGAGCTGAAGTTCTAATGCCTGCGGGCTTACCACGCAATTGCCGCTCAATACCAATGATGGTGCCACAGGCAAGAGCCGTGAAAATTGCAGGCCAATTGAAAGGAGTGATATCTAGCAGTGATTGTGTATCCATACTCTTTAAACATAGTTAAAAAAAGCTTTTTCAGCGAGTGGATTTGGGAAAATTAATAATATGAGCGCGCAGATAGGCGCGAATAAAGCATTGAAAAATAAAGGGTAAAGCAAGTTGGTGGTTTTTTGATCTGCTCTGGAGGGGCGGTAAATACAAAAATGAAAGCCCAATACATTAGGGCTTTCGCATGGATCACTTAATTATTCGTAAGTGCAAAGGTAAGCGGTTTCAGTGGCCACTTGAACACCAAAGCTCACATTAGCTTCTACTTTAAAAGACTCGCCTTGTTTGAAGGTGTTCCAATCATCTTGGCCTGGCAATTTAATGGTTAATGCACCGCTAACAACCGTCATGGTTTCTTTTTGGCTAGTGCCAAATTCGTACTCACCTGGCGCCATTACACCTACGGTAGAAGGCAGTTCTTCACCTTTAAAGGCGATGGATTTTACTTTACCGTCGAAATATTCATTTACATCAAACATCTGCATATCCTCAATAATAGATTTTGTAAGGGTTTTAAAATTTGGGCGGCGATTCTATCACTTTTAATTCTTCCTTGTTAAACAAAATCCCTCGTCGGCCATTTCAAACATTGAAACAATAAATCAGCCAAATGCGCCGTTTTTGTTTACAATTACGCCCATTATTCCGTCTTAGAGCACCCCCATTGCAACTTAGCCACGAACAACAGCAAATAATTGCCCATGAGTCTGGTCATGCCAAAGTGATTGCTGTGGCCGGAGCAGGTAAAACCACGACTTTGGCCATGTTTATTCAGCAGCGTTTGTGGTTAGGGCAAAACCCAAAGCGTTTGTTGGTTATTATGTACAACAAAGCAGCGCAGCAAGATTTTACAGCAAAATTAAGCTCTATTTTACAAGGTGGCCGCTTACCACAAATACGTACCTTTCATGCGCTGGGACTTAAGATTTATCAAGGGCTTATTAATGAAGGGCTATTAAATCCTTTTAAAGATGATTTGATTTCCCAAAGTGAACAAGAGCATGTCTTATGGCGACTGATGCAGCAATATGCCAATAAGCAAACCGCTCAAGAAATTCTACAAGACAGAAAAAAATGGTTAGACCCCATGATGTCTTTCATGGAAAACGTAAAAGCCACGTTAGAGCCCGCCGAACTCATTTATAAGCGATGTAAATTGCCTAATCAATGCAGCTTCTTTCCTAAAGTGTTTGATGCTTTTGAAGATTGGCGCAAAGAAAATGGTCGAATTGGCTTTAGCGATATGCTGTATGACCCGTGTATGTTGTTCAGTAAACGCTCTGATGTGGCGGCCCGTTTTGGCAATCATATGGACTGGGTGTTGGTGGATGAATACCAAGACATTAATGCTATTCAAGAATTTTTATTGGAAACTCTGGCCGGCAGTCGCGCTAGTGTGATGGTGATAGGGGACCCCGATCAAACCATTTATGAATTTAGAGGTTCCAGTGCCGATTTTATGCTTCACACATTTGATGAGCAATTTAAAGATGTACACCGCTACACTTTAAGTCGTAGTTTTCGTTATGGTCATGATGTGGCTTTGCTTAGTAATCAACTTATTCAATTAAACAAAGAACGTGAGGATGTTATTTGTGTGGCGGCAGATGAGAATATTGATAGCCAAGTGAATCTTCACCGTGTTGATGAATACGCGCAACAAACCCTGCAAATTGTAAAAGAAGCATTAACCCAGCACGCCCCCCAAGAAATTGCTGTGTTGTTTAGAATGTGGGGCATGAGTGCACCGGTTGAATTGGCTTTGCTACAAGAAGATATTCCTTATCAAATGTCTCATCACGCTTGGGTCTTACAGCGCACCGAACTACAGCCCATAATGATGTTGCTGGAAATAGCCAGTGGTGCATTTGCTTCTCGCAATGAGCGCGCTCGATACTCAGCTTGGTTAGTATTTTTAACCTTCCCAGCCTTAAAAATTCGCCGTGCTGAATTACAAAATATCGCCAGGCAACTGGCCAGAGCCCAAAGCTTTCATAATAATGAAACAGCTAAACCCTTGTTTTCTGAAATAGAGACCCCTGATTTATCCAAATGGCAAGAGCAGCAGCTACAAACCCGTTTATCTCTTATTGGTTTGGCCATGGATAAACGCATGATGGGTTTTCAATTGGCCAATTGTTTTATTCGCGAAACCGATTTTTACAAAGGCATAGCAGACAGTGCATTTAGTAAGCAGCAAGTGGATGATCGTTTGGCAACGGTACAAGGGTTTGTAAGGTTTATTGCCCGTTTAAATTTAACAGCAGCCAACACGTTTGAGTACTTACAAGAATTATCGAAAAAGCGAGCCATGCAAGATAATAAGCATGGCATTGTCTTAAGCTCTATTCACAGAGCCAAAGGATTACAGTGGCCTGTGGTGGTTTTACCGGGCTTGAATAATCATTTCTATCCATACCAAAATGAAGCTGAATTTCAACAGGCGACTTCAATAGAGAGTGAACGGCGATTATTTTACGTGGCCATGACTCGCTGCATGAAAAGCCTGCATTTAATCGCCCCGCCTGACACGCAGGCGCAAGGAACCAGCCAAGAGCCCAGTAGTTTTATTCATGATATGGCTGTTAATGACTTACTACAGGTTAAGCCAGCTTGGCAGCAAAAAAATGAAAACGTCAGTATTAGTAAGCGAGCCATTAAAAGTGTCGAAGCGTATGTTAGCAAGTTGAATTGGCCCATTAGTGTTGAAGCGAAGGCCATAGAAAAACCTAAATTGTCAGTATCTCCTAGTCAGTCTGTACTTGAACGACAATTAGCCAGTGAGCAGGTAGAGCACAGTAAATTTGGAGTGGGGCATATACAACAAGAAACCAATCGTCACTGGCATATTTTATTTCATGACGGGCAATTAAGAGTGCTAGATAAGCAAATTGCCACTTCCATGTTGAAGTGGCTTTGACAGGAAAAACTGTGGTGGGTAGTGAGTACTACTTTTCGTTAAGAGCCTCTTCAATCCATTGATTGATGGGCTCCTCTAAATAGACCTGATCTAATAACTCTTCAGCAAAATCGGCTTTTTCAGATAGGCGTTTAGCCATTAAAACCGCCATTACTTGAACGGCGGGTACTTCGCTCCAAATGCTAGTGTGTAAACAGTGCCAATAATTAATGTCTAGGGCTTTAGGTTTTTCAATTTGCTCCTGGCATCTTTCACAAATAAAAATGCAGTGCTCGAAATCAGCATCCTTAGGAACAGGCGGCACTTCGTGAATAACCAGTTTCATGCCATGAGTGTCACATAATTCACAGTGGCTTTTGCAGCGTCGGGCTAAATCTTTACCAAAACCATTTAATTCACTTAGGCGAGCCTGATGTTTTTCGGAACCTTTACTCATGGGGTAACCAATAAATAGTAACTAATTTAATTTGCGCCGATTCTCGCGCTAATTATCCTTAATGTATATGGATAAAGGTAAATTAACGCTCACATTTGAATGTTATGGGGTATTAATGGTTAATAAAGTTAAAACACCCGATTCAACTTCCATTAATTTCCAGCATCAATGCTTGGGAAGTTTCCCCTGCCGGGACACTTACACAATCATCCAATACATTGGCACTTTCGATACACAACATCGACTGGTAACCATTGGCTGGAAAATGGCTTAATCGTTGGCTTTTGTTTATCCACGGGTTCCAAACAATACTGCTTTGGCTATTACTATTAATGGTGATGTGTTGAGTTTCATTTATCACGCGATAAAACTTAGGCCCTAAGTAAATTCGGTCTACTTCTTCTTGGATTCTAATGCTGCCATTTTGATCTTTTAATTGCCAACCATCTAGAGCATCTACGTATTGGCTAGAGTGGGCCCCTTGAATGATCGTATGATTAATATCCTGAGTAGGTAAGTAAGTATGTAGTGCTTGAGAGAAATTCATTTCTTGAGTGCTTAAATTTTTGCATTCAAGCTTGATGCTAATATGGTGACTCAATATTAAATGATACGTCAGTTCAAATTCAAAAGGCCATATGGCTAAGGTTTGCTTATTATGAGTAAGGGTTAGCCCTAAACGCATTTCGTGGGCTGATTCGTTTAAATAGCTTAACTGCCAATTTTGAGTGCGAGCAAAGCCATGAGCACCTTTATTTTCAGGGATATGTTTTTTAACTATTTGAGGGTTAAAAGCCACGCCACCAAACCATGGCCAGCAAATAGGGATACCGCCGCGTACACTTTGGCCTTTTTTAAATTGAGCTTCAGGGCTTAGCCACAATAACTCTCCCAACTTTAGAGATTTAAATTGCGTTAATTGAGCCCCCTGCAAGCACAACTGCGCATTAAATTTAGGGTGATGAATTTCAATACAGGCCAGTTCATCTACTAAGACTTCACGGCAAAAAGCCGCGTTATTTAACATGATGTGTTGTCCATGGCGCTAAAAAATAGCGACTGGCTATTTTTGTAGACTACTTTCAAAAATTCATTTATTTCCATGTCTTTCACTTGGGCCACTTTCTCAGCTACAAATGGTAAGTAGAAAGAGGCATTTTCCTTTCCTCGATAAGGCACGGGCGTCAGATAAGGAGCATCGGTTTCTAGGATAATTTGCTCAACTGGTGTCATACGAATAATGTCACGAACATTTTCGGCTGTATTAAACGTGCAAATGCCGTTAAAGCCTAAGCAAAATTTTTGATCAATGGCGTATTGGGCTAACAGCGGCCCAGAAGTGAAGCTATGAATAACCCCCCGCTTCTTAAGGGTACTTTCAAAGTTCTTTAAAATGGCCATGGTGTCATCGTCGGCTTCGCGACTGTGTATCACCACAGGGAGATCCATATCGGAAGCAATTTGCAATTGGGTTTCAAACACCTGTTGTTGTACTTTGCGGTCGGTGTGTTCATAAAAATAGTCTAGGCCAATTTCCCCTATGGCGAGCATGCGCTCATGTTGAGCGTTTTCTCTAATTTGGCTTTCAGTGTCTTTTTGAAAATGCTGAGCATCATGGGGGTGAACCCCTTGAGTGCCCCATATCATGGGGTGCTGCTGTGCCAAGTGCATGACTTTTTCTAGGTTATCAGGGGATACGGCAATGGTAATGATCTTTTCAATGCCCACCTCTTGGGCTTGTTCGACCACTTGCTCTAAGGAATATTCCTTTAAGTAATCAAGATGGCAATGGGTCTCAATGATGGCCTGTTCAAAGATTGGTATGGCGCGTTTATTTCGTTTACTCATGACTCAGACCCAAGCTTATAGGTGGCGTAAATGCGCTATTTTAACTGTAATGGCCGTCCCTACCAAAGCAATATTTATGTCTATACTCAAATGAGTGATTTAGAGATTATTGTTATGAGTATTCTGGCTCCAGGTATTTCTTTTCTTAATAGGTTGAAATTTGCGCGAAAATTTCAGGTGATATTATTTACCCTTTTGTTACCTATTGCTTATAGTTCGTGGCTTATTTTTACCACTGAAATCAAGAAAATAAACGTGGCTCATTTAGAAATAGAGGGTGAGGTAGCACTTGAAGATATTCATAAACTGCGCATATTAGCCGCTCAGCATAGGGGCACTTCTGCACAGTGGTTAGCAGGTAATAATGGTTTAGAGAGTAAATTACGAGATTTAGAATCAAATATGTCCCAAGCGTTATTACAAGCGAATAGTGCTTTGCAAACCTCAATGTTCAGTGATGATGTTAGCAAACAATTGCAAGCTTTAAAAAGTCAGTGGGCAGCGCTACTGCATAATAAGCTTAAGTCGATGGGAGCAGCTGAAAGCTTTGTGAAACACGGTGACTGGGTGATTAAAGTAAATCGCTTAGTGGATACAGTGACCACAGAAAGTGGCTTGATATTAGACCCCCATATAGATACTTACTTATTAATGCAATTAACGGCTTTTGATATTCCAGCCTTGCAGGAGCTTTTGGGGCAGTTACGTGGTAAGGGGGCTGGAGTGGCTACAAAGGGCAGTTTTGATTCATCGTCCTTTATTTCAGTTTCAAATTTGTACAACGATATTGACCTGACTCAGGGGAAAATCGAGCATAAATTCAAAGAAATTAGCAAAAACTATCCGCTGCACATTGCCGCTGTAAAAGGTGCCCTATCGCAGGCAGTAGAGGCGGTTAAAATGTTCAAGGACACGACCAAAAATAAATTACTTGACCCAGATACCCCCACCATTAACGGGGCCGATTACTTTTCTGCTGGCAGCGTAGCGATTGGTAACTTGGCTAAACTGCATGAAAAGAATAACCACGTGTTTCGAGAAGCGCTAAAGGAATACGCGTCTAAGGGTCGAAATGAGCTGATCTTAATTTTAAGTATTTTTAGTGTTTTATTTATCAGTGGCATTTATTTATTTAGTTGCTTAAAAAATGCAGTGGACAGTAACCTAGGTATTACCTTGAATATGGCCGCCGATTTAGACAAGGGTATTTTAAATGGCGAATATCAAAGCAAAAGTAATGATGAACTTGGTCACACAGTGCGGGCATTAAATAATGCTTATGCAGAGCTTCGAAAAGTGGTTCAAAAGGTACGTGATAATTCTGTGAGCTTGTCTTCTTCTTCCAAGGAATTACAAGTGGTTTCTAGTCAGGTTAATGAGTTAGGGGAAGAGCAAAAAAGTAGAGTGGGGGTCATTGTCACGGCAGCAACACAGCTGGCGGCTACCGCAAAAGAAGTAGCATCTCATTGTGAAACCGCCGCGACTGAAACAAAAAGTGCACAGCAATTGGCGAATCAAGGGGCCGACCGATCTCGAGCCTCGGCAAATGTTATTCGCGAACTGGCACAAAGTATTCGTAAAGCGGGTGAGGAAATTGGGCAACTGGCTCAGCAAGCTGCATCCATTAGCACCGTGATTGATGTCATTAAGGCCATTGCTGAGCAAACCAACCTATTGGCGCTAAACGCTGCAATTGAGGCCGCTCGGGCAGGAGAGCAAGGCAGGGGATTTGCTGTGGTGGCCGATGAGGTACGTACTTTGGCCAATCGCACCCAAGAGTCCACTAACGAAATTGAAAGTACCATTGCCAGTTTACAGCAGGTAGCAGAAAAAGCCGTGTCTGCCATGGATGTTGCGTGCGAGCAGGCAAACACGGGTGAAAGTGAATCCATACAAACCGGTGAAATGCTGGGGGAAATAGAAAAATCAGTGGACCAAGTAAATGACTTAATAAACCAAGTGGCAACGGCAGGGGAACAACAAGCTGGTGCAGCCGATGAAATCGCTCAACATATTCATGCCGTGGACGATGCTTCAAGTAATTTGGTGGAAAAAGCTCTAGGTGTGGCGAATATTGCGGCGGATGTGGGCGGCGGCAGCTCGCAACTGGAAGGCACGGTCCAGCAATTTAAATTGTAAATATGCTGCTTGTTTTCATTTAAGGTTTGGCTTCCCCCTAAAATGAAATTTATTTTAAGCGTGAGCTGTGAATTGAATGTATTTCTGCACTGTGTCTTTGTCTGTAAGGAGATATAATGGTGGCTTCATTTAGGAGTCATCATGGATATAGCCGACATTCGTCGTCAGTATGGGACCAATCAGCTTACGCTTGAGCAATTGGCTGAGCATCCCATGGATCAGTTCAAGATTTGGTTAGACCAAGCCATCGAATCAAAATTATTCACAGACCCCACAGCAATGAATGTGGCTACGGTGGATGAAAGTGGCATGCCCAGCCAGCGTATTGTGTTATTGAAACAATACGATCAAGAGGGCTTTATGTTTTATACCAATCTCGAAAGTAATAAAGCCCAGCAAATTAAACACAATAACCAAGTCTGTTTGCATTTTTCGTGGTTAGGGCTTGAGCGGCAGGTCATTATAAAGGGAATAGCAGAACAATTACCCTTATCCCAAGTGACACAATATTTTTTATCTCGCCCAAAAGACAGTCAGTTGGCGGCTTGGGCCAGCCATCAAAGTAAGCCCATCGCCGCGCGTAAAGTATTGGAAATGGCGTTTAGCCAAATGAAAGATAAATTCAGTAAGGGGAAAATTCCATTGCCTGATTTCTGGGGAGGCTTTCGCATTAAGCCTGTCAGCATAGAATTTTGGCAGGGCAGGGATAACCGTTTACACGATCGCTTCTTATACGTTGTCAGTGAAAATGGGCAATTCGATATTGAGCGTTTACAGCCTTAAGATAGCTGTGTTAGTGTTTTAAATTTAGCCTCCCAAAGACCCCTAAGTGTCATAAATAGCTTAGGGTTCTTTATGAAAGGACTAATTGTTTTTTAAAGCTACCCAATGCCCTGAGCAATTCCCACCTTTCATATTTAAATACCATTGCCCCGTGGCCTCATCACCTGCGATTCGCCCCTTAATATAATAGCCTGAATCGTTTTCAAAATGAAAGAACCCCCCTTGATGAGTAGATCCAGACATCTGGGCGCACTTTTTTAGAAAGCAATAAAAGCCAATTTTAGCTTCCTGATTGTCTAGATTAATACTGGTATCCCCTTGAGCTGTGCAGTTTCCATCTTGAGTGATAAACCCACCAATATAATCACTGTGTTCAATGCCGGAATCGCAGCCACTTAATATGCCAGTGAACGCCAGAAAGAGTATGCTTTTCTTCATCTGGTTACTCTCCTTTATAATCGGGATATCTTTTTTCAATGAGTGCTGTCACCGCCTCAAAGTGATCATGAGTTTGGTGCAGGTTTGCTTGAATGGCAGCGCTCATTTGCAATAGGCTATCTAGGGGAAGGGTTGTACCTGAGCGCATTAATTGTTTAGTGGCTCGTAAAGCTTGTGGTGGGTTTTTAACTATCCGTTTTGCCAAAGCCATGGCTTCATCCATGAGTTTGTCGTCTTCTACCAATTTATTCAGCATTCCCCAGTCATAAGCTTGTTGAGCGCTAATGGCATCGCCAGTAAAAGCCATTTCAGCCGCTCTGCCAAAGCCTGCGATACGAGGTAAAATCCAAGCACCTCCATCCCCTGGAATTAAGCCAACTTTAATGAAGCTTTCCGCAAAGCTTGCCTTGTGTGAAGCGATGCGCATATCGCAATACATAGCAAGATCACATCCCGCCCCGAAAGCTGGGCCATTTACGGCTGCGATAGTAGGGATGTTTACGTTGTGCAGTGCTTGGGGAATACGCTGAATCACTTTTGCGTAATTCTCTCGAATGTCATTGGCTTCACCTGCAAACATGCCTTCTTTGTTAAGCATATGCTTAATATTGCCCCCGCTTGAAAAGGCACTGCCGGCGCCAGTGATAATTAGGCAGCGTAACTGAGGGTCTTCATCTACTAATTTAAGGCTATCGATAAACTCTTCAACTACTTCAATTTCAGATATGGAGTTTCTTTGTTCGGGCTGGTTAAGAGTAAGAATAGCGATGTGGTTGTGTTTTTCAAAAACGATGCGGCTCATGGAAACTCCTTAATGGTGAGCTAATATTGGGCCGCTTAACAGGGGAATGCAATAGGGTTGGATTGTACTAATCTATCCCTAAAAGTTTATGGGTTTGTAAAGACATGCGCCATTTAGGGTGCTCTAAGCAGTATTGCGTGGCGGCTTGCATGTTTTCGCGGACAATCATGCCGCTCTGGTGAGATTCAATATCGCTTTCGCCGTAATAGGCCATGGGGGAAATAAAATAATGCTGAGCCTGAATATTAGATACTTGTTCGGGAGATAAGTCCTCTTGTGGGAAAACCAGCTTTAACTCGTTACACGATTTAATAATCACTTCGCTTTTACCCTTTGGGCTAATGCATACCCAATCAAGGTTTTTGGGTAGCGCTAACGTTCCATTACTTTCTACTGCAGTTTCAAAGCCTGCTGTTTTAAAAGCGCTAACCAAATTATCTGTGAGCTGCAAGGCAGGTTCGCCACCAGTGAACACCACATAGGGCTGGCCTCCTGCATTGCTTGGCCATAATTTTAAGGCCAGCTCTAATAGCGCCGGTGGGGAATAAACGCCTCCGTTTTCACCATCTATACCGGTAATATCGGTATCACAAAACTGGCAAAGGGCTGCCTTTCTACCACTTTCACGGCCATTCCATAAATTGCATTTACTAAACCGAATGAATACAGATGCACGGCCACTGCGGGCACCTTCACCTTGTAGGGTGTAAAAGGCTTCTTTAATTCTTAAATCGGAATTTGCCATGGGGCTCTTACTTTAAGTGGGTGTTCTGGGCCATTATCGATAATTGCTGGTCAGTAAGCAATGTGACTGATGGTTAAGAAAAAAGAGAGTGCTTGACGCTCATTAGAGCGTCAAAGGGTCAGGTTTATTCATAGGGAACTGGATCGGTAACATTGTTTTCGCTAAAGGCCTCTAGGCGTTCAACACAAGCACCGCATTTTCCGCAGGCTTTATCGCGACCGTTGTAACATGTCCAAGTGGTTTCATACGTCAGGCCCATGCTTATTCCGTCTTTAAGAATTTCTCCTTTAGTAGAGTTTAAATAAGGGGTTTCAATGGAGACGTGTTCATAATTAGCAATGCCCGCCACATCGTTCATTTTCTGAACAAATTCAGGGCGGCAGTCTGGATAAATGGCATGGTCTCCCGAATGGGCACCGTAATAAACTTTTCCAGCTTTAATATCTACGCCATAAGCAATGGCAAGGGACAATAGAATCATATTGCGATTAGGCACCACAGTAGATTTCATGCTTTCTGATTCATAGTGCCCTTCTGGAATTTCCTCAGTGCCTATTAAAGAAGAGCTTTGCATTAGAGTGTTGATGGCAGAGATATCTAGAATTTTATGGGCCACTCCCAGTTGAGCGCAGGCTTTTTTAGCTATTTCAACTTCTTTAACCTGCTTCTGGCCATAGTTAAAGGTAAGGGCGTATACATCGAAACCTTCTTTAACAACTTTATTAAGTAGAGTAAAAGAGTCCATGCCCCCACTGTAGATCACGACTGCTTTTTGCTTTGCCATACTAATCCTAATACCTTTTTACTGCTTTAATTTATTAAAGGCGAATTATAACCAAACTGTCAGCTTTTTGAAGTTGATTGTTTTTTAATCTGTGGAAATTTAACCGTCGCCATTTTTAAATAAAGCATTGCGCTAAATTTTAAAGGGTATATTATGCGCCACTTCATTAAGGGACAGCCAGTTTTATTTGGTTTTTCTTGAAGAGTTTGAAAGCACCTTTAAAAGGTGAATGTTTGAAAATTTAAGTCTCGATTTAAACTTCAAAACAAACTTTCAAAAAGAGGTTGACCACCTACAGTAACTCTGTAGAATGCGCG
>CAJXRF010000039.1 GCA_913058575.1 uncultured Bermanella sp.
TTTAATAATTATTTGTCGCCCAATGCAGCGGAAGCCGCTGCTTAATTAAATACCCCTATTGGGGTGTACAGGATTACTTGACCACTACAAGGTGGGGTTTTTCAAGCAGGCATAGGTCATGGGGTATTTGAAAAAGGGAATATAAACCTAGGGAATGAATTTCAAGAGTTTAAAGAAACCGGAAGCCCTATGGTGTTCATTTTCTTTTTCTTCTTCCCTATATTGCAGCTGTTTATAGATATGGGCTACCGGAAAAAAAACCTGAACAAGCAACTATTAAAGTATAAGGATGAATATCTCGCACAGATAACTACTGGCTAGATAGTTTAGCCCTAGTGGTGCACTGAGCGCTTCACACGACTGGTATACCTAATCAATTTAAACTTCCTGTTACAAGGTTTATTATATCTGACACTAAGATACAATGAAGTTTAGCCATTAATATGAAAAGGATACCCAAATCAATGGGGCTATTCTAAAGCACTGTTTGTTAAAGAGGCTCTAGCTATCATGGACACGGCATTGCAGTTAAGAATGGATGTAGACAGTGGCATAGTCCTGCCTCGTCACGAAGCCTTACAAAAACTGCAGCAGTCAGAACTTGTCCACCAATTAACAAATGAGTTAGTAGAAAAACCGCTCTTCTATATCTGGAGAATCATTGCGCTAAGTGAAATTCCCCATGCTCAACATCTTGATTACACTAAAAACCTAATTGATAGAATATTCGAAAAGCTTTCAACGCCTTTTGGCTTCTCTTTAAGTGGTGATGAGAAAAACTTTTTACCTTGCTATAACGCCATGGTCATTTCTGCCCTTTGCAGGTTAGGGCACGCAAATAATCCGCAAGTTTTAAACGCGGTTGAGTGGATCAATAATCATCAGCCCGTAGAACGTGGAAAAACGGTTGTTATCCCAAACTTAATGTTTGACCGATTTGGTGGCTGCTTTAAAAATACCCCTTGTTATATTGGCCTCGCTAAATCTGTCTTTGCGTTATTTGATTATCAAAAAGAAACAGGAGATACAAATGTAAGCCCAAAATTAGAACAAGGAAAAGAATACTTGCTACAGCATCACCTTATAAAAAGACTTAATAGCGATAAGCCTATCACCCAACATATTTTAGATATCTCATTCCCAGAATCATATAATTTGAATATCGTTGAGCTAATCAGGTTTGCAGGTAATGTAAATATATTGAATGACCCCCGAACTAAATACGCCGTAGAATATTTACAAGATAAAAAGGGTAAAGATAAAGCCTGGAGAGTCAATTATCGCTACAAGTCACAAGGATATATGGTATTTGATAAAACTCACAAAGCTTCTGATTGGACCAGCCACATTATTAACCATGCATTGAATAGCCGAAACGGTTTCTAGCAAAAAAGTCACACCGAACCATAACGAAACTGTATTACAAGCTCTTGCTCAATACCCCCTACTGGGCGCATGGGTACAGCACACAACATGACTAATTTAGCAGCGTTTTTATTGTCTGATTTATCCAACAAGGTTACTAAGCAGGCTATTTCTACCGATGGTGACTATGCGATTACAAGGCAACAGGGCTAACCGAAAACCAGATAAACCAGAGTCTTTAATGAAGGTTTGGAATCTATATATTCCAAATTCGAATGGCATATGTCGGTACAGTGGCTTATCTAAATAATAAGTCCAAAAAAGAGGCGCCAAACATGCCGATCTTATCCAAACCTTCATTAACCGGGGCCCTGTCCTTTGCCCTAAGTGCTGCTGCCATGACAACGGCCCTCACACCTGCACTGAGCTTGGCTGATAAGGCCCCTAAAAAACCCAATATCGTGGTGATTCTGGCCGATGACCTAGGCTACAGCGACCTTAAGTCTTATGGCAGCGAAATAGACACCCCCAACCTAGACCAGCTGGCCCAAGAAGGCCTGAGCTTCAGTAATTACCATACCAGTGCCAGCTGCGCCCCTACCCGCGCCATGTTGCTATCAGGGGTAGACAGTCACCGTGCAGGGGTGGCCAACATTGCCGAAGCCAAAACCGAATCTCAAGCTAATTCGCCTTTTTACAACGGCACCCTTAATCAAAATGTGGTGACCATTGCCTCATTACTAAAAGATCAGGGTTATCACACCTATATGGCCGGTAAATGGCACCTAGGCTACAAAGATGAAGCCCTGCGCCCTATTAACCGTGGCTTTGAGCAAACCGTGATGATGCCCTACTCAGGGGCCGATAACTGGCAGCAACGTTCTTACCTGCCCAACTACCCAGAGGCCGAATGGTTTGCCAACGGTAAAAACATCACCTTGCCAGATGATTTTTACTCTTCAAAATACATCGTCGATAAAAGCATTGAGTTTATTGATAGCAATAAAGATGACGACAAACCGTTTTTTTCTTATGTGGCCTTCCAAGCGGTGCACATTCCTGTGCAGGCACCAAAAGAATATACCGAAAAATATTTAGGCAAATACGATGGTGGCTGGGGTGAATTAAGAAAAAAACGCCAAGCGACTGTTAAAGAATTAGGCCTAGTCCCTAAAGACGCCAAGATGATGGACGTGGCCACCACTCAAGATTGGAATGCGTTATCGGAAGAAGATAAAAAATATCATTCAAAAAGCATGGCGGTTTACGCAGGCATGGTGGACTCCATGGACGCCAATATTGGCCGCTTAGTGCAACACTTAAAAGACATTGGTGAATATCAAAATACAATTTTTATATTCACATCCGATAACGGCGGCGAAGCCTCTGACCCTGGTTCCATGTCACCGTTGTTTCCTGTGTGGTTATCCATGGAAGATTACAATCAAGATTATGAAACCCTAGGCGAAAAAGAAAGCTACAACTACATAGGTGCCAGCTTTGCCAGTGCGGTGGTGGGACCCCTTGGCCATTATAAATTTTATTCCGGCGAAGGGGGTTTACGCGTGCCCATGATCATCACAGGTCCTGCATTAGATGAATCTTTAAAAGGCACTTGGAATGATTCTTTTACCTATGTTAAAGATCTTGCCCCTACTATTTTACAGCTCACCAACACCCTGCATCCGGGTACCCAATACAAGGGCAAAACCGTAGAACCCATGACAGGTAAAAGTTTGGTGCCCATCGTAAAAGCACAAAGTGAAAGCGTCTATGGCCCCAAAGATAATATTGCTTATGAGATTGGCGGCAACGCGGCTTTGTTTCAAGGGGATTATAAAATCATGTTAAACCGCCCCAAACTGGGCGATGGACAGTGGCACCTGTATAACATCGTCACTGATCCAGGTGAAACCCAAGACTTACGCAAAGAAAAACCTGAATTATTCAAAGAGTTAAAACTGGCTTACGCCCAGTACGAAAAAGACAATGGCGTATTGCCCGTGCCTAGCGATTACGACCAACGTAGGCAAGTGATTGATAACGCCATTCAGGTGCGGGTGATCAAGCCTATTAAGGAGTTTTTTGGTTCAATTTTTTGAGGTTAACAAAATAACATTTTTCACTAACGGTTTGGTGTATTCCTAAAACGTAACAGGCTGATAAATATTATCAGCCTGTTACGTTTCCTAATTTTTCTCTTTCACACTCTCTTCCGCGGCTACGCTGTTCAGTCTTATCTCATTAAAGTGTCCAAGCTTCACCTTTGTGCAATTCTTTTGTGGTCGGCTCAGAATAAGTGACATCTATATTTCCTAACGGTTTAGGGAAAGTTATTTTCAGTTTATTAAGGTCTTCTTTTTTACTGATTCTAAAGTCAAAATTAAAAACCTGATAATATCTTCGATCACTAAAGGTATAAGGCGTACCTTTATTTTTTGATGAAAATTTCTGTTCAATAAATTGCTTTTTAACCAATTCAAATACCCGCTCTTGGCTAGGGTAACGCTTATTAAGTCCAATAAGCCCCTTGTCTTTTTTAACTTGCAGCTGCTTGTCAAACAATTTAATCACTTCACTATATAACAACCCAAACTTTTCCTTTGGAAGCGATGCCACCACAGGTAATGCATAATTCTTCGAGCTATGATTAAGCAATTTAATGAAATCAAATTGCACTTGTATTTCAACTAAATTGTGCGGCCTAAGTTTAATCTTAGAGCTGGCAGACACCAAACCATGACCATAAGCTTTAAAAGCCATAAGACTAATAATAAACAACCAGGTAAAACGATAAACAACTTTCATATAATACTTCTCAGTGGAATTAGAGGGCATTTAAGATGTTGTTACACCTTAAATGCCCCTTACGTTTATTACAGGGTATTTCCGAAGGGGGTAAAACTAAGCGTTTCTTGTGATATCACCTTAGTGGCGCACAATGTTTCTGTTTCGTCAGTGTCGGTCACACTTAAGTCTGAACGGTACCTAAATTCAAAACAGCTGGCATCCTCTCGGTATTCACTGTCTGTATTATCTAGAATGCGCCATAAAATTCCAGCAGAAACGCCTTCGTGTAAATAGGTCGTACCGGTTTGATTAATGTCTGCTTTTGGATACAACTCTGTCATGCTATAGATTTTAGATTGGAAAAGGGTCTCGTAACTATTCGTCACGGCAACACTTGAAACCTGCCCCACATTTTGGCCAATCCAGCCGACTCTGTCCGCTGAGTTTTCCCAGCTCCAACCATCCACTTGCAAATTAGGTGAAGACAAATCTTGAAGCTCGCCCATAAAACATCCAATGGTATAAGGCGTATCTTTTGTTGTGTAATAAACATAACCCGACACTTCACCGTCACCATTAACGTCATATGCATTACATTCATTTAAAGGGTTACTGCCATCAATAACATCCGCAGGACGGTAATCAAGGTGCTCATAACGTCCGCCCCCATAATTCGTGTCAGTAATATTACTGGTGGTCGGCACATTTTCATTATCAAATACGGTGCCTCCTGATTGACCAAAATACAAAGGTAAGCCATCTAACATATAGGCAATGGGTTTACTGGGGTCTTGCACATCCATCAAGCAAATAGGCGAGCCATGTAAGTGATAGCCATCGCCATTAGGGGCATGACCATGGCACTGATCTATAGAGCCAAATACAATCATATCAACGGTTCTGTCTGATCCATCATTTGGGCCACACGTCATACCTTCAGTTTGTTCTGAAGCCGAATGCTTTCGATAGGTCGACAATATTTTTATGCCATCTACCGAGGTTCCCCTAGCAGGGTTATCCATGCACCACATATTACTCTGTGGGTTTTCAAAAAACTCCGTGCTGTGAAATATCGGTTCAATAGGAAAGGCAAAGCTATCGCCTTCAGGCAGTGGAATTCTGCCTATCCATTCAGAAGCGCCGACCAGCGGCTGGTCTGCTAACAAACTAGATTTTGAGCCAGTAGCCACATGGGAAGAAACGCCAATGGTATTGTTCGCTTCATCACAAGCGATGATCTTATGCTGAAAAGAATATTCATTTAAATGGGATTTTTTTTCTTCACAGGTAGATGGCACCGATGTGGGAACATGTAAATTAGCCGCTAACGAAGCGGCATCCCAACTTACTCGCCTCGTGGTTAATGTTTGTTTTGAAGACGAAGCGGCCTCAATTAAGGCAAGCACTTCGCTATTGGTGGCGTTATCAGCCAGCTCAAGTTCTTCGGTCAGTGCAAATAGTGTAAACGTATAAAACGTCTCTACCCCTGCGCCCAGCGCACATGGCGCCGAATAAGGTATTACAACATTCCCGATGGAGAAATCTCCAGCAGGCAGCGTATTAATAGCAGGGTTAATGTTGGTTAAAGCAAATTGCATGGCAATGGTATTATCACTATTAAGCGAGTGCATCGTTAACGCTAAAGATTGTGCTGAATCGGGAATACCAGACCAAGATAATAGAGGCGACACACCATCGTTGGCACCGTAACAGGTATACGCCAAAGGTAAATTATAAAAAGTACTGCCAGTATTTTTAAAAGCAGCGCTGCTAATCTCCATGCTTAAGTCATTAACACCATCATCAACAATCACCCCCACTGAGTCGGTGCTAGTAGAAATGCCATCGCTTACCAAAAATTCAAGTATATAATTTCCTTTTACTGAAGCTGTAAACTGAGTTTGTGCCGTTGAAGTGCTGCTCAACAATTCTGCTGAGCCTTCCGGTTGACTGGTGATAGACCAAACATAACTTAATGCATCGCCATCTGCATCGCTACCTACGCCATTTAATGTCACATGGGAATTGACTAAGACAGCTTGGTCGTCTCCTGCATAAGCGACAGGTGCCAAATTTTCAATCACGACGACAGGTATCGGATCCACCGTATTACTATCATCATTATTACCTTCGGCATCATCTCCGCCTCCTCCTCCGCCACAAGCCGTTAATAAAATAGGCGTTAAAATAAATACTTGAAGATAGTGACTTATTTTTTTTATCCGTATAGTCAGCATTTTTTTCCTTATGATTTAATCTTAAAAAATGAAATTGATTTGAATATTTTATATTTAGAAGTGATGTGAAATTATAATTAATGATTGCAAAAAAAGATCTACCATCCCAGCCACGTCAATTTATAAAATGAATCAATGATGGTTATGCGTCATCATCACGCCATCTTTAACATCGGCCGAAACTTTCACCTCCCCCGCATGCTGAAACTTTAGAGTTAGGGCAACCTGATCACCCACTTTAGGCACCTTTTCGATATCAAGTAGCATAATATGAAGGCCTCGCGGTTCTATTAATAGCGAGCCCTGGGCTGGAATACCAAGCTCATTTACTGGACGCATCATTTCCAACCCATTTTCAGTAAAATACTCGTGTACCTCAGCTGAGGCGGCCAGTGGCGAATGAACACTCAATAAACGATCTTCATTTTCACTATTATTGTTAATGGTCATGTAGGCCACCGAATTTTTAACCGTGGGCGGTAAAGCTCTTACCCAAGCGCCCTCTATTTCTATTTTGGGCGCTATTAATTTATCAGTCTGAATTGCTACTGGCTGAATAATAGATTTATCTTTAATCAACCACCGTGTATCGGCTAATAATTTGTCTAACTCCTTTTCAATTTTGTAATGGCCCCGAAGCCGACCTTGTTGATCAATCAGAAAAACCGAGACTGTGTGCCCAAAAATATATTTACTGCTCGAATTTAATTCATGCTTTTTAAAGGAGCTATGATATTGCATAGCAACCGCTTTTATCTCGTCAATAGTGCCTGTTAACCCCATGAACGTGGGATCAAAGTACGAAAGATATTCTTTTAATGCCTCAGGCGTATCACGTTCAGGGTCAATGGTGATCAGAAGGTTTTGCAGCTCACTGGCATCCTCACCTAGCTGCGTCATTAAATGCTTCTGCTGATTCAGTGTCACAGGGCAAATATCAGGGCAACTGGTAAAACCGAACGACATAATCACGACCTTACCTCTGTAATCAGATAATTTAGCGCCTACTTTATTATGGTTTAGCAAGCTGAAGTCGCCACCAAAATCCAGTATCGGAAGTTTATTAGCATAAAGGCTTCCACTAAAAATGGTTATAATCGATATAGCGCTATAACTGATGATTATTCTTAGCTTGGATAAAAAGATCATTTTGTTCACGTTAGCCTCTCTAAACTTATTTTTATGTGAGTTCTCATAATTAATTTAAAAGTTGATACCCGCTTTTTCTTAAACATTTAATGGATAAAAACATTATTCAATCACCGTCCACTGCCCCATCATGCCTTCATCTTCATGGGGTAAAATATGGCAATGAAGCATGAAGGGAGAGTCGGCATAGGAGTAAAAGCTAAACTCTTTAATAATGTACATATATTCGTCTTCACGTATTTGTACCACGTCTTTCCAACCTTGCTCACTGGGTGTCAGGGGAATCTCAGCCCCCTCCGTTAAGTCACTATTTTTTACAACACGCTTTAAAACTTGAAAAGATCCATCGTGAACATGAAACGGATGGGACAGTCTTAACCCGCTATCAGCCGACACTCGCCATACTTCTGTGGCACCGTATTGAGGTGATAAATTAATAACATCCATTTTCATTTGTTCAGAGCGGCCAGAGTTATCATATTCAATGGCATTGGCATTTTTTAATGAGAAGTTTCTGGGAAATGCTAAATTGTAAACCTCTGCATCACTTGGATTTAAAGTGACAATAGCGTTATCGGACCTTAAATTCGCAGGTATGGCAGTTACTTTATTCGTATTGTCGGTACCACTGGCTGTGAATTCAAAAATATCATAATTTTTAGTGTCAAGATTATCTTGGTCACCGGTTACATCAATATTTCGATCATCTAGCCCAAGGGTAATTAAATCTAACTCTGTGCCGTAATGCCTTACCGTATAAGTGCTGCCCTGCGCTGCATTGGTTAAATCAATTAGAATTTCATTACGTTCGCCGTTGTACATTAATAAACGAGTCACTTCAGAAGGCTCATTTAACAAACCACCGTCTGTACCTACTTGGTAAAATGCTACTTCATTACCATTTGAGTCTTCTATTCCCAAATTATAACTTCTTGCCGCCGCACCATTTAAAATCCTTAACCTAATAACTTGCCGAGGGTAAGTAAATTTGGCTTTGTACTGGCCATTCACCACTTGAGCCGCACCTTTAAATGCATTTACAATCCCCCCTACACTGCCATCAGGATCAAGCACACAGTCGTCGCTATCGCTCATGGTTTCTGTGACAGAATTTGATCTAAGGCTAATATCACCCAGACCTTTATCTTGAATAACGATGGGCAAATCATCCACACCATAGGTATTGGGAATGCTGGGGTTTTGAGCTGGATTTTTTACGATGATCATACCGGCCAAACCGTTGTAAACATGCTGCGCGGTAATGCCTTCTGCATGGGGGTGATACCAAAAATTGGCACTGTCATTGACCATGGTAATATCAACCGTCCAGGTAGTGGGATTAACATTGCCCATATGGTCTAGCGCATCAGGCGCGTGGGTTGAATTAATCATTTGATGTGGCCCACCATCTTTCTCACCTAAAAGACTCAAGCCATGCCAGTGCACGGTGGATTTAACACCCTCGCCTAAACTAGTATTCGTTCCATCATGAAGGTTATTGGTAACGTGAATTCGATAATTTTTACCTTTAATCATTTTTAACATGGGGCCTAAAATAAAATTACTTTTTTCTCGGCCATCATTAATATTAAACCCCCATGTGGTACTGGGGAGGTGCGCACTGGTAAAGCCATCACAAAAATCGGTACTGCCCACATCCATAGACAAATGCATTTCAATTAATTGAGTTACCGTCGTGGCATCGCCATGGTTATCGATAAAATCATTAACGCTCCCCACCTCTTCTCCTTCATATAATTCAGGAACCGGTCCGCTCTGGATAGGTGTCGGCGTAGGCGTAGGAATTGGTGTGGGTGTGGGAATTGGTGTGGGTGTGGGAATTGGTGTGGGCGTAGATTCTGGGTCAACGTTTTCCAATCTAACGTTAACCCTATAGATATTTGAACTTGCACTCGTTGAATTAACACCTGTTGAACCTGACAAACTAATTTCAAAATAATTATCCCCTTCACTTAAAATGAAAATACGGCTTATTTCATTAATAGCTGAGGGTATTCCATTTATTTCCACCGTAATATTGTCATTTCCTTTTGGGGTAAATGTAATTTCATTCTCATTAGATGACACATTGTAATCGCTATTAATCGTCGTAAAGGCTGGAGTCAGCCCTTCAACAGAAACCCCTAAATCAGTAAGAAATACAGTGCTCACATCCTCTAGATCTGGATTCAGGGAGGATTCGCTGTTGTCATGATCACTGCCACATCCAGAAATAAAACAGGCCATGAGTGTTAAGTAAGGAATGAGTACTCTTATCACGCGCAGTCTCTCAATAGGTAATTCATGAATTTAATACTCATAGTTATGACAATGTATAATCAGTGATAATTTATAATCAATAATGATTGAAATATTCATCACGCCATTTCTCCGCTAGTAGACCGATTAAATGCCTTCATCAAACAAATAGGTCCTTGGATTTACGAAGATAGTAAATTAATGGCTTTTGCCCTTTAGTGAGGCATCTCTCATTTTAATTTACATTTTTGGCCTTTTAGTCCCAAATAATTAATAGGAACTGCTAAATATTAATGCGAAGCTTAAATAGGTCCGCCTTTAGGCTCTGTATATCGAATTTAATGGCCCATAATCATAAAATCGTTCATTAATCTGAATGCGAACTTAATCACGGCCCAATACTCAATTTGGGCATATAATCCCAAACATGTCCGAAAGTATTGAATCTGCGACTAAGTTCGCCCTAGCCAGACTGCTGCGCCCTTTAGTAAAACTGCTGATTAAGCAGGGCGTGAGCTATGCCAGTTTTGCAGAGGCCACTCGCCGTTTATTCATTGATGTGGCCGAACAAGATTTTAAAATACCGGGCAAGAAACAAAGTTTGTCTCGTATTTCTGTGCTCACCGGCATTAATAGAAAAGACGTGGCAAAAATTTTAAAAGCCGATCAAGGCCAAGACGACCAACAGTTTATGCCCGCCAATAGACCCTCGCGTATCATTCAGGAATGGCTAAGAGATAAACGTTTTACTAACGAATCAGGGGCACCCAAACCCTTACATTTTGAGGGCGGCGATAATAGTTTCTCAGAATTAGTGCGCTTGTATGGAGGCGATGTTACGCCTAGATCTATGTTAGATGAATTAAATCGGGTGGGGGTCATTAGTCGTAACCCTCAACAACATTTAATGCTGTGTTCAAGTGCGTATGTGCCACAACAAGATTTAGCCGAAAAAATAAACATATTAGGACGAGCCAGCGGTGATTTATTTTCTACATTAGATCACAACCTTGAACACCAGCAGTTTCGCTCTCGATTACAGCGCAGCGTGGCCTACAGCAATATCCCCGTAAAAAATCTCAACCAAATACGCATGCAAAGTAAAGAAGAGTGCGAGCAATTTTTATTGCATATAAACCAATGGCTCTCGCAGCATGACGCCCATGTCAATCCGGAACTAGAAGGTCACCAAACCGCTCGCGCGGGTATCGGCATTTACTACTTTGAGCAGGCACACCAAGAAGAATCCATTTCATGAACATGCTGTTTAAGTTCATTTTATTCACCTTTATTGTCACCACATATGTGGTGGTGAATCCGTCTGCCATTTGCCACAACGACTGTGAAGTCAAATTACAAACCGTCTTAAATCCAAGTAATCATACCAACGCTTTCACCCCGGCCACTAAACAGCAAGAGCCCAAAGCGGCTTTAGCAATTCAACCAACATTAAACGATGAATTGAGTTTCACCGGTCAACTCAGTGATTTATCAGCCATCCCTTATTCTTTTACCAACGGCCAAGATCAACAAAATATTGTTGAAGGGGGAATAGAAGGCACCGGAAAAGTTGGCGACACTCGTAAACTATTTGAATTTAATGACGAGCCATTAACCCCTGAAGAAGAAATTCAAAAACACGCTGAAGAAGAAGATGGCATTGAAGGAACCGGCAGAATGGCACTGGGAGCTGATCATTTAATTGCCTACGGCCCTATATCTAGGTTCGGCAGCATCTATGTAAATGGCATTCGCTACCAAGTTAACCAAGCTCAAATAGAATTCACTAATGAGCAAGCATTAAGCCAGCTAAATGTCGGCATGATGGTAAAAGTACAAGCCGATTGGAATTCACAAGATAACCGTTCTTTTAATGCTCAAAAGGTTTGGTTTGACCTGCAATTAAAAGGCCCGGTATCTACAATCGCGCCCACCAGTTTTGGCGCTCGACTTACTATTTTAGGCACACTGGTAAATATAAATGAAGATACTGTACTGGAGGGCCTAACGTTAAAAAATATAAAACTTGGCCATGTATTGGCCATTAGCGGAATCACAGACACAGATGGCAGCCTAGTGGCCACGCATATCTCGCGGCGCTCATTAACGCTAAACGCCAGCCAGATTGTGGAAGTAGAATCTAAAATATTGTCCGTTAATACCGCACAGCAGCGTATTTCCATTAATGGAATTGAGTTACACACTGACAATGCCAAATGGAAAAACACCTCTATTCAGGCACTAAAATCTGGGGATACTATAGAAGTGCTAGGTCATTACGACAACGCTAACAGTCGCCTTAATGCGATTTCCATTAAACTTAAAAAAGCCAATCTAAGTTTGGTTAACGGTACCAAGCTTAGCGTTGATGGCATTATCAGCCTTTACCAATCAGACCAAAACTTTTTCATTAATGGCCAGAAAAGCAATGCTGGCAATGCTGAACTTTTAGTCGGTGATCGCGCATCTTTAGGCAATAAAGTGCGCATTAAGGCTAATGGCAAAATCCATCAAGATGGTGTATTCATCATACGCACCGTTGAAATTATTCGACCGACCAATGCCAGCATTAAGGCCACTGTTATTTCAATTAATCCCAATTCAGGGGAGATTGCTCTTCTGGGCGTAAACGGATACACAAAACAAGGCACCTTGTTTCAATCCAAACTGGCCAGCAGTAATAAATATTTCAATATTAATGATATATCCCCAGGGGACTGGGTAGAGTTAAAAGGGAAGTGGTCTGAGAATAAATTTAATTTAAACGCCGTTAATGCCATTAACCCTCAAAAAAAACAAGTATTAAAGGGGCAAATTGAAATTGATGAAAATGGTAAAATCAGCATTTTAGGCATCCAGCTATTAGCCAACACCCTACTAACCGATGAACAAACTTCGAAATTGGAAAGTGGAGATTTTGTCTTAGCCAAGGGACAAATGCTAGATGCTGACACCTTTAACGCAGACAGTCTTACATTAGAATAGCTTTTACAGTATCACCTCACTAAGGGCGACAGTTTAGCGTGGCTTGATTAGCACTTCTTATAAATTTAGCGGATGATTGTGGTTTTAAATAAAAACCATAACCGCGCTTTAAATAGGGGGTGAATTTAATTGTGCTGTCATCGGTACGGCTTATCAAACTTTTATACACCACATCTGGCAGAGCTACCACGGCGACTCGCCCAACCAATAACATATTAAATAAGCCCGAATAATCATTATGGCGCAGAATATTTTTAAAACCTTGGCGCTGAACATAGGAGTCTTGCGGAGAACCCAACTTTACCCCTAGACTTATTTTTTTATTAGAGGTGTCTGGCAAAGCACTCTTATAGACCCAATAATCTTCAATCTCCTGCACCGCTTGCGACTCTATTAATAAAGCACGGCGTTCTTGGGTAAAACCCATGGGGAAAATAATATCGATTTTATTATTATGAGTCTCTTCAATGAGCCGAGCAGTGGGATAGCTTTTCCAACGAATGGGTTGCTGTAACTGTTTAGCAAAACAGGTTAAAAACTCCACATCCCCATGGTCACCGGCCACCAGACCTTGCTGATCAATATAAAGAGATGGCAAGGTGGCAGGAATACCGCCTTTTAGGGGATCTGCCTTCACAAGCTCCATATAACAAAACGCTATTATAGCTATACAGGCCAAGCCTTTCATGCAAAGGTCTCCTTACTCATTAGCCTAGTATAGATAGCTCAAGTCAGATTTCACCTTAAACAAAATCTAACTCAATATTTTATAAGCCCCCACCCATTAAGGGTGCACCACACAGCCACCTATAATGTCGCCATTCCACTTGGCTTTCATGGCCTCTTTAATCTCAGCCAATTCATAGGTGTGAGAAACATAGGGTTTAAGTTGGCCGCTATGAACCCATTCCATAATTTTTTCCAACCGCTCAGGGCGGATACTGGCGTCGTGTTGAGTGGAAATCACCGTAGGACAACCCATTACTTTCAGGCCTTTCATCATAATAAGGTTCGTGGGTAACATATTGGCATTGGGCGCGCCTCTTTGGCCTTTGCCTTTTGACACAAACGGCGTTGACGCCCAACCCACCACTAAAAAGCGCGCACCAAAACTCACACAACGCATGCTCTCTATAGAAATATCTCCCCCTACCCCGTCGTATACCACATCTACGCCACGGCCATTGGTTAAGGCTTTTACTTCATCGCGAAAACGCCTGACACCACTTTCCCCTGTTGGGGCCTTACAGTTAATCACGTGATCGGCCCCTTGTTGTTTCACTATTTCAAGCTTTTCATCACTGCGTCCAGTGGCAATCACAGCGGCACCCAAAATTTTTGCAATGTGCACTGCCGCTAATCCAGTAGCCCCACTTGCCCCGTGAATCAATACGGTTTCACCTTTTTGTAATTGACCGCAAGCCACCAAACAATGATAAGCGGTTTCGTAACTGCCCAATAAATTGCAGGCCTCATCATATGAAAAGCCGTTTGGAATAGCGCGTATGGCCGCAATGGGTGCCACCGCAAACGACGCAAAACCACCGTACTGCTGGTAATTGCCTGGTGAGCGCGGCCCAGCCACAAAACCATCCACCAATACTCTGTCACCCAATTTTGCTTGGCTTTCATCAATGCCTTCACCTAACCAAATAATTTCGCCGCTGTATTCAAGCCCTGGGGTATAAGGCAGTGGCGGCATGTGCTGGTATTGGCCGCTGCTCATGAGTAAATCCACCCAACCCACTGCCGAGCTTTTCACGTTAATAATCACATCTTTACTGCCCAAGGTAGAAGTGTCAGGCATGGCTTGATCTTCAAGGTATAGATTTTTTTCAACCCCCTCCATTGGATTTTCAGCAAACTGTGCAATTCGCACGCGACGGCCGCTGGTATTTAAAAAAGGGGCCGAGGTATTTTGTTTAGGTAATTTATTGGTGGCATCAGCCATGGAATTAGGCATCTTGAATAGCTCCTTGGCTGTGCATTGATGAATTTAATGTCACTTTATTTAATGGCGAATTCATTTCTGATGTGAGTTTTTTAGATCCGCTATTACCGATATTATTTCGTGTTCTTATAGCCCCTTTAAAACCTTCCATGATATCCCTAACCGATTCAATGCTGGTAATGCGCTCGACACTTTTTCCAGCCTGAAAATAATCTTTATACCCCATTCCCTCTTTGGCAGAGCGTTTGAATTTCCAGATTGATAGAATAGCGTAATAAGTGCGGGCCCAGTGTTTGGTTTTTCGACCCTTCAAAAGCATTCGCGCAATAGGACCTGCATGGGTACCCATTTTCTTAACCGACTCAGTTTCAATAATGGCACAAGGCACCCCAGAGATTTTATCGGTTAACACAATGTCTTTTTCAGTGGCTGTGACAATGGAATTTTTATAATCCATATGCGCTTGGCACTCTTTAGCGGCAATAAAGCGCGTACCCAGTTGTACTCCTTGGTACCCCAATTCTAAAACTTCCAGCATGTCATTTTCATCACCAATACCCCCAGCACATAACACCGGCACACCTAAATCATACGTTTCACTGTAAAGTTGTTTGGCACTTAATGTTCCGGCGTGGCCACCGGCGGCCTCATTCACACAAATAAGCCCGTCTACCCCAGCCTGCAATGCGCGCTTAGCCCATTTTCGAGAGGTTATATTGTGATAAACAATACCCCCTTTTGCGTGGGCTTTGTCTACCACCCATTGAGGGTTGCCAAGGGCCGTCACAAAAAAGCGCACCCCTTCTTCTAAAGCAATGTCCATCCACAATTTCATACGCTCTTCATAAGCGCTCACGGATTTCTCTACTATCACATTTAAACCAATGGGTTTATCGGTCAGGGATTTAATTAATTTGATGCCTTCACGAAAATCATGCTGATGAGCATATACCATGGCAATGGGCTGAATGATGCCTATGCCTCCCGCCTCAGATGTAGCCGCCACTAATTCAGGGTTACTGCACGGGTACATGGCTCCGCAAATAATGGGGGATTCAATGCCCGCCTGTTGTAAAAAAAGATTGCTGTTATTGGGTGTTGGCACTGACATGTTTATTCCTTATTTATTATTATTTTCTAATCGCGTAACCAGTTGCTCGAGTCGGTCTAAATTCACTTTGTATTGATCAATGGGCTGCGGCTTTAAACCGTTTAACACAATGCTTAATATATCTTGGGTTAATGAATCAGCATCTAGGGTGGTTTTATTGCTACTGAGTACATTCCAAGCTGAATGCTCTAAGCCGCCAAAAATCATGTCGCGCACCGTTTTAGAAGCGATGTCTGTGCGTATTTCATTATTTTTTTTGCCGTCACCAATCACTTTTAATAATATTTCACTGTAACGGCGAGTATGTTGGTGCATGTCGGAATGGGGGTAATTATTTAACGGTCGTATTTCTTGAAGCAGTAAGCGGCACAGGCCAGTGTCTTCAAAAAAGGTTTGAATATGACGGGTAATTAAAACCCGCAATTGATTTTCAATGCCTTTAATGCCCGCCAAACTGTTTTCTGCTTTTTCAATTGATGTTTTATAAAAACCCGAGACCACACCGGCCAACACATCTTGTTTGTTGGCAAAGTGCTTATAAATAGTTCCCTCTGCCACCCTAGCCCCTTTAGCAATCTCGCTCATGGCGGTTTTTTCATAACCCTTAACAGAGAAGATGGCATGGGCTGCGGCCAGAATATCCGATTCTCGCACCGCTTTTGGCTGGCGTGTCCTGCCTAAGTCTTTCACTTCTAGGCTCATTAGTGAGTCCAATTCATTAGTAACCTCACAAAACTACCCCTTTAGTGACTACAAATCTAGATAAATGTGCAATTACCGATCACTCTTTAAGAAATACACCACAATAAGTGAGTTGCCCTCACTAATAGTGTTTTGCCATACGTCATCCTATTTACTTGCACTCACGCCGAGATGAGAGAGTTCGCCAATAGCACGCCTAACACGCTTGGATATTCATGAATCGATTTTTCAAGGGAGACACACTCAGCTTTAGTACGTTGATATGTTTACTATTTGATTCCAGCAGGAAATATCAAAAAAACATTTCAGCCATCTCTATAGTCATCACTATCGCCAGCACGCAGTGTTGGTGTTTGTTAAATATTTAGTTTGATACTTCTATGGAGAAGACAATGAGTAAGCCAGTATTTTTAATGATCGAAGCCACCCCAAACCCAAATGAAATGGAGGCACTGCAAGCCTATCAAAGTAAGACCCCTGCCATTGCTAAGAAATACGGCGCTGCGCCAGTGGCCACTTATGATGTAGACAGCGCCTTAAACGGTGACAAAAAACCTGGAGTATTTGCAGTACTTTCATTCCCAAACCGAGAAGCCATTGACGGCCTGTTCAGTGACCCAGATTATTTGGCCATCATTGCGCTACGGGATCTTGGCTTTAAGGATGTACGTTTTTATGTGGTGAACGAACGCATTTAACTCACCCTTAAGTGTTCCCTATGAGTACCACCGAAAACCAAAGCTGACTCTTGGTGGTGCTGACTAATTTTAATATTCAAAACATTGCAGGCTAAATAGCCAGCTCTAGAACCTGCTACTTGAAATTTTCACGAGCCATAACCCTTACTAATAGTAGAGCTCTAACATCTGCCAATAAGGTGCCCCCACGATCAATTAGTAGGGGTTAGAGGTAAGTTCTGATAAAATCCTTGTCCCCAACAATCAATTTGATTGAACTGGGCTTACCTAAGACTAGGATTTATTTTGACTCATAACGATACTTTACAACTTATCCTTAGCACCTTTGATTTAGATGACAGCACCGTCATTAAAATATTCTCATTGGCCGATTTCAATACAACGCAACAGCAAATCAGTGCTTGGGGTAAAACTGAAGACGATGAGGCTAACATTGAACTTAAAGATTCAGAGTTAGCAACATTTCTTAATGGCTTTATTAATTTTAAACGCGGTAAACGGGATGGCGCGCAACCAAAGCCGGAAACCTACTTAAACAACAACATGATATTCCAAAAATTGCGCATCGCCCTTAACTTAAAGTCTGAAGATATTTTAAATATACTAGAATATGCCGACATCAATTTAAGCAAGCATGAATTAAGTGCGTTTTTCCGCAAGCCTGAAAACAAGCATTATAAAGACTGTACAGATAAAACTTTACAAGGTTTCTTATTCGGCGTGCAGTGCCAATTGTAAAAAATAATCACCCGTTAGAACATCAAACTTTATTGAGTTGCCCGCCTGTACTCAGGGGGCCATTTATTTTATCGTTAACATTTTATCTCCCTATAACTGTCATACATGAATATTGAATTCGCCTATGATTCACAACATAGAAAAACTTCGGAAAAACATCGAAATAGAATTATAAGGAAGGTAAGAGCTTTCCTCGATTTTTCTAAATGAAAATTGACAATATGCTCAAATATCGCAGCTTGATTGAAACTGCTTAAATAAATTAAGTAAAATAAAAAATTTTAACGGGGAGAGAGACCTGTTTGGAAGTCTTATCTATCTACACTCTCGTTAGGTGGTAATTTGAAATTTGCTTTCATCATAATATCAATATTTAGTTTAACTGGATGTCTAGGCGTTTCGTTAATAAGTCTCAATTAGAAAGCCTATCCAGCTGAAAATGTCCATCTAGTAAAATTTGAGCCTACTGCAACTAATTAGTACGGTAAAGAAAAAATCGAGCATAAATGGTGCGGTCCTTTCATGTGAATGTATGGGCTTAGGCCTTGATTATGAAGGAAATTTTTTATATGGAAAAATATAGGTGAAACAGTCCATCTAATCGAGTAGCGAGAGTTTCTAACCCTCAGCCCCTACTTCATCCTGCATGCACTCACGTAAATCAGAGTGCACAGGGCACTTCATTTAAAAGGTTTAGCCCTCTAAATTAGCATCACACACTCTGCAACCGTCCAATGAGCTACTCTTTAGTTTTAATTTATCCCCAAACTTGATGTCAGTTCTTGATTCCAAGTCTACCGCGTCTTGCTATCAACCCTTACCGACGCCCATAGTGGTAAAATGATTTATCTATAAAGCAAATACCGATTGTATTTTAGGAGTTGGTAGCAAATAAAATTTATTGCTACGAAAGCCGCATTAACGTTTGTTTAATCGCCTATTTTCTCTAGCGTCTTTGGATTAATTCTCGCACTCTTTAAAAGCGAAAAACCATCCAATAAGAAATAGCCTAGACGTTAATTTTGGAGGTTTTAACCACATAATTTCTTATTGTATTAATCTAAATTTTGACACTATTCCGTGGCTAACTCTGAACTTTTAGATCATTTACGCTGGCCCTTAATACAATAAAAACCAGACCATGGCGTCGTTATTTTGTGCCAACTTGCCCCCTAACACCCTTTAGCTGCCTTGTGCGCTTTATATACAATTCCCTATTGACCCCACTTAAAAACAACAATAAGATCTTCTATGTAAACGATTACACGATTTTGCAAAATCAAGGAAAACTATTACCCCTGTATTTAAGGGAAAATTTCACCGAACGTATTTCAATAAAAATAAAACTATATAGTACGGAGATATTACTATGAAAATAATAACGAGGCTTTTATGCCTCGCAATGTATTGTATTGTCTTTTCCACACAAACCTATGCTGGCGCCTTTGTTCATCTTTTTGAATGGCAATGGACTGACATTGCGAGTGAATGTGAAGATGTTCTCGGGCCCAAGGGATACGCTGCAGTCCAAGTTTCACCACCCCAAGAATCCATTGATGGAGACGAATGGTGGACACGCTATCAACCTGTTAGCTATGAAATCGCGGGGCGTTCAGGGACGCGAGAGGAATTTAGCGATATGGTTGATCGGTGTGAAGCTGTGGGCGTCGGCATTTATGTGGATGCTGTAATCAATCACATGGCCGCTTGGAATCGCGACTTCCCAAATGTACCCTATAGCCCAGATGATTTTCACAGCTGCACTGCCGATATAGACTATAGCAATAGCTGGTCAATTCAAAACTGCGATTTAGTGGGACTCAATGATCTTGAAACCGAGTCGGATTATGTGCGCGGAAAAATTGCTGACTACATGAACGATTTAATTGGTTTGGGGGTTGCGGGTTTTCGAATTGATGCCGCTAAACACATTCCAGCGGAAGACATCTCAAATATTGTTAGTCGTTTGAATGGCTCTCCTTATATTTTTCAGGAAGTTATTGGCGCCAGTGGAGAAGCAGTACAACCCGATGAGTACACATATATTGGTGCGGTAACTGAATTCAATTTCACAGACACAATAGGATGGTATTTTAAAGGCAATGGTACACTTTCTGATATCCAAAATATTGGCTCTTGGGACGGCTGGTTAAGTAGTAATAGTGCTGTAACCTTTGTGGCAAACCACGATAACCAACGACAAGATACCGACAACATTATTACGCATTTTGACGGCGAAGGCGTAAATAATAATGCCCATGTATTTACCTTGGCATGGCCCTATGGTTACCCCAAAGTTATGTCTAGCTACGATTGGGATTACAGTGATCAAGGTCCACCTAGTGTTGGCGCAAGCACCTGTTCTAACGGATGGTTATGTGAGCACCGAAACCAAGAAATTGCTAATATGGTTGCCTTTCGCAATGCAACCGACGGCGAAAATGAAATAACAAATTGGTGGGACAACGACAGCCAGCAAATCGCCTTTGGGCGTGGAAGCCTTGGTTTTGTGGTGATCAATAATGAAGACTATGCACTCAGTAGAGCCTTTGAAACTAGCCTGCCTGCAGGTACTTACTGCGACATCGTGAATGGAGACTACAGTGATGATTCTTGCAGTGGCACTACGATTACTGTAAACGATAGCGGCGAGGCCACTATTGCAGTCAACGCTAATGGAGCCGTTGCGATTTATATCGATGCGGTTGTCACTTCAGATCCCGACGATACTATTAGCTTTACCTGCAACAACGGGTACACCTATCTAGGTCAAAGTGTTTATGTTGTGGGAGATATTAGCGAACTAGGTAACTGGGCCCCCGAAAGTGCAGTGAAACTCGATCCAAGTAATTACCCAACCTGGACTGGCAACATCACACTGCCTACAGATACCGATGTAGAGTGGAAATGTATGAAACGCGATGAAGATGATACGTCGGCAGCTATAGAATGGGAAAGCGGTAGTAACAACTCACTAAATACCTCAACAAGCACAAGTGCACAGAGTAGCTTCTAAGAAACAATCAATACAATTCCACCTTTAATACAGGTGGAATTTCTTAGCTGTATTGCAGCTGTATAAATGAATCACTGCCAGCGACGTTATTTTGAACAACCTCTGTTACTGACTATTTAGCTCAGCCTACCCTACAGACCTACAAGTTTTGAATAATATTTTCAGTTACCCCTCAATCGCTTCCACATAACAGTTTTAGGTCTACAATTGTGTGTCAAAAAAATTATAACTGAATACAATTTAATTTTTCCCAGCGAAAATAATTTTCGTTACTTGCCTAACACCTGACAAGACCTCTTTAGGTTATGCCCTAACCCAAAACTTCTAATTCCTCGAACAAGCCCTTGCTGTTGACTACTATTTATCGTCTAATTGCGATTTGGTTATCAAACGTATCTCTTACCCAGCTGTCACCTCAAGAGCGCTTAACTCGCAGCGCTAAGTTTCTATTTCGGCCCTACAATAGAATTTAGGATAATAATGAAAAATCTTTTTTTAACCTCCTCCTTTGCGGATGTAGCAGATTTATTTAAAAAATCTGAAAATAATTTACTTCAAGGCAAGATTGTTACATTTATCCCCACAGCCAGCCTTCACGAAGAAGTCACTTTTTACGTGGATGCAGGGAAAGAAGCTCTAGAAAAACTGGGACTCGTTATCGACATTTTGGAGATTTCCACAGCCACCCATGAAGAAATATCCCGCAAGCTAAAAAACAACGATTACATTTATATCACAGGCGGTAATAGCTTTTTCTTGTTACAAGAATTAAAAAGAACTCAGGCTGATAAACTCATAATTGAGCAAGTTATGCTAGGAAAAACTTATATTGGTGAATCAGCAGGATCAATCATCCTTTCACCCAATATTGACTATGTTAAAGATATGGATGACTTCAAAGTCACGCAAAATCTAGAGTCCCATGAAGCGCTAGGCCTTATTGATTTCTATCCACTCCCCCATTACAAAAACTTCCCTTTTGATGACGTAACGGAAAACATTGTGTCCAAATTTACCGGAAAAATTGAACTTCGCCCTTTCAGTAATTCTCAAGCAATATGGGTCAAAGAAGATAGCATCGAAATTTTGGCTTAACACATTAGAACCCTTGCTTTTAGCTCTTAATCTCCCTTCCGACGTTTCGAGTTTACACTGGGCCGCCTGCATTCAGGGGCCACTTATTTTATCGTTAACATTTTATCTCCCTATAACTGTCATACGTGAGAGTTATATCCCAATTATAAATACTTCTCTGCATTCATTTACAAACACCACACGCTAAACGCTAAAGATTAACCTTGTACGCCAGAAAAAGATCTTTCAAGTCAAGATTAACGGCAAGCCAAATAGGTATATTTTCAAGACCTATTGCAAAACAGATTTAACAGCATGGCAACCACCTCTAAAGTCGTATTAATCACAGGCGCGGCCAGCGGGCTTGGTTGGGCACTTACCCAGCACTATTCAGCCATGAACTACAAAGTAGTCATGATGGACATTCAAGCTCAGTTACTTCAAGACAAACATGACTGGTTAATGGCCAATGGGGTAAAGGCTAACAATTTGCTTGTGGTGGTGGCTGACATTACGCAAGCAGATGCCCTCACTGAACTGGTTACAAAACTTAAAAAAACATTTGGGCGATTGGATGTATTAATTAATAATGCCGGAATTACGCATCGCTCATTGGTTGAAAAAACCCAACCTGAAGTCTTTAGCAAAGTCATGGCAGTAGATTATCAAGGGCCCGTTGAATTAGCTTTGGCGGTTTTGCCGCTGTTAAAAATTTCTAAAGGCACCATTATTAATGTAAGTTCCATGGCAGGCTGGATGCCGGTGTTAGGTCGAGCCGGTTATTGCGCTGCCAAGAGTGCAATGAATCAATTTTTTGAGGTAATGCGTTGTGAAGTAAAACAGTATCAGGTAAAAATTCTAATGGTGTACCCTAGTTTTTTAAACACGCCCATTGAGGCCAATGCCTTGGGCCATGATGGTAAAAAAGCCAGTCATGCCCGCTCTATAGTGGGTGGCCTAGGCTCAGCTGAGGCCGTTGCTGACTTAATTGTAAACGCCCATAAAAAGGGAAAACAAAGGTTATTTCCCAATACATTTACCTGGGTGGCGTCAGTGCTTTATAAACTACTGCCTAATGTGTTCTTAAACCGCATGAGTAAAAAATTTTCCAGTGAATTAGATCACTAACACAATGTACCCAGATAGTGGGCTTCATAAATTTGAGCCACTGATTAAGTATGCTCCACCCTAAAAAAATTGGCTCTTAACAGGCCCATTGATATTTCGAAAAGCTATAAGAAACCCAGACTTAAATAACGGTAGCTTTTAGGGTTTTGAACTACACTCAAGACACCCTTTAGGTTTTTTATTAAGAGCACTAAATGCCCCTTCTATTAGCCATAGTGTTTTTTTTCAGTAGTCTAACTTATGCAGACACACCAATTACGGTAGTTTCTGACCCTTGGTGCCCATTCATTTGCAATGAAGCCCAACACAAACAAGGGTTAGTCATTGATTTATCTTCAGCCGCTTTAAAAGCCAGTATAAATAAATCAATACAGCTTGAATCCATGAGCTGGGCCAGATCTAAAATATTCACCCAAAAAGGCAAGCGCGATGCCATAGCAGGCATAGAAAGAACCGATAAAAACAAAGGGCTATTTACATTCCCAAAAACCTCCCTAGGACGTTCAAAAATTTGTTTATTCAAACGCAGAGGTAACCCTTGGCAGTTTTTAGATGGACCGTCGTTAAACCATCAACGCTTGGGCTGGGTTAACCATTATATTTACGGCCCAAAAGTGGATTTTCTTGACGCGCATATTGAGAAATTGCAAAGAAACAACAGTAAATTCCTCACCATTATTAGCGGAAATAACCATATCCATAAAAGACTCTTAAATATGATTATCCAGGACAGAATAGATGTAATAGCAGAAGACTACTCCGTTATTAAGTATACCATTGCCCAAGAGGGGCTGACAAAAATAATCAATATGGCAGGCTGTATAGAAAGCTCTGAAACATTTGTTTACCTTGCCTTTTCAAGCAAAATACCACATGCACAACACTACGCTGATGCTCTTGACAATGGCATTAAGGATATTATAAAAAGTGGCCAAGCTAGTAAAATACTAGCCCGTTATGGTCTAACCGTTAAAGAGTCGATTCAAGTTCATAATTGGCATTAAGCTTCAATTACATAAAAAGTTCATCACCTGCAATTCATACAGTACAATACATCACTGTGAGCAACGTATTTACTAGCGACACTATGCCTTTTGAATCATGTAAGCTGCAGCCCTCTATAAAGCATAAAACACGGCTACTGATGTTCTAACCTAAAACAGCCGCTCACTAAAAAACCAAGAAAGCACACACTTGCTAATGATCATCAGTCACTTTATAAATCACCTAAAATGAAGCTAAAGTACTCATGACAGCCACTGCAAAAGTGATACTATTGCCGGAATTATAAAAATCAGCCAATCTTTATGACTGTAAAGCTTCGCTCAACTACCCACACCGACCTTAAGGAAAACGGATTATCCTCAAATTACACTTGCTTTCAGCCGCTTTTATATGTGCATTTTCTAGCCAAGTATTCGCTAAGCCACTAACCAATACTCATGGAATTAACTGGTGGGTTAACATTTCTCCTTTAGGTTTAGGTAAATCGGCATCACAAACCGGTACCGTCAACCGCTCAGGTATTGGCATACGCATGGACGGCATCACTTACAGTATTCGCAATGGCTATTATGAAAATACCACTTTGCTTGACTCATTAGATGAAGTGAGTGATTGCATCATCCAAATAGAATGTGGAGGTTCAGAACTTATCACTGTAGAGGAGTGGTCTGTTTTAGTGGGCAAAAGCTTTTTAAGCAAAGCATTAACTTTTTCCACGGGTCTAGGATACTCTGAAGTGGAATATGAATTTAACGGGCAAAATAACAGCAGTGAATTCAGCCTGCCCCTTGAGGTATCTTGGTCGCCTTCTAGAGATGGTCACGTCTCATTAAACATCAGCTTGGTTTCAAATATCAGTGAAGAACGCTCTTTTTATGGTTTAACGGTGGGAATGGATTTCGGCTCCCTCTGAAGCAAGCATTAGAGTAAAGCATAGAATCACTTTCACTGGTTAAGCATGCTATATTCACCATAATCTACAGGGTAGCAATACACCCATTTCTGTTACTCTAAATAGCGTAAACCCTAGCTCATACATCATCTGCTGAATGGGAAAGTTCACCTAACTCAAATAGCTCAAAGCATACCTTTACGATGTCTTGATCATACTCATTTCCATTGCTAAGTACCTTTTCAGCGATTTCAATTCCCTGTGCAGGACGATACGGTCTGTGTGCCATTATCGACTCAAAAGCATCAGCCACCGCAAGCACTTTCGCTTCAAGCAAAATTTCATTTTCAATCAACCCTCTTGGATAGCCTGTTCCATCCAATCGTTCATGATGCTGATACACAATTTCTGCAAGGGGCCAAGGAAAGTCATAAGGTGATAATAATTGATACCCTATTTGTGAGTGAGTTTTCACCAACTCAAATTCTTGCACACTTAACCGAGAGGGCTTGGTAAGAATGTCAGAAGGAATCGAGATTTTTCCAATGTCATGAACTTGGGCTGCCAAATTTAACCCCATCAACTGCGACCGACCCAATGACAGTTTTTTGCCAATTTTATAGCATATTTCCGTGACTCTATTTTGATGCCCAGCGGTATAGGCATCCCTTAACTCCAACACCTTTGAAGTAACATCGACTATATTAATGAGTGCCTTTTCTAACCCTTGATGATATTTTAAATTGGCATTAGAGGTTTCAACATCCATAGTCTGTTTAGATTGGAAAGCAATAAAATAAGAAAATGCATTAGCCAAAGCATTAAATATTATTTTTACAGTTTCATTTTGTAACTTTGGGCTAGGTTTTAGCTTAACCTGTAAATCACCATAACAATGCCCCTTGTACGTCATAGGGATTGTTAATAATTGCTTATCAATGGATGTTGGTGATTCAGGAGCATTTTTAATCTCAAGTTTTGCATCAATGGATAAGTGTTCATTTATTATTTTTTCAGTTTTCTTGAGCATCGCAACGTCATAATCTCCATAATATATGACTAAATGCTCAAGAAGCTCTAATGGCAGGGATTTAAAGTCTATTTCATTAACCGATTCAATGAGCAATAATTTAATTTCTTTAAGGCTATCAAGTAAAATATTATTCAAGAAAACCTGAAAATAAGTGTGAGTAAACACTTCATTTAGCTTTTCATAACTTAACTTTATCCAGGAGTGCTTTATTGCATCAGACAGACAAAATAAGCGCTTTAAGTCAAAGTCACCAGCCCTCAAGAAACATATCAATTGTTCTTTTGATTTATAATATTCCAAAGAGAATATATGATTAGCGGTCAATTCAGTAAACGCCTTATGAACATGTTGTAATAACTGAACCTCAATAAATTGTAAGGGAGCATTACCTCCATTAAACAAGCCTTTACTCACTTCATCAAACGCATCAGATTGTAACGCTTCTGAATTGAGGTAACTTAGAAGGGTTTCTGGGCTGTAATTTTGATTTGAAAATTTCAAATTAGCCAACATAACCTTACATCTTTTAAAACTCGGTGAATAAAATACAACTTTAATTGGCCGCCTATGATCGATACGTTCACACCTCCAAGCTGCCACATATGCATGCATGTTTCAAAAGGAGCAAGAGCCTATGATCGAAGTATAGTCTGAACCCATGAGATACGAGCCCTTATTATGACTAAATAGGTCTAATTAAGGGTGCTTTAATCTCTTTTTGGACTAGCCATAGCTATGACCACCTTTATTAGTATGCTTAATACCTTTAATCTCGCCATTGGTCAAAGACTCCTCGTTGCATTAGAGGTAACCCCCAAAACAAACTCAACTTACTCACAATCAAATTTCAATAAATATTTATTTACATTCTCACCAAGATTCATTTTTAAATTCGAAGATGTTTTCATAAGATATGGCTGGCAGGTATAAAACTACAACGATAAACCTAAAAAACCTTTTGACAGTATTTTTCAAAAGGTTAATAGATAACTCTAATTTTTTATCTTTAAAACTGATGATCATTTTTTAGAAAACGATACTATCTATGAAAAGCACCTAAGAGGCACTTTAGCTAAACCCTATATTTAAAGGATGGTTTTACCTGCTAGTAAAATGCAGTCACTAGCGCCCTAATCAAGGCGTATACCAAATAGGCGAAGAATAAGCGCGCTCTTGAATCACCGCAGGCCCTTCACTTGGAATGCTCACCGCTCCTGCGTATATTTCTTTGGCGGCTACGGCATCGTATAAAGAATGCCTAGGGGTTGGAATTTGCAACACTCGTACATAATAAAAGGCACGTTCGCTTGAGTTAAATTCAGGGTCTTGCCATAAAACCGATAATTCAACGTCACCAATGTCATTGGTGTAGCTGGCGGTGTTTATATTGACGGTATCCCCCACCACAGGCAGATAGCCATTGGCACTTAAAGTACGCTCGCCAGCCCAGGCCACGTTAAATATTTTTTCGTGACTCTTAGCTGTTGTAGCATCTAGCCAACCTTTTACCACTTGCACTCTGTCTAGGTTAGCGCCTCTGGGGTCCTTGGTAGCACGGATTAACAATTGTATTTTCTTAGATGTGTCTTTGGGGTTCACTAAATCTCCTCCCATGGGCACACCTTTTTGGTAACCCTTAACGCTAATGTCGTTTTCTTGTGATGCGCCTTGTTCAAAGTCCCAGCCGCCAAATACTCTTAACTTAATGCGTGGGCCGGTACTGGCATATACTTCACGGCGTTTGAATGCAGCATAAATACTGTCACGGGTATTTTCTTTAGCCCATGCGGCCGCTAATCCTCCTGCTTGCATGCTCCAACCGGTGGCGTCTTCGCCAATCACATGCTGGCCGCGCTTACTTTCTGGCGTAGAGTCATGGGCGTATTTACCCCAAAAATTATCTTCCTCGGCACTGGATAATCCGGTATGAGAATCCGTTGAACCTATCATCCCCAATTTAAATGGGTTTACCCCCAGTTTGTTTTCTTGCTCTAAACCACGTAATAATCCCGAGCGAATAAAATCTCCCTTGCTAACGCGGTATTCTTCAGCGGTATTTTGTAAGTAGTGATTATATTTTTCAAAGCCTGCAAATTCATCATTGGGCGACAACAGCGGATGGGTTTCCGAATCGCCTTTTATTTGCGTCACTTCAAATACCGGCTCCCATTTTAAACGAGTGCGCGCGTATTCCACGGTAATGGGCTGACCCCGTAGGGTCACTTCGGGAAACATATAACCTTTTGATACATTCGAGTTATGGGGAATAGCCAAAAATTCGCTGCCCGTTTGTTGGGCAGTTTTTTCAAGCCAAGCCCATAAGTCCTCTGGATATTGACTTTGGTCGCTGCCAAAGGGTAAATATTGCTTGGCTTGCTGGGCACCATTAGGGGAGATTATCACTCGGTGTAAATTGGCACCGGTGGGAATAGAGCTCCACTCCCAACCAACAAAAGCACTGAATTTTCCCGGCTCATTATGGCGCTCGGCCATGTCGACAATTTCACTCCACGATTGCTCTACGGTGGGGGCAGTATTTCCCAGCGCATTTTTATCTAGCGTGTTATATATGCTTAATACTGGGTCATCCGTTTGTGAAAGCTGAGTATCTGGGGTGGGCAGTAAATCGCTATTAAATAAATCCATGCCGGTGCGATCGGTGACTTTATAGCTCACCATTTTCTCGGTAAACCAGGCTTTTATTTTTCCGCCAATCGTTAATTTTTCATTATCAGTTTTTAACTCACCCCGACTTATGGCACGAATCACCCCCATGGCCTCGGCATGATCCGACACCACTAAAAAATCCAATGGCTCGTTAATGCTCACCTTAGCGCGAGTATAGGGGTGAATCACTGGCTGCCCCTTAGCCCAGCGATAAGCCGTGTCTGGGTCGGCACTGTAATTTAAACTTAAAAACGCATCCAGCGAATAAGAAGTATGTAAATGGGTGTCCCCCCAATACACATGGGTGGTGTCTTGCGCCAATGCCGTTTGATTAAATAATACGCTGGCCACACAAGCTTGGGCTATTTGTTTAAACTTCATTAACAGTATCCTAAATCGGTTTGCGACATTAAACGCACAAGCCTTTCGTTATTATTGGGCTAGCAAGCATGCGTTTGCAAAATCATATGGGCGGCTTTTTCGGCAATCATAATAGTAGGGGCATTGGTATTGCCGCCCACTAAAGAGGGCATGACCGAAGCATCAACCACTCGCAAGCCTTCTAGTCCATGGACTTTTAAACTCGGGGTCACCACCGCCATGTCATCTACCCCCATCTTGCAGGTCCCCACTGGGTGATAAGCGTGATTGGCTTTTCTATATAAAAATTCTGCCATGTCTTCATCGCTCTCGCAGCCTTCCCCTGGGAATACCTCTGGCCCGCGGTGCTGGTTAAAACTTGCAGCCCTATAAAGCGCTCGGGTTTTTCGAACCCCTGCCACTAAATCTTTCACATCCTCTTTATGAGACAACATGTTTAAATCAATTTTAGGCGGCGCTAAAGGATTGCCATTATACAAGCTCACCTGACCACGACTTTTAGGCCTCAATAAAGAGACATGAGTGCTAAAGCCGTAATCGGTGAGCGCCATTAAATCTCGGCCATGATCGTTAATATGAATGGGCATAAAAAAGAGTTGAATGTCGGGTATGGATTTATCAGGGCTTGATTTAATAAAGGCCCCCGCTTCTCCACCATGGGTTTCATACACGCCTTTTCCGGTTAATAAATAACGAGGAATACTGGGAATGTCACTTAAGATTTGTTTTTGGGTAATGCCAATGGCGCCGTTTTTAATACTCTTGGCTTTTTGCACCACCACGGCATCTACGTGCTCTTGAAGATTTTTGCCTACTCCGGGCAAAGCGTGTAGTAGGGGAATATTATGTTGGCTAATTTCTTGAGGGTCACCAATGCCCGATAACATTAATAACTGCGGTGAATTAAACGCGCCGCCCGATAAAATCACTTCACGGCGGGCTTTTACACTTTTTTTACTGCCGTATTTATCTAGGTAATTTACCCCTACTGCTTTTTTATCCTCAAAGATAATGTTGCTAGCGTGAGCATTTAAAATCACCGTTAGGTTTTTACGACTCTTAGCCGGCTCTATAAATGCCTTAGCCGAACTGCAGCGCTTACCGTGCTTAATGGTAAATTGATAATAACCGGCCCCTTCTTGCTCTTGGCCATTAAAATCGTCGTTTAAAGCATAACCCTGTTCCGCTGCGGCTCTTACAAATACCTGGTTAAGCTTTCTGTGGCCTGCGTCATTGCAGACATTCAGCGGCCCGCCTACACCATGAAATTGTGACGCACCGCGCTCTTGGTGTTGAGACTTTTTAAAATAGGGCAATACCTCTTCATAGCTCCAACCTTTTGCCCCCTCTTCATGGGCCCAACGATCATAGTCGGCTTTATGACCACGAATATACAGCATGCCATTAATGGCACTGGAGCCTCCTAAACCTTTACCACGGGGGCAAAATATTTCACGCCCTTGTTGCGAATATTGTGATACTGAATCAAAACACCAGTTGTATTTTTTCAATAACATTAAAGGCAACACAGTGACGGGGTTATTCACCACTAGGTCATTATTACGCCCTCCGGCCTCCAATAAACACACCGAATGCTCACCACTTTGGGATAAACGGCTGGCCAGCACACAACCGGCAGAGCCACCGCCCACCACTACAAAATCAAATTCCTTCATGTGTTCAGCCCCTGACTCTGCGTAGGGCGTATTTACCTATGCCGCCGATAGACTTAAAAATGGCACCCCATTCGCTCATTTTTGGGTTAGGGTTTTTTCTGTTAGACATGCGCACCATTTGTTGCTGATACCACAGCACGTCCATCATCATCATGTGGTCAAGTTTTTTAATGCCTGTAGTGCGGGCTGGCAAATGAATACTGTGCTGTTGATCCTTCATTATTTTATTAGGAAAGTCAGGGTCAAGGGTGAGTGAACGCCCTAGCCCTATAAAGTCTGTGGCGTCTTCTAAAAGGGCTTCTTCCATGGCCAAAGCTGAACGAAATCCACCGGTCACCACTAAAGGCACGTTAGAGAGCTTTCTGACTTTTTGTGCGTAGTCTAAAAAGTACGCTTCACGCTTTACGGTACTGGCTTTCATTGGCGGCTTAGCCGCATTACCTTCGATGAACACCACTTTTTCATAACTGCCGCCCGATATTTCAATCTGATCTATGCCTTCATCACTTAGCGCCTGCACCACTTGCATGGACTCTTCTTCGCTGAATCCCCCTTTCATAAAGTCGGCGGAATTCAATTTAATGCCCACCGGAAAACCCTCGCCCACCTGTTTTCTAATGGCGCGATAAATTTCCAATACAAAGCGCATGCGATTTTCCAGTGATCCTCCCCATTGGTCAGTTCTTTGATTATGTCGGTTTGATAAAAACTGGTTCACCAAGTAACCATGAGCCCCGTGAATTTGTACCCCGCTAAAACCCACCTCTTTACTCAAACGGGCACTGAGCGCGAACTTGTTAATAATGTCATGAATTTCCAGCTCGCTTAATGCCTTAGGTAATTTAAAATTGGCCGCCAGCCCGTCTTGAAGTGGAATGACCGAGGGAGCCACCGGTTCTTTACTTAAAAAGTCTGGCACCTGTTTACCTGGGTGATTTAATTGTGGCCATAAATGGGTATTGTTTTGCGTACCGGCTTTTGCCCATTTTTTAAACCCGTTTAAATCACTTTTTTCATCTAGCACCACATTACCCGGCTCACCCAAGGCATTGCGATCCACCATGATATTGCCAGTGATGCTTAAACCAATGCCGCCCTGTGCCCAGCGACCATATAAATCTGCCAGTCCAGGAACGGGGTTATGGTATTTATCCCCCAGTTGTTCACTCATGGCCGATTTCAGCAAACGGTTTTTAATCACCACGCCATTTTGTAAGATAAAGCAAGAATCAAGTTTCGTCATGGGACACCTATTCGTAACTAAAAAGTGGTTTAAACATTTTTATATTAAGATTGGAACGAGGTGTTTTCATTTTTGAATAATTCAACAATGCTCATATGGGTGGCTTTAGGCACGATCACCAAATACACCAATCCCCACATAGCATCACTTAAGCCTGCCAATAAAATCATCGGGCCAAAGCCTTCAATAAAGAGTGACGCATAAATTAATAATGCCGCCGCCGCAAAACGCAACATGGCTTCGTGAATAATCACACTGCCATAACGATTTAAGTCAGAGCTACCAATGATGAGCGTAGAGGCGGTGTACAATAATAATGCACCCAATAAAATAGCCCAAACCGCAGGAATTTCTATGCCCAATAATGGGTGCAAGGGCACCACCGCCAAAGACAGGGCTAAGCCAATATTGCAGATGCCGCTGAATTTAATGATGCTGGATTTAATAATGGTTTGAGACATGTTAAGCACTCTTTTTATTAATTAAGTGCAAACCAGTCTAATGACGCCAGAAAATTTAAGAAGATCACATCTCGCCAGAATGTGATCATTTGAAGCAGGTTACAATTACAGAAGTAAAGAGTGCAGAGATAAAGAGTGCAGTGGTAAAAAGTGCAGGAATAAAGAGTGCTAAATTAAAGGCGTTTTATAAACGATAGGCACTAGGGGATTGCCCTGTCCATTTTTTAAAGGCACGAGTAAAATTGGTGGGCTGCTCAAACCCAAGCTTGTAGGCTATTTGTGCAATGGTTTGTTTACTGTCTTTTAAGCCCTGAATGGCCAATTGTTTTTTAACGGTGTCGACTATTTTTTGGTACGCACTGCCCTCCTCATGTAAAGCGCGACTTAACGCCCGAGACGAAACATTTAAGTGCATGGCCATATCATCTAAGCCGGTAAATTCCATGGGCGACTTTAAAAGCAAGTTATATATTTTTTCACTTAACGTTTCATTGATTTCTAAATTGTTTAATTCCTCAACACATAAGGACTCTGCCAATTGCAGTGAGCTAGAGTTGGCAAATGAAAACGGCCTTAATATGGCTTCTTTTTTCAACAATATTCGGCACTGGCCATGACCAAAAGACATTTTTTGCTTGGGGAATGTTTCTTGATATAACGGGTAATGATCTGGGCGTGGATATTCAAATTGAATTTCTAAGATATTATCAAATTCACTCACTTGCGTTTCGTCACCACTTAAGCGTTGCAACCGATCCATATGGTGCAGAGACAAGGCGCCTTTATAAATGGTCGCCATCACCACTTCAAGATTGTAAAAATACAAACTGGGTTCATCTAACCAGTCTTTTATCACTAAGGTATAATGATCAGCCTCCTCTATTAGCTCTATATTTAAGCTAGGAAAACGCATGCTCATATAACGGCACATCAATTGATTGGCTTGCAAACCATTACTGCAAGACTGCAAGGCAAACCCTAAATAATTATGAGCCGGCAACGGAATTTGCGCACCAAACACTAAGCCTAAACCGGGATTATTACTGGCAATTAACCCTTGCTGAGACAAACAAATATATTGCTGTACCGTGACCTTTTCATTGGGGTTGTTAAAACGACTAAGGTCTATGCCGGCATAGGCGTATATGTCATCTGCGGCGAGCCCCTTCTTTTTTAAAAATTCATAAAAAGTAGCGGCATAGGAAATGGGCACACCGGGATGCGTGCTGGGCAAGTTCATAACCAGCCTATCTGGGTAAATTGTAATAACTGCATCATTGGCGCGCTCTTAAGGGTAAATAAAGATCCAAAGCCAACCCGTAAAGAAGCGGGAGTCAGTAAACCCCTAACAGTTTATGACTGATTGCCCCTGTATTTCTTCACATTCACGGCCAAACACCCCACTAGCTAAGACAAGGCCTCTATTGCAATCGACTTTAGCAAGGGTAACTGGTAAAACCTTGCCAACCAATTAGCAATTGAATTTTGGAGTATTCGGTGAGCAATGACACATCCCAGGGGAAAAAGCGTGCCCCTAACAAATGGCTAGCGGGCATATCCATCAGCCTAGCCGTACTAGGGTTTATCATGGTGATATTCAGTTACGCCACCATCACAGGTGCGTACAAGGGGGCTGGCAAGGTGCTGGCGCTATCTTGGGTAGCACAGTGGAAGATGAACTACCCAGACCTTGAGGGCAGCAATGATTGCAGTAAGGCTTGGTCACCGTCTATTGATGCCACTGACCCTTACATGTTGCCTGCCTACCCAGATACCTATGCCGCTTACTGGGCACTGATCATGAGCCAAGATAAAGAGGTGAGCCCAGAACCCATTGCCTACCAAATTAAAGGCAAGTTTCCTTACGCCCGTTACATGACATTCCATGTTTACGATGGCGCCACCGGTGATTATTTTGCTGCCCTAAAAGATTTAGACATAAAACCCGATTCCGGTTCAGTAAACCCCTTTCAAGCCAACATAGACAGAACCGCTTCTAACCGAAGTTACACCTTATGGGTGGTGCCCGAAGGGGCTAAGTTGCCGCAAATTAACGGCCTTAAAAATGTTATTCGTGTGCCCAAGCAATTTGTAGAGTCGCCCATTGTCATGGCCATAGACCGACCAGATGACGGCCAACCAGCCAATGCTGGTGTGCCCTTACCTAACGTTCATGTGTTTCATGCACAAACTGGCGAGCCTGTGCTGCGTTGTAATCCGCTGCGTTTAAAATCCATTATTCCCAGTAAAAAATCCGGCATTAAAAAAGCGCAAACCTGGGATAAAATGAAAACCATTGGCGATGGCCAAGCCATTCGTCTTTATCACTCAACGGGCGGAGGCTTATACCCCAATAAACATTTAAGCTATTTAACCACTGGCCTTAATACTCAGTTTGGTAATGTGGCGTTGGTGAAATTTAAAGCCCCTACCACCCCCAATACCCAAACCGGTTTTGGTATGTTTACCCACGAAGAAGACATACGCTTTTGGTCCATGTGTTTGGGCGGCATGAAGGCCACCAACACCAGCGTATGCTTAGTAGATGATCAAGCCATAATAGGCGATGACGGTTATGTCACGCTGGCCATAGGCCCAGACAGCGACGACCTAAGAAAACTGGCTAAGAACAATAAAATTAATTACATGGATTGGGGGTACCATCAATACCCTGACATTATTTTTAGGCATTTAGAGGGTGAAAAGCCTTTCAAATATTCCTCTAAAAATGTGCCTATCGTCGATGTGACCTTACCGCTTTGGGATCAAGGGGGCGAGCGCACCATAGGGGTTTATTCACCGGCTGGTTTTTATTGCTCATTGGATGATTTTGAAAAGAATCTTTGCGGCATTAAAGATTATAAACATGCTGGGCTGGAGTTTATGGAGTGATTCCCTAACTTTCTTAGAGGGGCTTATACAGCCCCTCGATAGAGTGTTATATAATTAGCCTTTCTACATGATTAACCAATAACTCATCCTTTTCCAAAGGGTTTGAATCCAATTTAAGTCGTCCCACACAGTCTTGTTCAACAATAATTGACACTCTAGACTGGTCTTCAAATTCTATGACTAAACCACTATCTACAATCATATTTAGCAAGGCATTAGGTTTAACTTCATCCTCAACTTTTTCTTGAAGCACTATAATTTTAGATATCTTTTTCTGAGGACCAATATAAAATCTAAAGTTATCCGATAACCCTCCCTTTTCATCAACCTCAATATCTCTTGGAGCAGCCTTAATCCGGCACTGAATCATTTGGCAATAATCTGATTTTAAAGTCACCTCCGAGCAACCTCTTTCTATAATCAGAAATTTTCGTTCGTCTCGCCCCAACCCAATAGAAATACGATCTACCTCAACCACAGAGCTGCCCAGGGTTACTTCAGCATCTGAACTATGCATACACTGCATATAGCCTTTTCCCAATACCTCCAATGCCTTTTGTGACTCCTCATCTAAGTTCTGTTCATATGTTTTGATAACTTGATAATCATCCAATAGGAACTTCAGACCTTCTTCAGAAATTAAAAACTCGAAATTTAGTCGTACCTGACTAGGCCCTGAAGTCAGTGGTAATTCAATATCAATCCACCACCCTGAAGCGTGGTTATTTTTATTGAAATCACCTACATTAATTCTACAGTTAATTTTAAACCTGTCCCCATCTAAAATGAGTGATTCATCAACACCAACAAAACTTTCTTTTATCAGCCTTCTAAATCCATCAAGTGTCAAAGATTCAGAGCCCTCTAATAAGTCAAGAAAACTATATGCCCTATTTATTTCATCATTTATACAAAGCATTAACCATTGCCGAACAAACTCAATAAGTTCATCTTTTGATGATTGTACAATGGGTTTTTTCATGTTTTTAAACCTTAATTAAAATTTTGCCAACCAATTAGAGCCTGAGATCAGTATGAAATATACTAATAGCTAATTAATAACCTCACTCAAATTCTTTAGCAAACCACGTCTCTAAAAACTCAATACACTGCAACAATTTAGCCGGTACAAAATGCCGCACTGGATACAAGGCATACAGGGTTAGTTTAGGTTTTTGGCTATCTTTTAATACCTCCACCACCTCACCAGTTTGCAACGCCTCTTGGCAAACAAAGTCGGGAATAAAACCTATGCCCAAATTTTGCTTAATGGCCTGCATCATATAAATAGTGCTATTCACCCGTAGCGTGCCGTTTATGGCAATACCTTCATCAATGGGCCAAATATTTTTTCCTTGAAAATAACTGTAAACAAAACAGTTATGTAATTGTAAATCTAATGGCTTTTTAATGGTGGGATGGTGCTCAAAATAATCTTGCCCCACACACACCCGATAATTAAATACGGTTAAGGCTCGCCCCACATAATTGGAGTCTATAGGGCGGCTGGATGCGCGAAAACCTAAATCAAAGCCTTGCTCCACAAGGTCTACATTTTCATCTCCTAGATGAATGTCTAATTCAATTTCTGGATAGGCCTTCATGAAGTCGCTAAACAAGCTAGACAAATGAGTGAGCCCTAACGCCATGGGAGCGTTTATTTTTAGTTTTCCTTTGGGGTGCTGCTGCACATCTTGCACAAAATGGTCGGCGTCTTGAAGTTTTTCTAAAATTTCACGGGCGCGCTGCAAATAACCTTGCCCCACATGGGTAAGCTGAACATTACGGGTAGAACGGTGCAATAACCGCGCACCTAGGGCATCTTCTAAACGGCTTATCTCTTTACTGATCATGGATTTAGACACATTTGTTTGCTCCGCCACCCGCGTAAAGCTGCCTAAATCTGCCAAACGTACAAATAACTGCATGGCCCTTAATTTATCCATACGCCCATCCTTCAGCCCATTAGGGCGCTGTTCTAGTTTCCATTTTGGAAACACTAGATCCACATTATAGCTATATATGTAAACAAACCAACACCCTACACTTTCCTTTGTTAGCTAACCCAACACTTAACCCTAAAGCCGTTAACCACTCCTAAAGGAAATTATTATGTACACACTTTATTACCTACCCGATGCATGTTCTTTAGCCACCCAAGTGATTCTGCACGAATTAAAACAGCCGGTAAGCCTGATTAACATGCAGGATGTGCCAGATTTTAAAGCCATTAACCCCGTGGGCAGTGTGCCAGTCCTTGTGAATCAAGACGCAAATAACCGCGAAAACGTGCGCCGTGAAGGAGCCGCTATCATCTTGCATTTATTGAATAGCCACGAAAATATCATGCTGCCTAAAAGTGGTCTTTCCCGCGATCGTGCCATTGAAAACATCATGTTTGCCAATGCCACCATGCACCCAGCTTATGGCCGTTTGTTTTTTATTAGTCAGCACATCACGGATGAAAATACCCAACAGCAGGCTTATCAAGCGGCCACCCAAGCGATTAATGGTTTATGGCATGTGGTGGAACTACAGCTTAGCCAGCAGGACTTTTTAGGGGGAGATGCTCCGGGAGCGGCGGACATTTTACTGGCCGTGTACGCCCGTTGGGGAGGCAGTTTTCCAGTTGAAATTCAGCTAGGGACCAACACGCAAAAAATGCTGAGTGCGGTTCAACAAATGCCCAACTTTCTAAAAGCCTTGCAAGCAGAAAAAGTACAAGCCGCCGCTTAGTTTGGCTGCATTCTCACAGCACACAGTAAACAACACACCCAAAGGGTAGCCAATGAGGCTGCCCTATCAGGAGAAAACCATGGCAACAGCGGCACTTGAAAATGAAGGCCAAACCGACAATCAAGATCACGATTTTAAAACTGTGATGGCACTGGTAAATGAGTATTTTCACGGTTTGTATTGTGGCGACACTAAAAAATTAAAAAGCATTTTTCATCCCGATGCCTTTTTAAAGGCTCCAGGCTTAAGGCGCAGTTTGCACGAGTGGTTAGCTGCCGTAGAAAAACGCCCTATTCCTGCTCAGCAAGGCCAGCCGTTTAATTTTAAGCTGCTGTCGCTGGAGATCATACAAGATCAGGCCATGGTGAAATTAGAGTGCCCATTATTTGAACATTTCTATATTGATTACCTTGGCTTGCTAAAAGAAAATGGGCAATGGCTAATCGTGAACAAGATGTACACCGACTTAAAGGAAGACGGGTAATGCAAAACATTCACATAGAAGTGGTCCATGACCTAGTGTGCTCTTGGTGCCCTATCGGTTATGCCAACCTACAAAGAGCCCTTCACAATTTAAATATAAAAGCAGAGCTACACTTTTTACCCTTTGAGCTTAATCCTCAAATGGGCGCCAAAGGCGAAGACATTAACCAGCATCTTGCCCAGCGTTACGGTTGGAGCGAGAAAAAACAAACTGAATACCGCCAACACTTATTACAGGTAGCCAGTAATGCTGGAGTGGAAATGGATTTTTCAAAACGCAGCCACTATTTCAACACATTAAACGGCCACAAAATCATGCACTGGTGTGAAAGCCAAAATAAGCAGCAAGCCATGAACGAGCGACTCATTTACGCTTATTTTAAAGAAGGCCTAAACATAGGCGATACTGAGGTGTTATTAAAATTAGTTAAAGAATTAGGGCTGGACTCTGTAGCGGCTAAAGATGCACTAAACTCCCAAGCCCTCAGCCGACAAATAAAGGCCAAACAAAAACGAGTACAACAATTGGCCTTAAACAGTGTGCCGGCGTTTGTTTTTAACCATAACACCCTAGTCAGCGGTTCTAACTCGGTGGAATATTTTGAGCAAGTATTAACCTCGTTTAATGAACGATCCGCTTAAACTTAGCACTCATCAAAATCAACTTAAAAAAGAGAGAAAAACATGCCATACGTTAATATTAAAATCACCAAAGAAGGTGTTAGCAAAGAGCAAAAAGAGGCCCTTATAAAAGGCACCACTCAATTATTAGTGGATGTTTTAGACAAAAGCCCTGCCACCACGTTCGTGGTGATTGATGAAGTGGATACCGATAACTGGGGGATTGGCTTTGAGCAGGTGACTGAGATAAGGAAAGCGGCTAAGAAGTAGCGCTCTTAAATCTAAAGTATGCTTTTACAAAAAGGCTGGCGTGCTGCCATTTAACCCACCAGCCTTGGCACCTTATCTTTCAGTATAGAAATCAGCTTTTCATCCATATATTCATAATCATCAGGAATGTCTAACGAGATAAGTTTCTGATTTTTAATTAGCCGCCCATATTGGGAGGTGAGTTTCTTTTTGTGGGCTTTTTCCATGACAAAAATGTAATCGGCCCATTCAATGTCTTCACCACTCACACGTACTGCAGCATCACGGCTAACCCCTGCCGAGTAGACATGCCAGTTTTCATGAGCACTAAAAATGGCTTCGGCGGTGGGGCTTCTTAATTGGTTTTTACTGCATAAAAATAGAATATTAGGCATTTATGGTTTGTTATCTTTGAATAAAACACGTTGAAATAATACGCATAAAATAATAATTAAAGCGTTAGCTCTTTTTTAGAGCCACTAATGTACTCTTTATGCAGCGTATTATAGTGCTTACCTGAATGACGGGCAGCATCCACAATTTGCTGAAATACAGCTTTTGACTTCTCATTTTGGTTCTGATTTTTTAGGAATTTTGCAAAATAAAATGAGGCTTCTGGCCCAGTGAAATAACCATGTAATGTTTCATATTCATCTAATGCGGCCGCCACCTCATTGAGCTGCTCAAGGGTTCTGGCATATAACAGATGTGCTTCAGCATTTTTGTACTCTGGGTTAATTTCTATAAGCTTATCTAAGGTATCCTTAACAATTGAATACTCTGCGAGTTCGAATACAGACCGAGCGAATCCAAACATCAAATGTGGATCACCAGCATGGGCGCCTTTTAAGCACTTTTCATAAAGGCTCTTAGCCTCTGAGAACAATCCCTTGTTATAACACTCTTCAGCTAACTTCATAGAGTTCTCTACCGTGTCTGACACAGAGAATTGCTTCGTAGCATTATTTATTTCTTTATTGGGGTTGATAACAGATTTAACCTTTTTACTCGCCTTGCGTGCGGCTCGTGTATTACTGGCATCAGGTAATACCTCTAGTAATACATAAGCAATAGAACCCGCTAATGGCAACATCACTACAATCCAAATCCAAGTGGTGTTTCGGCCTGTTTTAACAATGTGTACAACGAGTGCGACTTGCAGCAGAACGGAGAGAATAATAAATGGCATCTGGTAAATCATCCTTAATTACAGATAAATCTTTACTGGTTAAAAAATAAGGGTGGGAAAATACATGAATAAACATCATTTTTCCACGGGTAATTGACTAAGTCATGAAGGCAATCACAGCAATTGACATGGAGGCGAGTAACAAACACTGTTTTGAACTATCCATCCAAGCCCCACCACAGAAAACCCACGGTCAATCAAACCCTAGCCCCCCGTAGCCCTACTGGCTGCTTAATAGAAAGAAGAGGAGTTTATCTTAAGTAGTTTTATAAGTAGTTATTATAGGCGTGGTATAAGCCGCTTTAGAAAGAACATGTCGTAATTGAAGATGGCCCATAGATGATAACCGAAACAATTCAGATAATGACTGCATTGTCTTTGCAGATAATTTAAAGCTCCACCCCCTTACGAAACTGTAATGGCGTAAAACCCGTCCACATTTTAAAGGCACGAATAAATGCACTGGGTTCGGTGTAACCTGATTTCTCAGATATCTCTTCAATACTGAGCTCATTCCCGCCTAAAAAATTGATGGCCATATCACGGCGAACTTGCCCCTTAATTTGATGAAAACTCGACCCTTCTTTTTTTAAATAACGGCGTAGTGTTTGGGGATTAAGAGACAATATTTGAGAGATATCATCAAGACTAGGCGGCTGATTATATAAAGTAAAACTCTTCTCTACTAGACTTCTAATTTCTAATGTTAGCTGCCCCGCAGCATTTAACGGCAAGTATAAATCCATAGGGGCACGTCTAATATAATTATTTAAGTTTGTTTCTGTTTGCACAATGGGCCGATCCAAATAACTAACGGGAAAACGTAAACTGCTGAACTCTTGTTTATATAAAATGGGCGCTCCATAAAACACATGCTGATATTCTTCGGCATGCTGTGGCATTGAAAAATCAACCCCCACTTGATCAGGTATGATGCGCTCGTTAATTAGCCAGCCCGCAAATCGGTGCATGACCGTTAATATGCTTTCTACCGCAAACGCATTTTGTATTTTATGTCCCTCAATACGGGTAATACTGTACTGGGCATATTGATTATTCTTATGAAGTTTATACACAAAACTATTTTCAAATAAATTAGAAAAGTCCACACACCTTTGCATGGCCTCCCCTAAGCTTCCGCCGTGTATAGCACTCAAAGCCATACTGCGAAAATGCCCTAACCGGTGAGGAAACTGCAATAATCCATGCAGTTCATCTTGCATGGTGCCACTGGTATAGCGGGTAAGCAGGATGAATTTCTCTAAAGGCACACGGGCTTGAGGCTGCTGAATAAGACGCTCGTCTATGCCACTTTTTCTTAGCAAGCGCTGTAAATCAAAGCCCTTTAATTCAGCGCCTCTCAAGGATTGAATCACCTGGCTCATGGCTATGCTGATCGTTTCTGTGGTTTTCAATAATCCATACCGCTAAAAACACCCATAAACATGTGAATAATTTGCCACTTGTGTAATTTACTGTTTATTTTTAATGAAAGATAGTGGCATTGTTTAACCGCCTAAACTACCGGAGACTAGATAAATCCTTAATAGAATTGCGCCACAGACATGGCCAGTAGGTTAAATCATGATTGCCAGAACCCTTTTTGAAAACGAACATGAGCAATTTCGTGACAGCGTTCGTAAGTTCTTAACACAGCATGCTGCCCCTTATCACAGCCAGTGGGAAAAAGACGGTCAAATAGATCGCCAATTATGGAACAAGGCCGGCGAAATGGGGTTGTTATGCCCCACTATGCCCGAGCAATTTGGTGGCCCGGGTGTTGATTACCGTTATAACGTCATCGTGAATGAAGAGATTACTAAGCAAGGATTGAGTGGCCTAGGGTTCATAGTGCACTCAGACATCACCGTGCCTTACATAAACAATAATGGCTCTAATGCTCTGAAAAAAAAGTACATTCCAGGCTGCGTAACGGGTGAACTGGTGGGTGCAATCGCCATGACTGAGCCTGGCGCTGGATCAGATTTACAAGGCATTAAAACCACCGCCGTGCTGGATGGTGATGAATACGTGATTAATGGCTCAAAAACCTTTATTACCAACGGACAACATGCCGATATCGTAGTCGTGGTGTGCGTAACCGATCCAAAAGCCGGAGCTGCTGGTATTAGCTTAATAGTAGTAGAAGCCACCACGCCAGGGTTTGAGCGCGGACAGAACCTTGAAAAAATAGGTTTAAAAGCCCAAGACACTTCCGAGTTGTTTTTTAATGATATGCGCGTGCCCAAAGAAAATGTCATTGGAAAGTTAGGCGCGGGTTTTAGCTATCTAATGAACGAATTACCACAAGAACGTTTAGGGCTGGCGGTAGCCGCGTTAATGTCTTGCGAGACTGCCATGCAGCAAACCATAGACTATGTAAAAGAACGTAAGGCGTTTGGTAAACCCGTTGCCGTTTTTCAAAACACACAGTTCAAATTGGCAGAATTAAGCGCTGAAATCACCTCGGCCCGTTGCTTTATTGATAAGTGTATCGAGTTACATTTAGTGGGTAAGTTAGATGCCGTCACCGCGTCAAAAGCCAAGTTAATTGGCAGTGAATTACAAGGCCGGGTGATTGACGAATGTTTGCAATTACATGGTGGCTACGGATACATGTGGGAATTTCCAATTGCCCGCGCCTATGCTGATGCTCGCATTCAACGCATTTATGGCGGCACCAGTGAAATTATGAAACTGATTATTGGTCGCGACCTGTTGTCTTAGAAAATCAAGTCTATTCTGCATTCAGATTATTTATAGACATCATAACGCCCTCTGTGGAGGGCTTATTTTGCTAGGTGTTTTCGCTCGTAACCTAGACTCCGAATAGATTTAGCCCCACCTCCAACAATAATTCTTAAGCGTAAAGATTACTTATTTAGCCTATACTCCGTCTTTAGCATCCAATTGAAACTGGTTACTCTAGATAATTCATGATGGTTATTCTTTGGAGAGCCTAATGATTAAGCACTTACACATTTAATTACCATTAATATATGAAATCCTATTCTAGCCTTGCCGATTTTTATCACGCCATAGGAAGCGAGATTCCAAAGGATTCTGAGTTTGCGGCTCATACCATTCAAGACCTGCATAAACGTTATCCTTTTCGCTCACCTGACTTTAGAGCCAACTATTTTTCAATTGTATTAGTAGAATCCGGTTCTGGGCATTACCGTTTAGACAGCCAAGAATATCCCACCAAGAATTACACGGTTTACTTCACTAACCCAGGCCACATTAAAGGCTTTGAGCTATTAACTGAAACCCAAGCGGTGATCATTACCTTTTCCGAGAGATTTTTATTTTCAGCCTCGGTTGAAAATGCATTTGAGCAATTCCCTTTTTTATTGGCTGAAACGGTGCCGCCCAGTTATTTATCTAGCGATTTATTTAGTGAGTTAAACCAATACGCTCAGCTCATTATCAGCGAATATAAAACCGATAATACCAGCATGACCAAGCCGCTATTAATTGCATTATTGAATAAAATAAAACAGCACTGCTGGCACGCATACCACCCACAAAAAAACGAAGGGGACTCCTCTAAAATAGTAAAAGATTTTAAGCAGTTATTAGAAGATCATTTTAGCCAGTTGGGTGACTCGCCCTCCCAGCGCCCATTACAGGTTCAAGTACTGGCCCAAGCACTGCAATTAAACGCCAGTTACTTAAGCCAAGTAATAAAATTAAAAACCGGTAAAACAGTAAGCCAATGGATGGCAGAGCGTACCCTATTGGAAGCGGAAGGACTATTAAAGCGAACTTCACACAGCATTCAGGAAATTGGCTACCACCTGGGGTTTTCTGAGCCCACACATTTCAGCAAATTTTTTAAGAAGCACCTTCAAATCACCCCATCGCAATACCGAAAACAAAAAAACTAAAATTTGCGCCATTTCATCTAATACATGCGCCTCCTCCCATGGCCCTAGGCTTCTTACAATGCACCTGCACTTACGCTTTTAAATAAACAGCAGGTCATTAATATGAATTTTCAACACACCAAAACCGCTTTAATTACTGGCGCCAGCCGTGGACTGGGTAAAGAGACCGCCTACGCCCTTGCCAAAAGCGGCGTAAACATTATTTTCACTTATCACTCCAACCACCAAGAAGCCCAAAAAACCGCTAAAGATCTGGCTGAACATGGCGTATTGGTTAAGGCCGTTCAATCGGACAGCACCAGCAGCCAGGATAGACAAGAATTATTAAACACGGTTAAACACACTTTAAGTCAGTGGGAACATGATCATTTAAACATTCTTATTAACAATGCTGGCACCAACTGCCACATGCCCATGGAAGCCGTGCAAGAAGCCCATCTTGATGCCATGTATGAGGTTCATGTGAAAAGCGTGATGTTCATGAGCCAGCTGTTTTCAGAGCTGTTAAGCGACAATGGCCGCATTGTAAATATTGGCTCGGGGACTACTCGCTTTGCCATCCCACAACTGATTGCCTACGCCACCATGAAGGGGGCCACAGAAACACTCACCAAGTATCTTGCCAAAACACTGGCTAGTCGTGGCATTACAGTGAATGCGGTGGCCCCTGGCGCACTGGATACCGGTTTTAATGCCGAAGTATTTGGCCATGCACCACACATGAAGGAGATGATTTCGTCCGTTACCGCCATGGGGCGAATTGGCCAGGTGAAAGACATATCCGGAGTGATTGCTTTTTTATGCAGCGAAGAAGCCAATTGGATAACCGGGCAACGCATTGAAGCCTCTGGCGGCATGTTTTTATAAGCATTGCCCCCCCCCTAAAATCATCCCATTGGAGAAACATTATGAGTCCTAATATTTGGTTCTATGGCGCTTTTGGTTTACTTGTAATTAGCGGCGCGCTTCATTTAGTCATAGATATTTTAATGCCCCTATTGAGATCGGCCGCTTTTAGCCTAGATACGCAAGCCAACTTTATTGGCATGCACGCTTTTTACGCTGTCTCAATTATGGGATTAGGGCTCATTAACTTGTATTTACTAAAAACACTTCCAGCCATATTCAATGACGCGGTTGTGATTGGTATTTATATTGGAATAGGTACTTTGTACTTAATGGGCGCAGTGATGTTTTTAGGGGTTAAGCCCCCTGTGGTGACGATGCTTTTATTTTTGGTATTAACAGCTTTAGGGAGGTTGTTAGCTTGAAGGATATAAAATTTAGTTTTTAATATTACTAAGGGTAAAGCAGGTAGCGTTGTAATGTTTGCGCTACTTGCTTTTTCAGTCGGTAATTTGTGCCAGCTAAACCAGCTTTAAATACTGACCATGCACTTTATAAGTCACAACAAACAAATTTAGTTGAGTTAATTTTCCAAGTGCTTTGAATAAACAACATGGTCAACATACTTATCGTAAAGCCATTCATTACTCGGTAATGTTTTCACATAACTAAACCCCAACCCTTGCGCCACACTGCGGCTTTTAACATTGCCCTTAGCACAGCGTATTTCTATGCGTTCTAACTTCAATTGCTGAGAGCCAATTTCAAGCAGCTCCTGTACCGCGGCACTGGTAATGCCTTTGCCAGCATGATTTTGCGCTAGCCAGTAGCCTATGGATGCGACTTTGGCCTGTGGCTGAATTTCGTGAAAACCTGCGATTCCGCATAACTTCCCATCATGAAACACACCAAAATGAGGTGCGCTATCAAGGCATGAAAGCGATTCAATGAAAATAGCCGTGTCGCTGACGGCCGTTATATTATCTAACCAAGACAACCATTCTCTTAAATAGCCACGATTGCTTTCGATTAACTGGTGTAATTCCTGAGTGTTATTTTGATTAAGAGGCTTTAAGTGCATTAAAGGTTTTTCGGACACTTCCATGTAAAATATCACCTACCTGTGAAAATGAATAATAACTATAATAAATATTCACTATAGTTTGCCGCCTTATACAAGGCTAGAACAGAAACCTATTTTCAGCCATTAGTATTGGGAATATGGCATTTCATTTTTTAATAAATTGATGCAGTTAACTGCCAGTCACTACACGCCATTTTTTGTTGCCCTATCACTTAAAAAGAATCATTAACTGCGCCATCATTCACTGCATAACTTTTCCACAGCGAATGAAGATGAACTTTCATGCTACTTTTTTATTTTTTCCCATTTAAAGGGCTGGTTACTTGATTCACTGTCACTTTTAGATGGTACGGGTTTGCTATCCTGCCTGCTTCTGCTTTGCCCACTTCTGCTTGATCCATTTCTACTTTGATGACTGCTATTGTTGCCACCCGAGCCTTGATAGGCATTCTCACGTTTATGCTTGGTGACATAATTCAAAATTGAAACCGGCACTTCTTTTTTAACGATAAACCCTTCAACCTCCTTACGCTTAATAATATGTCCTAAACGGCTTTCAATGGCACACAAATTTTTAAAATCACCCAATGCTACAAACGATACCGCCACACCGGCAGCCCCCGCGCGACCCGTACGACCGATGCGATGAATGTAATCTTCAGGCTTAAATGGCAAGTCATAATTTACTACCCGTGTTAGTTCATCTATATCTAGCCCGCGCGCGGCAATGCCGGTGGCCACTAAAAACTTTAATTCACCCGATTTAAAATTGGCTAATATTTTTTCGCGACTGGCCTGACTTCTGCCACCGTGAATGGCCTCGGCCACAATGCCCCGTTTTGCCAATTGCTCTACCAACTTGGCGGCACCGTGTTTTTTCTCGATGAAAATTAACGCCTGATCCCAAACTTGATCAGTAATTAAGTGACTCAATAAAGCGGATTTTTTGTCTTTATCAATGGCAATAAGATATTGCTCAATGGTGGCAGCGGTTTGAGCTTTGGGTGAAATGGTTATTTCCAGCGCACCGTTATTTATTTCATCGGCTAAATTACGAACATCATCAGTTAATGTTGCGGTAAACAACAGGGTTTGGCGCTGCAGAGGCAGACGATCAATGATTTTATAAATATCACCACTGAACCCCATGTCGAGCATTCTGTCGGCTTCATCTAACACCAAGGTTTCTAGTTCATCAAAATGCACCGCCCGTTGATGGACTAAATCTAACAACCTGCCCGGGGTGGCCACCAGAATATCTACCCCTGCTATTAACTGCTCTTTTTGCGGCTCGTCGTCAACACCACCATATATGGCCATGGAGGTTAGATCCGTGTGAGCTCTGTACTTGGTTACATTAGCCTCAACCTGTGCCGCCAATTCACGAGTAGGCGCAAGAATAAGCACCCGAATGCGCTTGCCACGTTTTATAGGTCTAGATTGAATACGCTCAATGATGGGCAGTACAAAACTGGCGGTTTTACCGGTGCCAGTTTGAGCGGCGGCCACCACATCTTTACCCGATAAAATCACCGGAATAGCCTGTTTTTGAATAGCAGTAGGCTTAGAGTAGCCCGCATCACTAATGGCTTTGACTATTGGATCGCTTAATCCAAGCTTTGAAAATGGCATGTAACGCCTCGGTGTTGTCGATAGAAAGTCAATGGTGACTGCGGCGGCTATGATATTTAGCCTTGGCTTATCGAGGGGAATGAGAATGGGGGCAGTATAGCAGTTACAGGGGGCGTTGTAGCCAGCAAGGCGCTCCTTTGAAGGCCTGTGAAAAATTTACTGTGAAGTAATGGAATCCAAAATCTTCATTTTCCCCCCACATTCTCCCCATACACTGCTTGGTATCTTCAAAACCTCTCTGCCAGGGCAGATTAAAGGAGTCAACATGAGAACATCCCAAGCCTATTTAGTGAGCTTTTGGCTCATCTCTTCTCTCATATTGCTGTTAGCTGGCTGCGGCGCTGGTACAGACATTACCGAAGAAGACAGTTCAGATGCCTCTGATACCAGTACTGAAACATCTGAAGAGTCAGACACCAGCGCCAGCTCCCTTACCCTAAGCAGTACTGCCATGAGTGATGGCGGTTCCCTGCCCATTACCTACACCTGTGATGGCCAGAGCATTTCACCGCCCTTCGCATGGAGCGGCGCCTCGGATGATACCGCCAGTTATGCGCTGATCATGCACCATGTGCCCGGGCCAGATGATGCCCATTGGTATTGGATATTGTATGACATGGATGACAGCGTAACGGGACTGGAGGCCGGCGAAACCCAAGGCACCCTGGGCAGCAATAGCGTTAACGATGCCAATGAATACGCGCCGCCTTGCTCACAAGGGTCAGGCAGCAAAGAATATATTTTTACCCTGTATGCCCTATCCAATGTGGTGGATGTAAGCAGCGCCAGCAGTGTCGATCGCGATACCTTATTAAGCGCCATGACAGACATCACCCTAGAATCCGTGGCATTCACCGTCAGTTTTGAGCGCGGCAGCGAAGACACCTCTAGCTTGAGCAATTGTGAAATCATTCAACAATCAGTGAGCGACGGGGGCTTTAACGCAAGTGTCGGCGTAAGCTGCGACGACGAATACGCTTACATTACATCCAGCACCTACCCAGATCACGACCTAATGAACGGCATCACCGGCACCAACGAGCAAATTCCGGTTCCGGCGGTAGATTACGCCGCCCCCATTAAATTAAACCCAGTACTAAGTGATGTATTAACCAGCATAGATGCCGCAGTGGGCGTGGCCATAAACGGCGTGCCCATTTACGACTATTCAGCTGCGGGAGACTTGGATATTTACAATTATGACGCAGGCTTAGATACCCTTGCCTTGGGTCAGCTGGATACCTGCGGGGGCCATGCTGGGCGCGGTGACGACTATCACTACCATGCCAGCCCCACCTGCATGCTAGATGCCATGAGCAACCTAAGCGACAGCAGCATTCTGGGCTGGGGCTACGACGGCTACCCCTTATACGGCCACAATAATCCAGATGGCAGCGCCATAACCGATGGCACACTAGACGTATGCAACGGTCAAGTAGATGACGAACTGGGTTACCGCTATCACACCTCTAGCGAGGCCCCTTACATTATTCAATGTTTAGTGGGGGAAGTAGACACCAGTATTTTACCAAGAGTGGCCCCCTTAAATAGCACCGACCCAGATATGCGCAGCAACTTAAGCCCGCCACAAGGGGGCGTTACCAACCTCACTCATACTATAAGTGACGATGGCACCCGCACCATGACTTATAACCATGATGGTAGCGCCTACTACGTCATTTATAGCCCTTCAGATTCTGGGGAGAATTGTTATGAGTTTTCACAAAAAACCGTTAGCAATGGTGGCATAGAAGAAAGTGGCGTCTTTTGCCGGTAATAATCCATCCGTAAAGTCAGCATGGGTCTGGTGACGAAATCCGTCATGCTAGACCCCACAAATAAATCGTTCTTACCTACTTCATTTTATTAAATATAGGCAATGGAAAATGAAACTATTTTTGAGTATTTTATTTTTATTTAGCACCAGTTTTAGCCAAGCACACACATTAAAAGAAAATAGCGCACAAATTATTATGCGCGATGGTCAGGTAGAAATTCGCTTAATGGTAAACATGACTCGCTGGCAAAGCGTTTTGCGAAACGATGGGGCTTGGTTATTGGGGGACATTCAACAAGTGATGCCAAAGCATTTAACCCACAAACAACAAACGCACTTTTTAGGTGACCTAGTCACCCAACAAACACACGTGGTTGTAAATGATAAATCTCTTAAAATGGGGATTTTATATTTTCCCGATTTAGAAGAAACGCTTCACTTAGTGGATACCAACAGCCACCATCATGATGACGATCTTCATGACGCAGAATATGTCGAAATAGTGCTCACCGCCCACCATCAGCTAGGCCGTGTCGATAATATCACCCTTGCCCTGCCTAAAAGTTTAGGCAATGTGCATAGCCGTTTTGTTCAACCCAGTTACCGCTTAGTTAAGGCAGGCAGCCAAACTCGAGTGTCCTTTAAGCGTCATATAACCACTGACAGTCAATTACCGGCTCGCCCGACTAACAATGTCACCATTCATCAACCCACTCACAATGGATATTAAGCCTTTATTATTTTGCTAAACTCATTAAAAGTAATTTAATACCGCGCATAAATAATACGCGGTTCTAGGTCAACATAGGACTCTAAAAAACATGAAACATTTTTATCTTATTTTTCAATTGTTGTGCTTAACAAGCCTATTAATTGGCCCATTAACACAAGCGGCTAATTTACCATCCATGAACGATGCGCCTGCTGAAAAAAGAATGGGCGGTAAGCCTCCCAGCGACGCCATTGAAATGTGCGTCGGTAAAAGTGAAAACAGTGCCTGTACTATGAATGGCCCTCGCGGAGAAGAGCAAGGCTTTTGCGAGCACACCCCAGACAAACTGTATTTTGCCTGCAACCCTCAGCGCAGCCCTGCCAAGCAATCTCCAAATGCCATGCCACCACAGGACAATAACCACCAGAGCCAACATTCTACGAATGCAAACCCCAAGGTCACTTACTTCCCCATAGATAGGGAGTCGTAGCACCTTAAAAGCCAATGGCGAATATGCTAACTTACTCTTTTGGACCACAATTATTGTGCTTCACTCCCCCACTACCAGGATTAATCCCACTTGAAGTTGCTGCAT
>CAJXRF010000040.1 GCA_913058575.1 uncultured Bermanella sp.
TAATAGTACTGACCAGCAAGTGTTCTCCCCAAAAGATAAACCCCAATATTGCCCCATACAACACAGAGCTGTACACGTAGGGTCCAATTTGCCCTGGTTTGGCTATTCTATAGGCGCGCGTAAGGGCTAGCTGCCCTAACGTACCCGCTACGCCCATTAAAGCAATCCAGGGCCAATGATGGGCTTGGGGGACCTGCCAAGACCAAAGAAGCGGGATGGCCGACAGTAAGCTGCTAATTACCCCAAAATAAAACACAATGCGCACACTGGGCTCGGTACTGCCCATTTTACGTATGGTCACCTTAGCGGTACTGGCCAGAAGCGCCGCCCCAATGCCTATGAGTGCCACAGGGGTGAAGGCATCCGTGCCGGGACGCAAAATAAACACCACCCCTAAAAAACCAATGAAGATAGACCAGCGAGTTTTACTTCTAATGGACTCCCCAAGCCAAAGGGCAGCCACTATTGGCATGAATAAAGGGGTGGTCAGTTTCACTAGGAAGGCTTCAGCCAGCGGCATATTTGCAATCACATAGAAAAATCCATACATGGCCGCTAACCCAACGCTGGCTCGAATTAGGTGAAGGTGAAGCTTTTGAGTTTTAAGGCTGCCGGCCCCTGCATGCAAAATAATGGGGGCTAGCATGATCAGACCAAATAGATTTCGATAAAAAACCACCACTTCGGTGGGTAATTCTACACTAAGGTGTTTAATGATGGCCCCCATAATGGATAACAGGGCTTCGCCAAGCAGGATAAGTAAGGCGCCTTGAACGACTTTGTTGGGCATATAAGAAGAATCAACAAGCTGGTAGGAGAAAAGGGCCCATTATACATAAAGACATGAATCTTGATGTAAGTCAGTTGCTGCATCTTGAAAACTCAACGAATGGCACCATCAATATTAACAACAGCTAGTTGACATATTTACGAGGTTCGCACTTATGCGCATGGAAAAATTTACCAGTAGTCTGCAGCAAGGTTTATCTGATGCCCAATCACTGGCCATGGGAGAAGACCATAACCAAATCGATACTCTACACCTGTTGTTGGCTTTAGTAGATCAAACACCTGGGGGAATCCGGCCTCTTTTGCAGGGCTTGGGTGTTGCCGTAAACGCCTTAAAGGGGCAGCTTAAAGAGAAGCTTAAATCCTTGCCGACCGTGAGTAACCCAGATGGGAATTTAAGTGTTAGTAATGAGCTGGGTAGAATTTTAAATTTAACCGATCGTTTGTCGCAAAAACGTGGTGATAAATATATCTCAAGTGAACTGGTGTTACTGGCTGCATTAGAAGACAAAGGCGAGGCAGGAAAACTGTTAAAAGGTTTTTCACTGAATAAAGAAAATGTTGAACGGGCTATTGATACGGTACGCGATGGTGAAAAAGTAGATGATCCCAATGCCGAAGATAATCGACAAGCATTGGATAAATACACGGTTGATTTAACGGCGCGTGCTCAAGATGGAAAGTTAGACCCTGTGATTGGTCGTGATGAAGAGATTCGTCGCACCATTCAAGTGTTACAGCGCCGCACAAAAAATAACCCCATTTTAATTGGTGCCCCAGGTGTGGGTAAAACCGCCATTATTGAAGGGCTAGCGCAGCGAATCGTTAACGGTGAAGTGCCGGAAGGGTTAAGAGATAAGCAAATTTTATCCTTGGATATGGGTTTGTTGCTGGCGGGTGCTAAATTCAGAGGGGACTTTGAAGAGCGCTTGAAAAATGTATTGAAGGAGGTGGGCAAACAGGAAGGCAATATTATTCTGTTTATTGATGAAATACACACCATGGTGGGCGCCGGTAAGTCGGATGGGGCCATGGACGCGGGTAATATGTTGAAGCCCGCCTTGTCTCGCGGAGAATTGCATTGTGTGGGGGCTACCACATTAGATGAGTATCGCGAATACATTGAAAAAGATGCGGCTCTGGAGCGTCGCTTTCAAAGAGTGCTGGTAGAAGAGCCTGATGAAGACGATACCATTGCTATTTTGCGCGGTTTAAAAGAGCGTTATGAGGTGCATCATGGGGTGCAAATTTTAGATGTGGCCATTGTTGCCGCCGCCAAATTATCAAACCGCTATATTACCGATCGCCAGTTGCCCGATAAAGCCATTGATTTAATTGATGAAGCGGCCTCCATTATTCGTATGGAAATAGACAGTAAGCCTCAAGAGATGGATCGTTTAGAGCGCCGATTAATTCAACTTAAAATAGAGCGCGAAGCGTTAAATAAAGAAAAAGATGAAAGCTCCATTAAACGGCTTTTTGAGATAAATGAAGAAATTAATAAATTAGGCCATGAATACGTTGCCTTAGAAACCGTTTGGAAAAGTGAAAAGCAATTACTAGAAGGGGGGGCTCAAGCGAAAGAAAAATTAGAAGAAGCAAAAGTGGAAATGGAGCAAGCAAGACGCGCAGGGGATTTACAGCGCATGTCTGAATTGCAGTACGGCACCATTCCTGAATTAGAGAAAAAGATTTCTCAGGCAGAGCATGCTGAGCAAGATGCCAATGATTTTAAGTTACTAAGAAATCGCGTCACCGAAGATGAAATTGCCGAGGTGGTGTCTAAGTGGACAGGTGTGCCCGTGGCTAAAATGCTGGAAGGAGAGCGTGAAAAGCTGTTGCGAATGGAAGATGAGCTTCATAAACAAGTGGTAGGTCAAGATGACGCCATTGTGGCCGTGAGTAACGCTGTTCGTCGTTCTCGTGCAGGTCTTTCAGACCCCAAGCGCCCTAACGGCAGTTTTCTATTTTTAGGACCAACAGGGGTGGGGAAAACCGAACTGTGTAAAGCCCTTGCCAATTTTATGTTTGACTCTAACGATGCCATGGTTCGCGTGGATATGTCAGAGTTTATGGAAAAGCACAGTGTCGCCAGGTTAATTGGTGCGCCTCCTGGTTATGTGGGATATGAGGAAGGCGGTTACTTAACCGAGCATGTTCGACGCAAGCCTTATAGTGTTATCTTGCTAGATGAAGTGGAAAAAGCGCACCCAGATGTATTTAATATCCTCTTACAAGTGTTGGATGATGGCCAGCTTACCGATGGTCAAGGCCGAACGGTAGACTTTAAAAATACAGTGTTGGTGATGACCTCTAATTTAGGCAGTGACGTGATTCAAACCATGGCGCAAGCTCAAAGTGAGAATAGCGAGCAAAGTGAAGAGCAATATGAATCCATGAAAGACGCCGTTATGGAAGTGGTTGGTGCGCATTTTCGCCCTGAATTTATTAATCGCATCGACGAGTCAGTGGTCTTTCATCCTCTTCAAAAATCGCAAATTAGAGGCATTGCTGAAATTCAGTTGGATCAATTACGCAAGCGTCTATTAGAAAAAGAGTTAACTTTGGAGCTAAGTGAAGAAGCCATTAATAAGCTAGTGGAAGTGGGGTACGACCCCGTTTATGGAGCGAGGCCTCTTAAGCGCAGCATTCAACGTTATATTGAAAACAGTTTGGCGCAAGACATTTTATCTGGACGTTTTCAAAATGGTGACCATATTGTGGCGCAAGTCTCGGGTGATGAATTGGTCTTTGATGTGGTAAAGGCGGCACTGGCGTCTTAATTATTTCTTAAAGAGCGCTAATTTAGCTGAGTAGGCGACAGGCCCGGTTGCGAAAGCTCATTCATTGTGAAATTTGAATGGGCTTTTTTATGCAGTGGAATGTTTAGCCTACTTTCCTAAGTCTAGGCAGTGCCATGCGTAAATCCGCCAAAATACGGCTCCAACCTATTCTGGTTTGCCAGCTCTTACCGTTGGTAAGTGCGTTGTAGCAATCAATTCTGTCACAACTGTATAATTCAACTCGATGAGTAATGGCTTCACCTGAATCATAATCGGTTATTTCAATGATTCTGCGCAAACTGGGCAATGATTCCTGAGCATCATCACTATATTGCCCTTCAAGCATTTTTTGCTTTTCTACCATGGCTTTTTTCTCTAACTGTTTAGCAATTTGCGCCTGATAGGTTTTGCTGCGACGATACATAGCGTGTGTCCTTGACCTTGGGCTCTAAAAGAATAAATTGAATGGATAAATTTCCATGCTTACCTTTTAAGGTAGGAGAAGTCTGTAAGCTCGGCCAATGCCTCTTAAGAGCGTTTAGGAATATAAAGGTCTGTTGAAATAGATTTTGAATGACTTTCTGCCTTAAACGGGCACGGTAAATTAAGAGAGAGCGATGAAAGTACTGGGTTATTTGATGTTGTCAGTGGTTTTATTAACCTTCATGGTGGCACCCAGCTACCTATTGATTAATTATTACAATACACATGTAAATAATGACTATAAATTACCGCTGATTAAAACCATTGCGGTGAGTTTTACCTTGGCCTTAATGGTGAGCGGATTAATGGGGGTTGACTTTGAAGGGGCTGCTTTTAGTTGGTTGGTGACGGTATTGATACTTCATAGTGTGGTGCTAATACTTGGGGTGGGAGTTTTTACTCTGGTCAAGTATCTTGGTAAGGGTGTATAAAATTAATGAATTGTATTTGGTTTAACTACACTATTTGGAGTAGCGCCTATTAAAATCAATACGGGCTTTAAATCTATGCTCAGAATGAAAAAATTACCCTTTGTTTTTATTTTGAAAGTACAAGTTGCGCTATTGGGTTTAAATGGCTATTGCCAAGCCCTTGAGATTCGTCATATTAAACCCGCCAGTCAAATCGATCAGCGTAACCAATATTATCTTGGGCTTTTATCCATGGCACTTGAAAAAACACGGGCGCTGGAGGGGGAATTTCAGCTAATTGAAAGTAAAGTGGTTATGCCTCAGGGGCGAGCCTTAAAAGAGCTAGAAAAAAGCTCTTCCTTAGATATTGTGTGGAGTATGAGCACGATCGAGCGAGAAGAGAAACTTTTGCCCATTAGAATTCCATTGTTAAAAGGGCTGTTGGGTTATCGTGTATTTATTGTTCGTAACGAAGATAATGATAAATTTAAAAATATTGAAAATTTAACGCAGTTAAAGTCACTCGTGGCAGGGCAAGGCCACGATTGGCCAGATACTCTTATTCTTAAAGCTAATGACTTACCCGTCGTCACCAGTCCATCCTATGGCGGTCTATTCGAGATGTTAAATAACCTGCGTTTTGATTATTTTCCAAGAGGGATTCAGGAGCCTTGGGCGGAAGTGGCATCGCATGCTGGGATGAATATAGTGGTTGAGGATACCTTAATGCTGAAATACCGGGCACCGATCTATTTCTTTGTGAATGTAAATAATACAGCCTTAGCAGATCGTTTAGAGCGAGGTTTAAGATTGGCCATTAATGATGGCTCCTTTGATGAGCACTTTTACACAAGCCCTGTGAATCGTTCAGTCTTTGCCTCAGGTAAAATGAAAGGGCGCAAAATTTTCCAGTTAGAAAACCCTTTGTTAAGTGCTAAAACCCCCTTAGACGATGAAACCTTATGGTTTAACGATAGCGAATTGAAAAACTAGCAAGCCATTCGCTATTAATCAGTAAGCTGTCTTGGTGTGGTGTTATGCCAGCGTTTGAAGGCAGTATAAAAAGCCGAAATATTTGAATAGCCCAGTAAAAAAGCCACTTCTTCTAGGGGGTAGCAGTCTCTTTCCAGATACTGACTGCATTGATCTTTTCTAACCGAATCTAAAATATCTTTGTAATTGGTGTGTTCATCACTTAAACGCCTTTGAAAACTTCTTAAGCTCATATTGAAGGCTTGGGCGACGTCTTCTCGTTTAGGGGAACCATACGGCAATAAAGAGGCCACACAGTTAGATACCATGTCTGTATGGCTTTGCTGACGACTGATTTGGGCCCTATCGATTTCAAATTTTATGATGTCATCAATGGAGAGATCCAATGGGGTCAGGCGAACATTAAGCCACTCCTTGGGTACCAATAAACCACTCACCGTTTGATTAAATTTCACCGGAATTTCAAATTCTCGCTCATATTCATCCAGCACCCCTTGCGGCTTTTCATGAGAAATCAGCACGCAACTGTAATCTTTGCCACTGAGCTGCGTATCTGGGTATCTAAATTTTAATAGGGTATGGGTTATGCGTTTAGTGAATAATAATGTGGCGTCCATTTGATAATAACTGGTGATGCCTTCGTTAGCAGGGGTGACTTTGAAAATAGAGTGTTCATCATCAAAGGGCTCTAAAGTGAAGTTGGCCAGCTCGCTGGTAAGGGCTGAAATTCTGCCGCATTGCAGTAAAAAGGTCGATACATCAGGCGCGGTGCCCAGTTTAGAAACAATGTGACTGGATACTTTGAATTGAACCTTGTTTACCCAGGTTAACCCAAAGCATGGGTCCCGAAGAATAGCGGCACTGGCCATAAAAAACTCGGTAGCGGCTTCTAAAGGCGGGCGATAAGTGTCTTGTTGAAGCTTGGTAAGGGTAATGCCGTATTTCTGTTGATAATGCAGGTAGTCAAATGGCCCACAGAGCTTTTCGAACATCTGTATATGATATTTAAAATGAGTCGCTGATACGGTTAAATTCTGATCCATAATTTATTAATTCGGCTTGTTTATTATTTTAAGTGCCAATATTGATCTGTACCCATAGTGCATTAAAAGTCCATAAAATGTAAATCTTTAGGGTGAGAGATTAACGAGGTTAGATATAATCACGGTTCAATTTTAAGGTTAAAAGCAAGATGTCGGCTGAAAATGTGGTGGTATTAGATTTTGAAACATCCGGTATGTCCCCAGACTATGGCGATAGGGCCATAGAAATAGGGGCTGTGCGCTTAGTTGATGGAAAGATCGCGGATGAATTTCAAAGTTTAATGAACCCTGGTTTTAAAGTGAATTCATTTATTCAGGATTTTACCGGCATCGATAATAGCATGTTGGAAAAGGCGCCAAGTTGTGGGCAAGTGATGACTGATTTTCACCGCTTCTTAGGTGATAGCCATTTAATTGCCCATAACTCATCCTTTGATAAACGCTTTCTGGACAGTGAATTATCGCTCATCAATAAGCCGTATTCAGGAGAGTTTGCTTGCTCTATGTTATTGGCTAGGCGGATATACCAAGATGCCCCCAATCACAAATTAGCAAGCTTAGTGGAGTATCGGAATATAGAGCATTCAGGGGTTTTTCACCGAGCGTTAGACGATGCGCAAATGACAGCGAAGCTCTGGTTAGCAATGTTAGAGGATATAGGGGAGTGGCATCAGTGTTGGGATATGCCTTTTGCATGGATTAAAAAACTTAGTAAAACCCCTAAAAAGAATGTGTCGCGTTTACTGCAAGAGTATCGAGGCACTTCAATTTAATAACCTTGGGCAGGCTAGCAAATTATGTTGCCAGCCCTTGATTATTTTCCTTTGAAAAATATTCCATTAAAAAATCTAATAACACCCTAAGTTTTTTAGAGCCTCCACTGCCAGGAGGAAATACCCCGTACAATTCTATTTTTTTTAAACTGTAATCATCTAATACAGATTCAAGAGTGCCGGCTTGTATTCTGGGTCTGGCGTCGTAAGTGGGAATACGCCCTAAACCATGTCCCCCCACAATAAAGGCGGTGCGGGCAGCGGCATTATTCGTACTGATGCCACCTTTTAATTTAACGCTGTAAGAGCGGTTTGCTTTGCGAAGCTCTAAAATGCCCGAAGCTAATTTGTAAATTACCCATTCATGATTGTCTAAATCAGTCGGCTTAGTAGGGCGGCCATGGCGTTTAAAATAGTCCGGTGAACCACATAAACAGGTCTCGAGGGTCGTCAGTTTCTTAGCTTGCAAACCTGAATCAGGTAAAGGCGCGCCACGAATAGCTAAGTCAATGCCTTCTTGCATAATATTAACGACATCATCGGTGAGCAGAACCTCTAGCTCAATTTTTGAATAAATATTTTTAAATTCATTAAGCGCGGGCACAATCATCTGCAAGCCGGCATTCACAGGGCAGGTGATTTTAAGCAGGCCCATGGGCTCTTTTTTTAGGTTTTCGATTTGCAAGTTGGCTTGCGAGGCTTGTTCGGCAATGACTTTGCAGCGCTTATAATATTCGCTTCCCACATCGGTCAAAGAAATGGAGCGAGTAGAGCGATTAAGGAGCTTCACATCTAACTGGCTTTCAAGCTTTTTTATATGATAGCTCACCACTGCCCTAGAAAGCCCCACATGCCTAGCGGCTGCACTCAGGCTGCCTTGCTCCACTACTTGGGCAAATACCACCATGCTTTTTAATTGCTCAAAAGAAATGTCCAATGTAATGCCCCATAAAAGAAGTATATGGATTAATTGTATCAATAATTGAACTTATGTTGTTGATTGGATCTGCATTGTTTGGCTGTTTGAGGGGGAATAGACTGGTTTCTTTGTTGTACTAGTGGCTACGTAACCATAGGCTGAATATGAAAAAAGTATTGATGGTGTTAACTTCCCACGGGCAATTAGGGAGTACAGGAGAAAGAACAGGTTTTTGGGTGGAAGAATTTGCAGCGCCTTATTATGCCTTTAAAGATGCAGGTATTGAGGTAAGCCTTGCCTCCGTTAAGGGAGGCCAGCCACCCATTGATCCTAAAAGTGAATTGGAAGATTTTCAAACAGCCGCCACCCATCGTTATGATGATGATAAAGAGCTGCAAATTATGATGGCCAATACAGCCAAATTAAGTTCGGTATTGGCTGATGAATTTGATGGGGTGTTTTACCCCGGTGGTCATGGACCCTTGTGGGATCTAGTGGATAATCAAGAATCTGTCCAATTAATCGAGCGCTTTTTGGCCACTAATAAACCTGTGGCTGCTGTTTGTCATGCCACTGCTGCCTTATTAAAAGTAAAAGATATTGATGGCGTATCGGTTGTGAAAGAAAGGGCAGTGACAGGATTTAGCAACACCGAAGAAGATGCCGTAGCATTGACGGATGTGGTGCCATTTTTATTAGAAAATGAGCTTGTTAAGCTGGGTGGTGATTATCAAAAAGTATCTGACTGGAATGCATTTTCCGTACAAGATGGGTTATTGATAACGGGTCAAAACCCTGCAAGTTCTGAGTTAGCTGCACAAAAACTCATTGCGCATTTAGGCGCTTAAGGAAAGTTATGCTTACCGTTCATCATTTAAATCAGTCACGTTCTAAGCGAGTTTTGTGGCTTCTAGAAGAGTTAGGTACCCATTATGAATTGGTGCCACACCAAAGAGACAAAACCACTCATTTAGCCCCCAACACATTAAAGGCTATTCACCCGCTATCTAAGGCGCCTGTAATTGTTGACGGTGAATTCACCTTGTGTGAGTCGAGCACAATCTGCGAATACATTTTAAATACCTATGGTCAAGGGCGCTTGCGACCCAATATTGATGCCCCTGAGTACTATGCTTATTTAGAGTGGAGCCATTTTGCAGAGGGTTCTTTGGCACTGCCAGTGATTACCAAAATGTTTATGCAAATGGAGGATAGAAAAGGTGACCAGCCTATGGATGGGTACATTGCAAAAGAAATTGCATTAGACTTTTCATACATTGAAAAAACGTTATCTCAGCGCGCTTATTTTGCCGGAGATGATTTTAGCGCAGCCGATATTATGATGACGATCGTCTTGGAAATGGCGGCCAATATTGGTTTGCTAAGTGAGCAGAAAAACACACTGATGTACCTTGTTAAAATACAGTCCCGCGACGCTTATCAAAAGGCAGCATCTTACGGTTAGGATTGTTTTTAGGGATGGTGATTACACTTTAAAATTATTCACCATTCCAGTGAGCTCTTTAGACGAGGTATTCAAATCATCGCACTTTTGATTAATGGTTTTTGCTTCGTTGGCCGTGTTATCGGACATATTCTTAATGTTTAAAATATGAGAATTAAGTTCATTAACGACCGAGCTTTGTTGCTCGGTAGCGGTGGCCACTTGTATGCTTAAATCACTAATGGAGCCAATAGCTTGTGTGATGTTGTTGAGTGATTCACCAGTGGAATCAGCATTTTCAACAGAGTTACCCGCGGTTTCAATTCCAGATTGCATGGCACTTACGGCCTCTTGGGCACCGCCTTGCAGCTTTTGAATCATCTTGTTGATCTCTTCGGTGGACTCTTGTGTGCGCTGGGCCAGTGTTCGCACTTCATCGGCCACAACTGCAAAGCCACGACCTTGCTCTCCAGCACGGGCGGCCTCAATGGCGGCGTTCAATGCCAATAAATTGGTTTGTTCTGAAATGCCGCGAATAACCGCTAAAACCGTACTAATCTCCCCTACATCATTGGCTAACGATTGAGTCACAAGGGAGGCATTTTGCATTTTCTCAAATAAGCCATTGATCCCCGCCACGGTTTGATTCATTTGTTGAACCCCTTGCTCACTCTCGTTTGTGGCTTTTTGTGCAGCAGCAGCTGTGTCGTTGGCATTTTTGGCTATCTCTTGAACAGTGGCGCCCATTTGATTAATGGCGGCGGCCACCATATCAACACTTAATTGTTGATTAAGAGTATTTTTTTCTGTGGCTTCAGAAGCATGCATGAGCTCGCCGGCAATATGGTTAACATCGTGTGAGCTTTTCCCGACAGCCTTTATAAGCGTGGCTAGGTGGCCGGTAAATAAATTAAAGGATTGTGCTAATTTACCCACTTCATCTTTTGTATCAACGGGCATTTTTTTAGTTAAATCCGCATCCCCTGTGGCAATTTGGTTGAGCATTTCTGAAGCGCTGGATACGGGTCTTGCGATTCCCATGGCCACCCATAAACCCAAAGCAATAAGGGCAGCGGCCACCAAAAAGTTCAATGCCACTAATTTGTACGAGGTTGTATTAATAGGCCCCATAACTTCTGATGTGGGTATCTCAACCACTATAAAGGCATTGAGGGATGGGGAAAACTTAGCGGCCAGAAAAGCTTTCTTATAATGGCTGGCTTGTAAAACGTGAACTTCTTTTTTGTTAAGAAGAGTGTCGCTTAAAGGCTCTTTAAGGTGAACGTCTAGAGCAACCCCTGCTGTAATAGCGTCATCAGGGTGAATTTGAATATTACCCTCTGGGTTCACTAAATAGACAAGGCCTTGTTCACCTACTTTATAGTTGCGAATAAGCTCCACCACTTGGTCTATGCTCATGCCAATGCCCGCTACCGATTGTCCATCGATAGTACGGTAGTTGATGAATAGGGCCATTTTATTTAGCTCAGCATCGATATCAAAGTCTAATGAAAACGGTTTTCCACTGTCCATAAAGTTGTAAAACCAACCATCGTTACTTTTATCTAGAGTACGAGATAACCCATCGGCAGTGTAGTAGTTGCCTGTCGCGCCAGAGACAATAAATGAAGTGATGGCATTATTGCTGTCTCGCATTACTTTTAAATATTCAGCCACGCGCTCAACGTCTTCAGGTGCTTCGCCATTACCTAGCCAGCTATTGGTAAAATAATTTTGCGCCATGGCTTTAGAGATATTGAGAGGCTCATTGATTTCTTTTTCAATGGCATTGGTGACGGCATCGAGTGTGGCGGGAATTTCTTCTTGTTCAATGCGCTCAGTAATCATATCGCGCATGGCACTGTTGCCAATTAAGGTAGATAGTAAAACACTTAACAGTAAGGCACCGCCTATGACAAACGACAATTTAAAGCGTATTGGTAAGGTATTCCACATAGTAAAATCCACAATTAAGGCAGTTTGGCTAATACTTAAACCATAGCCCAAGAAGGGTGATTTTCCATAAGAGGGGAAGTGCTGGCGATTAATGCCCAAAGTACTCAAGGAGTACAATGGGCTGTAGAGAGTCAAAAAGTTAAGCAGCCTTTTTTTGCTGGCCTAAGTACATGTTAGTGGCTTGCAGTATGGCCATTAAGCTGGCACCTAAGCTGTCCTGCTGTTTGGCAGCACAGGTATAGCGATTGCCATTGATTTTTAGTTGCACAAAAGCCATGGCTTGCGCATCGCTATGACGCCCTTGAGACTCTTGGGCAAATTGAACGATGTCTATTTCAATATTGAAATACTGAGACAACCCTTGGCAAAAGGCCTGTAAAGCACCGTCACCATAGCCAGTGATTTCATGGCAACCTTGGGGCGTATTTAGGTTGGCTTGTATGTGTTCTTTGTGATGTTGTGATAAGCCTTGCTGCCTCTGAACTTGATAATCCCCAAGTTGGTAGTACTCATCGGGCATGTGGTGGGATGGCTTTACAAACTGTCGTTGGAAAATCTGGTGAATATCCTCTGCGTTTACTTCGCCTTCCATTTTTTCACTGTGCTTTTGCACGGCAACGCTTACTTCTATTTGCATCCATCTAGGCATGATAATGCCGAACTCAGACTCCAATATATACGCCACGCCACCTTTGCCACTTTGGCTATTGATACGAATGACACTTTGGTAATCTCGCCCAATGTCTTTAGGATCAATAGGTAAATACGCCACGTCCCAAGTTGCATTATCTTCTTGAATAGCCAAGCACTTCTTAATGGCATCTTGATGGCTGCCACTAAACGCGGTGTAAACCAATTCACCCATCCACGGATGGCGAGGGTGGGTGGCAATCTTGGTACAAGCTTCTACCGTGTTAGTAATTCGAGCTGCATCGCTTAAATCCAATTGTGGATCGATGCCTTGGCTGTATAAATTCATGGCCATGGTGACAATGTCCATGTTGCCGGTACGCTCACCATTGCCCATTAAGGTGCCTTCAATACGATCAGCCCCGGCCAATATGGCCATTTCAGCTGCCGCAACCGCACAGCCCCGATCGTTATGAGTGTGAATACTGATAATAATGCTATTTCTTTGTTTTATATGTTGGCAAAAATACTCAACTTGATCGGCAAAAACGTTGGGCCCCGCGCATTCTACGGTGGCCGGCAAATTAATAATGGCCTTTTTGTCAGCGCTAGGTTGCCAAATATTCATGACGGCATCACTTACTTCAACAGCGAATTCTACTTCAGTGCTTGAAAAGCTTTCAGGGCTGTATTGAAAAGTCCATTGAGTATCGGGATACTTTTCACTTTCCTGTTGTACCTTTTTGGCGCCATTAATAGCGATATTAATGATGCCTTGCTTGTCTTGTTTGAACACCTTGTTTCTTTGGGTAGGTGATGTGGAATTGTATACGTGCACGATGGCTTGTTTAGCGCCCTTTAAGGCTTCATAGGTGCGCTCAATTAACGCATCTCTGGCTTGAACCAATGCCTGAATGGTGACGTCACTTGGGATCTGATCTTCTTCAATTAGCCAGCGAACAAAATCAAAATCAGTTTGTGAGGCACTAGGAAAGCCCACTTCAATATGCTTAAAGCCCATGTCGATTAATAGCCCCCAAATCTTTTGTTTCTCTAACACACTCATGGGTTCGACCAGTGCCTGATTACCATCACGTAAATCAACGGCACACCAAAGTGGGGCTTGAGTGATTTGATTTTGAGGCCAGGTGCGATTCTGCAATTTAATGGCAGGAAAAGGCTGATATTTAGTGTGGTCAAACATGCGATTACTCTTTAGTTGGCTCTTAATGAATGGTTAAGAATGATCTTGCTTCGATGCTTGGGTAAAACATCGCTTGATCGACTCAGCTTATGGCTAAGAAAACTACCGGGGGCTTATGGCCTTTAAGTACCTGATCAAGTGAGATTTAGTATATGCTGCATATGGGGGTGATTGGTTGCGTATTTACCAGTATTAATGCATATTTAAGCAATAATTAGCTAAATAATGTTAAATTAATGAAATGATTAACTAATTTACTTCTTGGTTGCGGAATGAGTAATACGAAATGCATGAATTAGACAGAACCGATCGGCGCATATTGGCTTTGTTACAAAAAGATGGGGCCATATCCAATTTGGACTTAGCTCAAAATGTGGGCCTGTCGCCTAGTCCTTGCTCAAGAAGAGTTAAAGCATTGCAGGATGCCGGCTTCATTTTAAAAACAGTAGCGTTGTTGGATGCTAAAGCCATTGGTTTGGATATGATCGCGATGATCTCCATTAGCATGGACCGCCACACACCTGAACGCTTTGAAGCGTTTGAGAGTGCTGTGAAAAGTTTTGATGAAGTATTGGAGTGCTTTTTAATTACAGGACAAAGCGCTGATTACGTGTTGAAGGTGGTGGTAAAAGATATGAATGCCTTTCAGCAGTTCTTATTAGGTAAGCTGACGCGGATAGAAGGCGTGACTGGGGTTCATTCGAGCTTTGTGATGCGAAAGGTCGTGGATAAAACCGCATTGCCCATTTAGTTAACTTAATGAAACAAAATTACCAAAACAGACAATTTTTGTCAGTTTGTGTCAGCGAATGTAACAAAGCTTGATCCACTGCTCTTTTTCCGCGCAAAAGCAATGCTATTCTCGCACCTCAAATTTATAGGTGCCCTCATGTTTGCCAATTTTGCAGCCAAAAGACATTTGACCGGTCCTTTACGAGCCGTCAGTCCTGTGGCGGAAAGTGATAATGAAATTGATTGGAAAGCGGCCAGTTTAGAAGCGAGTGCTTTAACATCGGATAAAGCGGATGTATTGCTAAGCGATAACACACAAAAATTAAATGCCTATTTTAAAAAGGTATTGGCTGCTCGCGCGGTAAAAGAGCCCCTAACGGTTAAAGACTCTCTGCAATTGGCCTATGTTGAAGCCATTAGTTTAATCATTCCCAGTATTTATATTGCCTTTGTACTCTTTATTTTTAGTGCTTTGATTATGATGTTTGTGGAGCCAACACTTCGCAATGTTAGCCAGGGTCACCTACTCATGGCGACAGTTTGGATCTGTCTTGCCTTATTATGCTTTGGTGTACTGCTGTTGTTTTTAAGGCCTTTATTTGGCGGGTTTCGTTCTTATCACGGTCGAACATTGCAATATGAAGATGCCCCAGCCTTGATGACTTTAGTGGAGGAATTAAGTGAGCACTTGGGGGTTAAGGCCCCTAAAAGAATTGAAATAAATAATGAAACCACTGTGAGAGTGGATGCGTTTTCTGGGATAAACAGTATTTATAGAGATGAGTATAAAATAATCATTGGGGCGCCGGTGTTAATGTCGCTTTCCCTTACCCAGTTAGTGGGCTTGTTGGCCCATGAATTGGCGCATTTTCAAAATAAGCAGCAAAAAATAGCCTTTTATTTAATGCATCATGTGAGTGAATGGTTGTACTTCAGGGCCTCAGGTCAAGACAAACGTCACCAGTTGCTATTAAGGCGTATGCAAAAGCAAAAGCTTTCCTTAAATGAGTTTTCTGAATTATGGGTGTGGCAGCGCATTCATCTGCTTCAGCAAGGTGTATTTGGCTTCATGTTTTCGCTTCATCGCAAACTGACCTCTTGGAAATGTCGAGAAATTGAATTGTATACCGACCGACTTGCCATTTCGGTAGTGGGATCAGATGCTTTTAAAGAAATGATAGAGAGCATTAGAAGTGTACAGGGGGCTCAGAAAAAGGTGTCTGAGCAAAACCATTGGGCATGGAAAGAGGGTTTTTTGTTGGATGATTATGCGCTGGCTGTGGCTGTGGAGGCCAAAAGCTCAAACAACCAACATCAGTATTTGCGTAATAAAGAGGTGACTCGTTTTTGTCCAAGTGATGAGGTGCGTCTGGCTCACGCTCAAGAATTAAATTGCAAAGGGAACCTACCCGCTAAGGCATCTGCCAGTTTATTGTTAGAACAAGCCCGTAAAATAAGTTGCGAATTAACCCTACTGGATTACGAGTCTTCTGGTATTTTAAATGCCCGTCAAGTAGTGGTGTCATCACAAAAAATACGACAGCTTAAAGAGCGAGATGATAAAGTTGAAGGCATTGCTAAGCGTTATTTTGAGTGTCGCTTAGGGGAGAGGGTTTTAAACTTTAGCCAATCCAAAGAGCGAGATGTTACGTCATTTGGTGTGGAAGATTGCATTCACTATATAAGGCGCAATAGGGTAGAAGACAGTAAATATTTGGCGGTGTACCAAGGTCAAATTAACAAAATTCATAAAGGTTATGTCATTAGCCGCTTACTAGAGGCTAAGTTGCCGGTTTCCAAATATTTAAAGGAAGAAGTAACGGTTAAAGGTGATGGGGCAGGGCGCTTATTAAAGCTTCGTCATCAAAGCCAGAGGTCTTTGCAATCTATGGAAGCCATGGATCAAGTGTTTTATCAGCGAGCACATAAAGCATTGATGAAAATGGATGAAAAAAGTCGATTAGATGCAGCTGATGCTTTCCAAAACTTAGAGTTATATGGCCAATTGCGGGTATCCTTAGCGCAATTGAAAGAAGCGTTCTCACCTTTAAATTTAATCGTTCACGGCTTAACTCATGGGGTTAAGGCTAGGGCTTTACAAGCGGGTGCAGTAGAAAAACAATCGTGCTGGGACCTTTTGGGGGAATTGCGCGTAAATATGCAAGCGCGATCTATTTATGTGGGGTTGTCGAGAAAAAAGGTGCATTTGGTCACTTATCTAGATGTTAAATTAGGGCAGATTCCGGTTGAAAGTAGCGATATGACCATTGAAGATATGGCCATATACACAGATGAATTCTTAAAGCTGTTGAATTTCCAATACCATAAATGGTTAGGGCAGTTGGCTGTTGTGATGACGCGCTATGAGAAAAGCAATCGTATAGAGCCTATTAATTTATTACGTTGAATTAATTTAAAATCCTCGTAGTTTTTTGGCAGTATTCAAGGCCCTTGGCCATTTTCAGAATTAACCCTTGAATAAAGGGTTAATTGTTGTGAAAATAATTCTCAATTCTGTTTGAAAATCAACCTTGCTAATATTATTTTTATTCAATTGTTGCAGTCTGTTCTGGGGCATGGGTAAAGCAAGGTGTCTATTCTAGGTAGTTATTTCATGTCCGAGCTTTTACTTCCCCGTCATAGTGTTCAAAACACTGTTGAGTCACTCAATTCTAATGAAGTCAGTCTTCACGCTCCGAGGATTTTAATGATGTACGGTTCATTGAGGCCAGAATCTTTTAGTAAAAAGGCTACTTTGGAAGCGGCAAAAATTTTGGAGGCGTTTGGGGCTGAAGTGAAAATATATGATCCCATGGATCTCCCCGTTTTTGATCGACAAAATTATGAGCACCCAAAAGTTAAAGAGTTGCATGATTTAGCCATTTGGTCAGAGGGCATGGTGTGGTGTAGCCCTGAATTGCATGGCACGTTAACGTCTGTGATTAAAAATCAAATAGATTGGATTCCGTTAAGCTTGGGTTCGGTTAGGCCTACTCAGGGTCGTACGCTGGCGGTTATGCAGGTGAGTGGTGGATCACAGTCTTTTAATGCGGTGAACAGCCTAAGGGTATTAGGGCGCTGGATGCGAATGTTTACCATACCGAATCAATCATCTGTGGCCATGGCTTGGAAAGAGTTTAATGACGATGGCAGCATGAAGGACAGCGCGTATCGTGAGCGTATTGTGGATGTGATGGAAGAGCTATTTAGAATGACGATTTTATTGCGTGGCCAAAGTGATTTATTAACTCATCGTTTCAGTGAAAACAAAAAAGAATATGCTGAGTCATCTAAATAAAACAGTCTGCTTAGTCAGTCGTGTTCATGGTGTTAAAGGGGGATTTCCCTTACTATGCTGCATCTATTTTTGTGGGGTTTAAAATGCGTTTAGTCAGTGTTTTGTTGATATTTTTTGCGTTAAGTGGGTGTGCTCAAATGAGCGCTCAATCCCAGAAAGGTTTGCTTGATTCAGTGGTTTCCAGTGATCAATATTTATTCGAGCCTTTGCCAATGGGTATGCAAGGAGACCCTAGTATTGAAGAGCAGGTAATTGAATTGCCTAGTGGTAAGTCTTTTTATAAGGGTTATAGCTTATTAAAAGGTCATGCTGGACTAAATATTCAATTGCGAACCTATATTCAAAAAAGTCAGCTAGGGGACGGCTTCTTTTATCCTGTGATTGAGTTTTTTGATTTTAATCTCAAGCAAATTGAGGTGTTACGCCCACAGTTAAGGTTTACCCAATTAAGTCCTGGCGGTCGTTATGCTGCAGTGCCATTACAAATAACCCGCGATGTGGGTTATATGGTGATTCGAACAGAGCCTAAGCTTTATGATCAGGAGGCCTCTTATACAAAGCAGCATCAAGGTTCCAGTTGGAGCTACAGTGTGTCGCCTTTTGCTAAGCGCTTGCCTGCCAGTTATTTACGTTTGGGTAGCCTTGAGCTGCTCACACCAGACGAGGGGATGACGCGTCCTTTTGAAAAATTATCAGGCCCTTATTGGCAAATAACGTTTCAAAAAGGTGACGAAACAGTGGCCAGCGCTGGAGACTTCATTCCTGATATGACGCTAGGAGGTGGCCCGAGCTTTTCATTGGGGTATTCCTTTGCTGTACCCGGTAGGCCATCGGCGTCTATTCGTACTGCGCTAGGGGCGAGCTATTATACCCTGAATAATTCTGCTGGAGACTTTGAACAAAGTGGCTTGATGGGCGACTTGTTGTGGGTCGAGTCTAACCAAGTAAGCAGCATTGGTTTGGGTTTAACGGTGAATGCTGAACACAGCTTACGACAAGCGGGTGTGACCACCAATTATAAAACCACGTGGGGTCCTAAAGTGTTACTTGAAATGCGTGGGGCCATGGGTGTATCTGTCGGTGCGCACTTAAGTTGGTTAACATTTGAAAGTGACCAGGGTGAAGAGACGCGCAGTAACCAAATAGGTATTTACTTTATTCGTTTGTATTAAGCTGAAAACGCGAATAAACAAGGTGTTTTATTCGCGTTAGCCTTCATCTCCTAATTTACTGACGCCATCTAATACTTTAATGGCTAAAACATCGCAGTTGGTGGCGTCCAAAACTTGCTCTACCGTGCTGCCTAATATAACGCTTTGCATGTCATCAGGGCTAATGACGCCCACTAGAATCACATCGGCATCTAAATCTTTGGCCACTTGGCTAACAACCTCATCTGGCTCCCCTTCAAATATGTGTAAGTTGTTTTCATTGATATTGTATTTTTGTGCGATGGCCTCACAAGCCTCTTGGTGTTGGGTGACGACATATTGCTGTAAGTCTTCAGGAATAGGGGTGTCCGGCAGGCTAGCTAAAGTCAGGCTCATCATGGGGTAACTGTTGGCTAGATGAACTTGATAATTGTTATTGGTGTTGATTAATTCAGCAAATTCAAAAATATGTTCATTAATGATGTTGTGGGCTTCATCTAGAGAAGTGGCATCCACGGCTGCTACTATATTTCTTGATTCCCATGCCAATTTTTCTTTCACCAGAAGAATGGGGGCCGGGCAGTATTTTAATAAATTCCAATCTTGATGATGCAATACTCTATCAACAATGCTGTGATGGGCGGCAGCCCCTTTTATAACCAAATCAAAGCTCAGGTTGTCGCTGTTGTGAATTACTGCCTGATAAGCATGTTTGCACCAGCAGATTGATAGGGGAGTATCTTCCGGCAGGTAAAATTCTTTTAATAAGGCTTCACTCCATTGCTGGGATTGTTCAAGCAATAAAGATTTTAAATCGTGTCGTAATTCCAAATCACTCAGCGACCCTTCTTCGCAAGCATGATTATAAACGTAGCTACTGACAAATAAGTGTGCCCCCTGTTCTTGGCATATTTGCATGGCTCTTTGCAGGGCGTTTTGATTATCAATCTCTTTGTCTAGTAGCAGTAGGACGTTTCTAATGGCAAGCATGGGGTGCTCCTGAGTATATTGGTGTTAAACAGCAAAGTACGAAGGGTTAATAGCATTCTAGTCGTTAGCGGCCTAAAGCTCTTGTTTTAAGTCAAATTTATTATGTATCGGCTCTCTAATGCTGGCTTAAGCGTTGCTAGGCAAAATAGCTAAGAATGCTCGGCCTGCTGTGCCTAAGGTTTTCCCCTTGCGTTGTAGTACCCCCAATTCTCGATAAAGGCTCTTGGGGCTGACTTTAAGCTGTATTAAATCCTTATCTAAGGCCATATGCTCTGGCAATACAGCCCAGCCAAGACCCACACTGGCCATCATTTTAATGGTTTCCATATAGCTGGACATCATGCTAATGGTCTCTCTATGTCGACTAGGCAATGCCGTTTGCAGTGAGACCCCTTCTTTTTTAAAGGCACTTTCAATGATTTCAAATGTAACGGTGTTAGCTTCGGGCAGAATGGCTTCGTGTTGGCTTAAATCTTTAAAAGAGGGGCGTTTAATCTTGGTAAGGGGGTGTGTATGGGCGCAGACAAATTTAAGGGGGTCCCTCCAAACTGCCTGCATGTCCAGTTTGGGGTGTTCACTTAAAGGTAGTGTGGCAAAAGCGATGTCCAGCTCTCCTAGTGCCAGTGCCTCGCAGGCCGCTTCAGAGCCTAAAAACTGCAATGCCAATTTTACTTTTGGGTAAGCGGTGTGAAACTGTCTTAATAAATGAGGTAAATGATGAAGGCCAATGTGATGGCTGGTCCCTATTCTTAAGGTTCCGCTTACGTCGCCGCTTAAACTGGCCAATTCTGTTTTAATGTCCATGAGCTCCGTCATGATATGGCGAGCCTTGGGTAATAGAGCTTCCCCGGCAGGGGTTAATATCGCCTTTCTAGGGAGTCGGTCGAATAATTGAACGTCTAATGCCTCCTCTAAATTGGCAATGCGTTTACTTACCGCTGGCTGGGTTAAATGCAGTCGCTGGGCGGCAATTGAAAACGATTCTGTTTCGGCCACCGAAATGAAGGCTTGTAGTGATTGAGTGTCCATTTAATGGTTCTTTCTATTTATGAGGAGGTTTTGGTATAGCCAAATGGAATCCAATTTATAAAAAATATGAATTTGTTTTATTAGTAGCCCCTGCGTAAACTACAGTCAAGTAAAAACAATGAAGAGTGACCACGGAATACCTTGTAGGTCGCCACCATAATATAAAAGAGAGAGTTCAAATGGCAGGTTTTACTCTATACGACAAGTTGTGGGCTCAGCATGTAGTTAAAATGCGAGATGATGGCACAGCGTTAATTTATATAGACCGACAGTTGCTTCATGAAGTGACATCTCCTCAGGCATTTGAAGGGTTGCGTTTGGCGGGCCGAAAGCCTTGGCGTTTAGACGCTAACCTTGCAACACCTGATCATAACGTGCCCACAACTCTTAAAGAGCGTGAGGCTGGTATTGAAGGTATTCAGGATCCTGTCTCTAGAATTCAAGTGAGAACCTTGGATGAAAACTGCGATGAATTCGGTATTCAAGAATTTAAAATGAATGACAACCGCCAAGGAATCGTTCATGTGGTGGGGCCTGAACAGGGAGCAACATTGCCAGGTATGACGGTGGTGTGTGGTGATTCCCATACGGCAACTCACGGCGCGTTTGCTGCGCTGGCCCATGGTATTGGTACCTCTGAAGTGGAGCATGTTATGGCCACTCAATGCTTGATCCAAAGAAAAATGAAAAACCTTTTAATTAAGGTAGATGGCGAACTAGGGGATGCCATTACAGGTAAAGATGTAGTACTTCATGTGATTGGTGTGATTGGCACGGCCGGTGGTAATGGTTACGCCATGGAATTTGGTGGCAGTGCCATACGCAGCATGAGCATGGAAGGGCGTATGACTATGTGTAATATGGCCATTGAAGCGGGTGCTCGTGTGGGCATGGTGGCCTTTGATGGTATTACTGCTGAATATGTAAAAGGGCGCCCATTCTCTCCTAAGGCCGATCAATGGGATGCTGCCATGGCTGCATGGTCTGACTTAGTGTCCGATGAAGATGCTCAGTTTGATAAAGTAGTTGAGATAGCCGCTGAAGATATATTGCCGCAGGTAACCTGGGGCACTTCCCCTGAAATGGTCACCACTATTGATGGCTTTGTACCTAAGCCAGAAGAAGCAAAAGATGAGGTTCAAAAAGAAGCCATTGAGCGAGCATTGAGTTACATGGGGTTAGAAGGTGGTCAGGCCATTACCGATATCCAGTTAGATCGAGTATTTATTGGCTCGTGTACTAATAGCCGAATTGAAGACTTACGTGCAGCAGCGGCAGTGGCAAAAGGCAATAAAGTGGCGGACACCTTAATGCAAGCTTTGGTGGTACCAGGTTCAGGTTTAGTGAAAGAACAAGCGGAATCAGAAGGGTTACACACGATCTTTACAGATGCCGGTTTTGAATGGCGTGAGCCAGGCTGCTCCATGTGTTTGGCCATGAACGCCGATAAATTAGGCAGTGGCGAGCATTGTGCTTCTACTTCAAATCGTAATTTTGAAGGGCGTCAAGGCTACGGCGGTCGAACTCACTTGGTGAGCCCAGCTATGGCAGCCGCAGCTGCTATAGCAGGTCACTTTGTTGATGTTCGTGATTTTGAAATTAACAGCGCTAACCAAGGAGCCAAATAATGAAGCCATTTACCGTATATCAAGGCGTTGTGGCGCCCATGGATCGCGCGAATATTGACACGGATATGATCATTCCTAAGCAATTTTTGAAGTCAATTAAGCGCAGTGGCTTTGGTCCAAATTTATTTGATGAATTGCGCTACTTGGATGAAGGCCAGCCTGATTCAGATAACTCGGGTCGCCCTTTGAATCCTGATTTTGTATTAAATCAACCGCGTTTCCGACAGTCGTCTGTGTTGCTGGCGCGAGAGAATTTTGGCTGTGGCTCATCCCGTGAACACGCGCCATGGGCGTTGGAAGATTTTGGCTTTCGCTGTGTGATAGCGCCCAGTTTTGCTGATATCTTTTTTAATAATTGTTTTAAAAATGCACTGTTGCCGATCGTTTTAGATGAAAAGATAGTGGATGAATTATTTAAAGAAGTGGCTTCGAATGAAAGTTATGAGCTAACCATTAACCTTGAAGCGCAAAAAATTGTTAAGCCTAGCGGTGAAGAAATTGCCTTTGAAGTGGATGCATTTCGAAAACATTGCTTGCTAAATGGTTTGGATGACATAGGTCTTACATTACAAGACTCTGCTGATATTAAGAATTATGAAAGTAGTCGAGCTAAACAGGCCCCTTGGTTGTTTTCTTGAATTTCGTATCAGTACTTTGAAAAAGTTTTAACGTTTAATAGATTTGAAAGTGGATTTTTAAAATGACTAAAAAAGTTCTTGTATTGCCTGGTGATGGCATTGGACCTGAAATCGTAACCGAAGCTGTTAAAGTTTTGGAATTGGCCAAACAAAAATTCAATTTAGATATTGAATTGGATAACGCGCTGGTGGGTGGTGCTGCTTTTGATGAGTTTGGCACGCCATTACCTGAAGTTACCATGGAAAAAGCTAAGGCTTGTGACGCTATTTTGTTAGGTGCTGTGGGCGGTCCCAAGTGGGACAACCTAGAAGACCGTGAAATGCGCCCAGAGAAAGGTTTACTGGGTCTGCGTTCAGGGCTGTCTTTATTTGGCAATTTACGCCCGGCAATTTTATACCCTCAGCTAGCCGATGCTTCGTCGTTAAAGCCTGAAATAGTATCAGGCTTAGATATTTTGATCGTACGTGAGCTAACTGGCGGTATTTATTTTGGTAAGCCTCGTGGTATTCGTACTTTGGAAAATGGCGAGCGCGAAGGTTATAACACTTATGTTTATAACGAGTCTGAAATTCGCCGCATTGCTAAAGTGGCATTCGAGTCAGCTCAAAAGCGCGGTAAAAAATTATGCTCAGTTGATAAAGCTAACGTACTGGAAGTGACCGTGTTGTGGCGTGAGATTATGGAAGAGGTCTCTAAAGATTACCCTGATGTGGAGCTGTCTCATATGTACGTTGATAACGCTGCCATGCAATTAGTGCGTGCGCCAAAGCAGTTTGACGTTTTGGTAACAGGAAATATGTTTGGCGACATTCTTTCAGATGCGGCCGCCATGTTAACCGGTTCTATCGGTATGCTGCCTTCGGCGTCTTTAGATGTGGATAATAAGGGTATGTATGAGCCTTGTCATGGCAGTGCACCTGATATTGCTGGTCAAAGCATTGCTAATCCATTGGCGACGATCCTGTCAGTCTCTATGATGCTGCGCTACAGCTTAAATGAAACCCAAGCAGCAGATGCCATAGAAGCCGCAGTGAGCAAGGTGTTGGATGCTGGTTTACGCACAGCAGATATCTTTAGTGATGGCATGACTAAAGTGACTACTTCTGAAATGGGTGAGGCAGTGGTAGCTGCTTTGCAAGAAGGTTAAGCTATGAGTAATTTAAATGTAGGAATCGTGGGCTGGCGTGGCATGGTCGGCTCGGTGCTGATGCAGCGCATGCAGGAAGAAGGGGACTTATCGCTAATTAATCCGGTCTTCTTTACGACTTCGCAAAAAGGCCAGCCTGCTCCATCGTTTGGGGGTGTTAGTGGTGGAATCCTGGAAGATGCTTTAGATATTGATGTGCTGAAAGCTCAAGATGTGATCATTACTTGTCAAGGTGGTGATTACACGTCTGAAGTTTACCCTAAGTTGCGCGCAGCGGGATGGGAAGGCTATTGGATAGATGCAGCTTCCTCTTTGCGTATGGATGACGAAGCGATTATCGTTCTAGACCCTGTCAATATGGGGGTAATCGAGAAAGGTATCGAAAGTGGCGTTAAAACTTACGTCGGTGGTAATTGTACGGTTAGTTTAATGCTTATGGCGTTAGGGGGCTTGTTCGAAAAGGATTTGATCGAATGGATATCTCCCATGACGTATCAGGCGGCTTCAGGGTCAGGGGCTAAGCACATGCGTGAATTGATTTCACAAATGGGTTCAGTTCATGCCAATGTCAAAGAGTTATTGGATGACCCTGCATCAGCCATTTTAGAAATAGATAAGAAAACCGCTGAATTTATTGGTAGTGATAATTATCCAAAAGACCAGTTTGGCGTGCCTTTGGCGGGCAGTTTGATTCCTTACATTGATTCTCAGTTAGAATCTGGCCAAAGCCGTGAGGAATGGAAAGCTCAGGTAGAGGCTAATAAAATCTTAGGTACGCAAGATTCGCCTATGCCAATCGATGGGTTATGTGTTCGTGTGGGTGCCATGCGTTGTCATAGTCAAGCCATGACCATTAAGCTTAAAAAGGATTTAAGTGTATCTGAGATAGAGGCTATCTTAGCGGGTGCCAATGACTGGGTGAAAGTGATTCCAAATGATCGTGAGGTTAGCACGCAAGAATTGACGCCGGCAAAAGTGACAGGAACCCTAAGTATTCCAGTAGGCCGTATTCGTAAGTTGAATATGGGGCCTGAGTATATTTCTGCGTTTACGGTGGGGGATCAGTTGCTGTGGGGAGCTGCAGAGCCTCTTCGTCGTATGCTGCGAATTTTAATTAAGCAATAAGTGCGAGTGTGCTAGCTTAAGCATTCTCAGCTAAAAACCTCAATACAGCCTTCGGCTTGTATTGAGGTTTTTTTTAGTTTTGTGCTTTGGATACAAAAAGTCCTTTAAATTTCAACACTAACGTCCCCCAAGTCCTTATAAATATTGATAAATCCTTGTTTTTGCTTAATACTTACTCGACTAATGACGCATTCATATAAAGAAAGTGTTAATCAGGGTTGATTGCCACACCCGTAAGCCCGTGAAGATATTAAAAAGAATAAGGATCCATTGCTATGTTGCGAAAGCTCGCGATTGCAATTGCCGCATCAGGGGCGTTGATGAGTGCGACATCGGTTCATGCATTAGGCATGGGCGATATTGAGTTAGACTCAGCACTAAATCAGCCCCTTGACGCACATATAAAACTCTTGAAAGCAGGGGAGTTAGAGGATTGGGAGATTAAGCCTGATCTTGCTTCCACTGATGAATTCCAGAAATCTGGAATCGAGCGGGTGTTCTTTTTAAATAACGTAAAATTTGAAATAGAGCGATCTGACGAGGGTGTGTTTATTAAATTAAGCACCCAAGAGGCCGTAGTAGAGCCTTTTCTGAATTTCTTAGTGCAGGTTGATTGGCCAAATGGTCGTTTATTGCGTGAATATACCCTTCTGTTAGATCCACCTGTTTTTGCACCAGAGCGCAATGCCCCTGTTCAGGCAGCTCAATCTGAAGAGTTTGAAGCAGAGCCAGAAATGGACGATGACTTGCCTGGTACAGGTATGAGTGAGCCGTCTCCAATGGAAGAAGATACCGATTCTTTTATGGATGACGAGCCTGTTCAGTCTGAAGAGCCGCAAGATGAATATGTCGAAGACATGGCTGAGCCAGAACAAGAGCAGGAGACCTACGAGGTTCGTAACAACGATACTCTTTGGGAGGTAGCTTTAAAGACTCGTCCAAATCGGAGTATCTCAGCTCAACAGTCCATGTTGGCTATTCAGGACTTGAACCCTGACTCGTTTATTAATGGCAATATAAACCGTCTTAAGAAAAACCAAGTTTTACGAATTCCAAGTGAAGAGCAAATTAACGCCCGTGACTTTCGCGAGGCGGTCTCTGAAGTAGCATTGCAAAACCAAGTGATTCAAAAGCGTAAAGCGCAATTAGATGCCACTCGAAAAGTAGAAGCCATAGATCGTGATGAAGAAGTAACGGGTGCTGAATTAAAATTATTAACAGATGGTGAAGCCACCAGTGAGACAGAAAGAAGTGCTAGTGGTGAGGTGATGTCATCGACAGCTGGTGATCAATCTACTTTAGATAATGAATTGTCTCTCGCGTTAGAAAACTTAGATAAATCTCAAAGAGATAATAAAGAATTAAGTAATAGGCTGGATGCGCTTGAGGAGCAAATTAACACTTTGCAGCGTATTATTAACCTTAAAGATGAGCAGATGGTGGCCTTGCAAGCGGGTTTCTCTCAGCAGGATGTGGCCCCAGATACAGCTGTAATGGGTCAGCCCGATCAGCAATCCTCTATGGAAGGGCAAGTTGCGCCCTCAAGCGAAGTGGAGCTTGAAGCCCAATCAACAGAGCCAGTTGTGGTTGATGGCACTGAGCAGGCAGCAGATTTAAATTTTGCGGCACCAGAAGAGCAAATTACCAAAGAAGATAAACCCAAGCCTAAAGCCGCTCCTGTAGTTGCTGCTGAGCCAATAGAAGAAGAGTTTAGTATTGTTGCCATGGTAATGGATAACATTGCAATATTTGGCGGCGCATTGGGTGCTTTATTGCTGGCTTTGTTACTGGTTAATCGTTCTCGCAAAAACAAGGATGAAGAAGATCAGGTCGATGCTGCGGACATGGCGGCATTTGAAGGGGCTGACCCTCTTGAGCAAATGAGCGAGGGTCTTGAAAGTGATCTTGATGATGAATTTGCCGACTTAGAAATGGGCGGTGATATTGATGAGTTGGCCGAAGCAGAAAGTGATTTAGCGGCGGATGTTTCTGGGCTTGAAAGTAATACAGAGAAAGAAGCAGAAAACGCAGATGTGCTAGGTGAGGCTGAAATCTATATTGCCTATGATCGTATGGATCAGGCACGCAGTCTGCTAGAAAAGACAATTGAAGATCAGCCTGGGCGAATGGATGTTCGAGTTAAGCTTCTAGAGGTGTTGTCGGCTGTTGGTGATAGTGAGTCATTTACCGAGCAGTATGATTTCGTGGTATCTCAAGGTTCTGAAGAGGATCAAGGGAAAGCGAATGTCTATCGTGAGTCTCTTGGTTTAGGCGATGAACAGAGTGAAGCTGGGCTGCTAAATGATCTTGATGACGAATTAAGTTTGGGTGAAGACTTGGGTCTGGATGATGGTCTTGAGAAACAGGGTTCAACTGACGTAGATTTTGAAGGCATAGAGTTAGGTTCTGATGAGGGCGACTTAAACTTCGATCTAGATGGATTAGGCTTGGAAGATGCTGATAATTCTGAATTAGATGCCGATTTAAGCGATTTTGATACATCACTAGATACAGATTTAGCGTTAGACGGTCAGGATGATGATTTGTCTTTAGAGTTTGGGTCTTTGGATTTAGGTGAGGCTGATGCTGCTAATTCAGTGGATCTAAATGCATCATTAGAGTCTGAAGGTGGTGACTTTGATGCTGGTCTTGATTTTGATATGCCTGAACTATCTAGCGATCAAACAGATGCGATGGATCTTACGCCAGACTTAGACACTTTCGATAAGGGCGCCGAATTAGATGGTGTGTCATTAGATCTTGATAGTGAATTAAATGCTCTTGATTCTGATCTGTCGCAAAATAATGATGTGATGGATTTAGATGAGGTGTCTCTAGATTTAGACTCCGGTGATACATTAAGTGAACTTTCAAACGATGAGGGTGGGCTTGAAATTGAAGATTTGGACTTAGATCTAGATGCTGACTTAGAATTACAAGCTAATGCTTTGGATGACGATCTTTCAGATTTAGAGAGTTCATTAGAAGCGCCTGAGCTTGAAGCTGACCTGGACCTGTCACTAGAAAGTGATCTTGAGCTAGATGATATGGCGTCTCTAGATTCAAGTGATAACTTGTCATTGACGGACAGTGAGCTGGATTTAGACTTAGGGATTGATGAATCCGAGTTGCCATCAATTGATGGATTAGACGGCGATTTACTGGATGATCTTGATCAGCTATCTGTCGATTTAGATGTAAATGACTTGGCTGATGATGTGCCAGTTATAAAAGAGCAAGTGTCTAGTGATGGTCAAAAAAGTACGTTTGATTTACCATCATTAGAAGAGAACGACCTTGATTTAACCGATCTAGATGGCGACTTAGATTTTCTAAGCGGTACAGATGAAAGTGAAACTAAGCTTGATTTAGCAAGAGCTTACATCGATATGGATGATCAAGATGGTGCTCGAGAGATACTTCAAGAAGTGCTTGAGGATGGTACTGAGCAGCAAAAGCAAGACGCTGGTCGATTGATGGATAGTCTCGCTTAAAACGGTGAGTTAAAAAAAGCCCGGGTACGGTAACGTGCTCGGGTTTTTTTGTGTCCGTTGCTTTAGTACGGTGCCTTTTTAGTCTTTAAAAACCATTTGAGTCATGGCTTAAAGCTTGACTGATTTTCAGTTAAAATAAGCCTAGCCGGTGGAATGTCCGGTTTTTTCATTTTTAGGTTACAAAAAATATGACTGAAGCGCATCAGGCTCAGCGCTGGGTGGCAAGTGTTGAATATAATGGGGCTCTCTTCAAAGGGTGGCAAACTCAAATTCACCACCCCGGGCGCAGTGTTCAAGTGTCGTTGGAGCGGGCAATTTCAAAGGTTGCTAATCATGATGTGAGTATTGTTTGCGCCGGCAGAACCGATGCGGGTGTTCATGCCAGTGCTCAGGTGATTCATTTTGATAGTGCTGCCCCAAGAACAGAGCATGGCTGGAAAATGGGAATTAATACTAATTTGCCAGATGGAGTATGTGTTGATTGGGTTCGCCCGGTAGATGCTGATTTTCATGCTAGGTTCAGCGCTGTTTCACGGCGTTATCGCTATTTTATAATGAATAAGCCCGTTAAGCCTGGCCTTATGCATGATCAGGTCACTTGGTGGCGCAGGCCCTTAGATGCTGAAAAAATGCATGAAGCGGCGCAGGCATTATTGGGTAAGCATGATTTTACTTCATTTCGGGCCAGTGATTGTCAGGCGAATCATCCCACAAGAACCATGCTGGATATTAGCGTTAAGCGAATGCAGAATTGGGTGGTATTGGAGGTGTGTGCAAATGCATTTTTGTATCATATGGTGCGCAACATAGCAGGGGTTCTGTTGCCTATTGGCCAAGGATCTAAACCGGTTGAGTGGTGTCAGCAGGTATTAGAGCTTAAGGATCGTAAGCAAGCCGGAGTAACCGCTCCAGGTGGTGGACTTTATTTTGTTGATGTGGACTACCCAGGCTATCCAGATTTGCCGATTAATAACACCGGCCCCGCTTTTTACGCACTAGGATCTTAAAATGTCGCAGTTACAAAGCCATGTTTCTAAAATGAAGCGCACCCGTATTAAAATTTGTGGAATTACGCGCAAGGAAGATGCTCTGGAAGTGGTAGCAGCGGGTGCCGATGCCATTGGTTTGGTTTTTTATGAGCCAAGTCCAAGGGCGGTGACCCTAGAGATGGCCAAGTCTATTGTGGAAAGTGTGCCTGCTTTCGTTAGCGTGGTAGGGTTGTTTGTTAATCCCAGCACGAAACAGGTGCGCGATGTATTGAATGGGGTTAGAATTGATTTACTTCAATTTCATGGTGATGAAGAGAGTGACTTCTGTGGCCAATTCCAGCGCCCCTACATCAAAGCCATCCGTGTTCGGCAAACGTCGGATGTGGTGGCGTCGAGCGTGCGCTTCCCAGACGCCGTCGGTCTATTACTAGATAGCTACAAGCCAGGTGTGCCAGGTGGCACAGGCGAGACCTTTGATTGGTCTTTAATTCCAGCTTCTCAGTCAAAACCTATAATACTTGCAGGGGGTCTAACCCCCGAAAATATTGCCATTGCTATTGAGCAGGTACAGCCTTTTGCTGTGGATGTGAGTGGTGGGGTAGAGCGCGAGAAAGGCATTAAAGATCACAGTAAAATTAATAAATTTATAAGTGAGGTATACCGTCGTGATCGATCTTAAAGCGGTAACGCAATTACCAACCGAATCTGGACATTTTGGCCCTTATGGCGGCCGATTTGTTTCTGAGACATTAATGTCTGCCTTGGATGATTTAAGTGAGCTATATGAGCGCTTAAGCAAAGACCCTGCATTTCAAAAAGAATATGACGAAGACTTAGCGCATTATGTGGGCCGCCCTTCACCTTTGTACTTTGCCGAGCGCCTAACTGAGAAAGTCGGTGGAGCAAAAATTTACCTAAAGCGAGAAGACCTTAATCATACTGGGGCGCACAAAGTAAATAACACCATTGGCCAAGCTCTTTTGGCCAAATATACTGGCAAGCCTAACGTGATCGCCGAAACAGGTGCAGGTCAGCACGGTGTGGCCACAGCAACAGTAGCGGCTCGTCTTGGTTTAAAGTGCACAGTATTTATGGGGGCTACGGATATTGAGCGCCAAAAACTAAATGTCTATCGTATGCGTTTATTAGGTGCTGAGGTCGTGTCGGTTGATTCAGGTACGGCAACATTAAAAGATGCCATGAATGAAGCCATGCGCCACTGGGTGACGAATGTAGATGATACATTTTACATTATTGGAACCGCTGCTGGTCCACACCCTTATCCTAAGTTGGTTCGTGATTTCCAGTCCATTATTGGTCGTGAGACTAAGCGCCAATCAGTGCTTCAAGAGGGTCGCTTACCCGATGCTCTAGTGGCCTGTATCGGTGGGGGCTCTAATGCCATTGGTATGTTCTACCCATTCATTGAAGACGAAGCGGTAGCCATGTATGGCGTAGAAGCGGGTGGGCGTGGATTGGACGGTGACGACCATGCCGCCCCTCTTTGTAAAGGCAAGCCTGGAGTCTTACATGGTAATCGTACCTATCTAATGGAAGATGAGAATGGCCAAATAATGGGCACGCACTCTGTGTCAGCGGGTCTTGATTACCCAGGTGTGGGTCCTGAGCATTCTTATCTTAAGGACATTGGCCGAGTGAATTATGTCGCCGCAACGGACGATGAAGCGTTAGCAGCTTTCCATACCCTAACAGAAGTGGAAGGGATTATGCCTGCGTTAGAATCAAGTCATGCGGTGGCCTATGGCATGAAGTTGGCCGCCACTATGGATAAAGATCAAATTTTAGTGATCAATCTCTCGGGTCGTGGCGATAAAGACATACACACTGTGGCTGGTTTGGCTGGCATTGAAATTTAAGGCAACGAAAAGGAAATTATTATGAGTAGAATTGATCGTTGCTTTGAAGCACTAAAAGAGACAGGGAAAAAAGCACTTATCCCCTATATAACAGGTGGTGATCCAAAGCCCGGCGCCACCGTAGAGCTAATGCATACTTTGGTGGAAGCAGGAGCGGATATATTAGAGATTGGCGTGCCTTTTTCTGACCCCATGGCCGATGGGCCGGTTATTCAATTGGCTTGCGAGCGTGCTTTGGCTCATAACACCAGTATGCGTGATGTGTTAGCCATGGTAAAAACCTTTAGAGAAACCAATGCAGATACGGGCATCGCTTTAATGGGGTATTTGAACCCAATTGAAGTGATGGGCTACGAAGTGTTTGCAAAGCTATGCGATGACAGTGGTTTGGATGCCGTTCTAATTGTTGATATGCCCCCTGAAGAATCAGCAGATCTAACAGCAGCCTTAAAAGTTTATAATATTCAAACTATTTATTTGCTTGCACCCACCACGCCCGATGCGCGTGCCACGACAATTTGTGATCACGGTGAGGGGTATTTGTATTATGTATCTGTGAAGGGCGTGACTGGGTCAGCTGCTTTAGATATTGATGATGTTAAATCAAATCTTGCTCGAATACGCAGCAAAACAGACTTGCCATTGGCAGTTGGCTTTGGCATTAAGGATGGTCCGACAGCGGCGGCGGTAGCACAGGTGGCTGATGCCGTTATTGTCGGCAGTGCCTTGGTAAATTGCATCGCAAGAAACCAAGATAATGTGCCGGCCATTAAGAAGGAAATGAGTGAGATTGTTTCACAAATGCGCACCGCTATGGACGCAGCTGTGTAATTTCATTTAGTGTAAGCTTGGCTGCTAATAATTTAGCCAAGCTTACACTTGTAAAAACACCTGTATTATTTCTTGTAATTTCTTAGTTAAAAATACCCATGACTCAAAAAAATCTTGATCAGTGGCTTCAATATCTTGAATCCTTGCACCCTAGTGAAATTGATTTGGGGTTAGCCCGAGTTTTGCAGGTTGCCAAAAAAATGGGGCTCCTAAAACCAGCGCCATTGATCATTATGGCGGCGGGCACAAATGGCAAGGGTTCTACCGTGACACTTGTTAGCAGTATCCTGCAGCAGGCCAATCGAAAAGTGGGCACTTATATGAGTCCGCATTTACACACCTATAACGAGCGAGTCAAAATTAATGGTGTGATGCTCAGCGATGATGACTTCATTGAAAGTTTTGAGGCCATCGATAAGGCCCGAGAAGATATTATGCTGACCTATTTTGAAGTGGGTACATTATCTTCGCTTTACCTTTTTATAAAGTATCGGGTGGATGTGGCGGTGTTGGAGGTGGGGCTAGGGGGTAGATTAGATGCCGTTAATATTGTTGATGCCGACATTTCTATCGTGACCAGTATTGGATTAGATCACCAAGATTGGTTAGGGGATGATTTGTCTAAAATTGCTTTTGAGAAAGCCGGCATATACCGGCCTTTAAAACCTGCAATATGTGGGGAAAAAATTCCGCCGCAAACCTTAATCAATCATGCCAATAACATTAAAGCGCCGCTGTTTATAAAGGGAGATCATTTTAATTACACCCGGAACTCTAAAAGTTGGAGCTGGCAGGGCGTTGATGGAAGTGGTGAGCGCGTTATTGAGCTAACGGATTTGCCGTTACCGAGTTTGCCCCTTGAGAATGCTGTGACGGTATTGCAAGCGTTGCAATTTGTTCCATTTGAAATTTCATTAAAAAACATAGTAGATGGAATAACTGGTGCGCACTTAAGTGGTCGACTTGAGCAAATTGAAACGCCTTTTAAGGCTATTTTAGATGTAGGGCATAATCCGCAGGCGGCTAAATTATTATCAACTCGCTTGAAGGGTTCTGCATCAAAGGGCAGAAGATTTGCGTTATTGGCCATGCTCAAAGACAAAGACCCAGTCGGCGTGGTTAAAGAGCTGACTGAGAATGTAGGTCATTGGTTCTTGGCTGGAATTGAGGGTTATAGAGGCCAGACCTCCCAAGAGTTAGCTGAAAAACTGAAAAACCAATTGCCTGTCGTGATGTGCCATGAACAGGTTAGTGATGCGTTAGATGATTTATTGGAAGAAATGAATAAAGATGATGAATTGATCGTGTTGGGATCGTTTGTTACCGTTGCTAAGGCCCATGAGTGGCTAGCCAAACAGAATTTCTAATCATACGAATTTAAAATAACAGTTTAGTAAGTCGCTGTGTAAGGAGAAGTTATGGATGAAGGTGTTAAGCGCAAATTAGTGGGGGCGTCTGCTCTTGTGATGGTGGCTCTTGTTGTGTTGCCTCAATTAACACCCAAGTCTCAAAATGCTGAATATTTAAGTGAAAGTGTGCCTTTGGAAACCCATATCCCAGCCATGGATATGCCACTGCCTAGATCTCTTTCTATACCTGTTTCAGGTTTGCTGGCTGAAAACCAAAGTGCCGGTGAAAAAGTCCTGATGCAGGATATTAAGGTGGATACAGAGTTGCTCCCTATTCAAGGGTTTGAAGTGCCCGTTACTGATTTAAACGGTCAAGCCGCGCTTTGGCAAATTCAGGTGGGGAGTTTCTCAAAGGCCGAAAATGCACTGAAATTACGTAATAAATTAAGATTGGCAGGTTTCAAGGCATTTGAGCAGTTAACGAATGATAATCAGCATACCCGAGTATTTGTAGGGCCAAGTACTCAAAAATCTAAACTTGAAAAAGACCTAGTTAAAATCAATAAGGAGTTTCAATTAACGGGTAAATTAGCGCCCTTTCAAAATAGGTAGGTGATGGTAATTTACCTTAATTACCTGACCGCTTGATTAGGTAATGGCTGCTTATTCACTCATTGAAATCTTTACAGCGACTTTCTCTTGTAAAACAAGCTTTTAGATAGCTCTATAGTCTTTGCCTTGGGTTATTGCTTTGCTAGAATGTGCGCTTTCATCAGGGCCGTTGTCGATGTCTATTGTTTTTGAAAGAACCTATGGGTCTATCCATGCTAACCATTGATTGGGTTATTTTAGCAGTGGTTCTCATATCAGCTCTTATTAGTATTAAGCGCGGTTTTGTAAAAGAAATGCTGTCATTGGTCAGCTGGGTAACCGCTTTTGTTATCGCCCGCATTTTTAGTGGTCATCTAGATGTTTTGTTGGCCCAATGGATTCAAACCCCTTCTGCTCGATACGGCGCAGCCTTTGGCTTGCTGTTTGCCGCTACACTTATTATAGGTTCCATGATTAACCACCTTGTTGGCGAGCTTGTTCGCGCTACGGGTTTGGGCGGCACGGACAGAATGTTCGGAATCGTATTTGGCGTGGCAAGGGGGTTTGTATTAGTCACCGCCGCCACGTACGGTTTACAAATGACCGCATTCAGCCAAGACCCTTGGTGGAAGGAATCGACACTGATTCCGCATTTTGAATTAATGGTAGATTGGTCAAAGAATACTTTGCCCGGTGCCACGCAAACGCTTCTAACTCTGGGCCAGCCCAGTTAACTTTCGTTTTTATTGAGGAAACGCCATGTGTGGCATTGTTGGTTTAGTTGCTAAGAGCAATGTGAATCAAGGGTTGTATGATGCGCTCACAGTATTGCAGCACCGAGGTCAGGATGCTGCGGGTATGGTGACGTGTGATAAAGGTCGCTTCTTCCTGCGCAAAGATAACGGTTTGGTGAAAGATGTGTTCCGCACTCGCCATATGCAAAGACTAGTGGGTAATATGGGAATCGGGCATGTCCGTTACCCTACTGCAGGCAGTTCCAGCTCAGCGGAAGCGCAACCCTTTTATGTAAATAGCCCCTACGGCATTGTGTTAGCGCATAATGGTAATCTCACCAATGCCTATGATTTGGCAAAAGATGTTTACCGTGAAGACTTACGGCATGTGAACACCAGCAGTGATTCTGAGGTTTTGCTAAATGTGTTTGCTCATGAGCTTCAAGAGCAAAAAAAATTGGTACCGACCGCTCAAGATGTATTTGATACAGTTAAGCGTGTACATAAACGAATCAAAGGCGGGTATGCGGTAATTGCCATGTTGGCCGGTTACGGTGTGGTAGGGTTTCGAGACCCTAACGGTATTCGTCCTGCGGTATTTGGTAAGCGTGAAACCGTCAATGGCGCTGAATACATGATCGCCTCTGAAAGCGTTGCCTTAGATGCGTTAGGTTACGAATTAGTTCGCGACATTGAACCAGGTGAAGCAGTTTATATCGATGTTGATGGGAATTTGCATACCCAACAATGCGCCGAGAACCCTAAACTTACCCCTTGTATTTTTGAGCACGTATACTTCGCTCGCCCCGATTCTATTATCGATAAAATTTCGGTTTACAAAGCTCGTTTAAAAATGGGTGCCCGTCTTGCTGAGAAAATATTAAAGCTTCGCCCTGATCACGATATTGATGTGGTTATTCCTATTCCAGATACTAGCCGAAGTTCAGCGTTAGAACTGGCCAATCGCTTAGGGGTAAAATATCGCGAAGGTTTTGAGAAAAACCGTTTTATTGGCCGTACGTTTATCATGCCAGGGCAACAGCTTCGCAAAAAATCTGTTAAGCAAAAACTGAATGCCTTGGATTTAGAATTTAGAGGCAAAAATGTATTGCTGGTCGATGATTCAATCGTACGGGGCACCACTTGCGAGCAAATTATAGAAATGGCCCGCGATGCAGGTGCCAATAAGGTCTATTTTGCCAGTGCCGCGCCACCGGTTCGATATCCCAATGTATATGGCATTGATATGCCTGCAAAAGAAGAATTTATTGCCCATGGTAAATCGGTTGAAGAAATTCGCGTGGCCATTAAAGCAGATTGGCTAATTTATCAAGAAATTGAAGACTTAATTGATGCCACCTGTGATGGCGCTGATGTACAGTACGATTTCGATTGCTCTGTATTTAATGGTGAATACATCACCGGTGACATTGACAGTACTTATTTGGAAAACCTTCAAATAAGACGTAATGACGCTCAAGTTGAAAAAGCCAATGCAGACAGCGGTATAATAGATTTACATAACGATGAAACGGCTGAATAGCCTAGCTAAACATTAAGGAAAAATAGTGGCAGAAAATAAACGCTACAACGCTCAACTTGACGGTGCTTCTTTTGATACGCTGGCAGTAAGATCTGGCCAAGTGCGTAGTGATGAACACGAGCATGGTGAAGCCATGTTTTTAACGTCAAGTTATGTGTTTGGTAGTGCTCAAGAAGCTGCTGCTATTTTTGCAGGTGACGAACCTGGCAATGTATATACTCGTTATACCAATCCAACGGTACGCAATTTTGAAGTGCGTTTAGCAGCCTTAGAAGGTGCTGAGCAATGCGTGGCCACCTCTTCAGGTATGGCGGCCATCTTTTCTACTATTCTGGCGCTATTGAAGCCAGGTGATCATATTGTTTCAAGTCGCAGTATTTTTGGCTCAACCAACGTTCAGTTTCAAAAATATGTTAGCAAGTTGGGCATTGAAGTGGATTATGTATCCCTGACGGATCCTGATGAATGGCAACAAGCCAGTAAAGAGAATACCAAAATGTATTTTCTTGAGTCCCCCTCTAACCCCATGAATGAAGTGGCAGACCTAAAGGTACTGTCGGCTTTGGCTAAGAAAAATGGCGCATTAATGGTGGTAGATAACTGCTTTTGTAGTCCAGCTTTGCAAAAGCCGTTGGCATTTGGAGTAGATGTGGTGATTCACAGTGCGACCAAATACATAGACGGTCAAGGTCGCTGTCTAGGTGGCGCCGTGCTGGGTCGTCATGAACTAATGGAAGAAGTGGTAGGGGTGTTGCGCTCAGTGGGCCCCACCATGAGCCCATTCAATGCTTGGGTCATGCTAAAGGGTTTAGAAACCTTAAGTATTCGCATGAAAGCCCATTGTGCAAACGCCATGCAGTTGGCTTTGTGGCTAAAAGACCAACCAAATGTCACAGCCGTACATTACTCGGGTTTACCAGAGCACCCGCAACATGAATTAGCAAAAGCCCAGCAAAGTGACTTTGGTGGTGTATTGGCCTTTGAAGTGGCCGGTGGTCAAGAGGCCGCTTGGTCAGTCATTGACAGTACTCGAGTGTTGTCTATCACTGCCAATTTAGGGGACACCAAAACCACCATTACTCATCCTGCGACCACCACTCATTGTCGAGTCCCAGAGGAGAGCCGTTTAAAAGCCGGCATCACTTCGGGTTTACTGAGAATAGCCTGTGGCCTTGAAGATATTGAAGACATTAAACGCGATTTGTCGTTTGGTTTAAGTCAGCTTTAGCCAACCACTGTCCATAATAAAAATACGTTTATCAGGTAGTACTCTATGGATGACAAGCTTAAGTCGCTAGTAAATAGTTTAAATCAAGTTCTGTTGGGTAAAGAGCATCAAATTAAACTGGCATTAAGCTGTGTGCTAGCCCAAGGGCATCTTCTAATTGAAGATTTACCCGGCATGGGTAAAACCACCTTGTCTCATGCCTTGGCAAATGTATTAGGATTAAACTACCAGCGAATTCAGTTCACCAGTGACATGCTGCCCGCTGATATTTTAGGCAGCAGTGTCTACCAAAAAGATCCTGTGAGTGGAGTGGGGCAATTTGTTTTTCATCAAGGCCCTGTTTTCTCTCAAGTGGTACTGGCGGATGAAATTAATCGCGCTACTCCCAAAACACAAAGCGCGTTATTGGAAGCCATGGAAGAGCGTCAAGTGAGTATTGATGGTCAGACTTATGGCTTACCGATTCCTTTTTTTGTTATCGCCACGCAAAACCCTTTATCTCAAGCGGGAACGTTTCCTTTGCCTGAATCGCAATTAGATCGTTTTTTAATGAGAGTTGAATTAGGCTACCCCTCTTCTGAAGCCGAGCGACGCTTACTTGAGGGAAATAGAGTATCGGCCAATGAATTATCGGCCATGATTAACTTACACGAATTAGAACAATATCAGCTGGCCATTAAAAATATTCAAGCCAGTCCCGCGTTATTAGATTATTTGCAAAGATTACTGTTGGCCACCCGTGAACATCCATCCTTAAAATATGGCTTGTCACCACGAGCTGCATTGGGCTTGTTGCAAGCTGCAAAAGCTTGGTCTTTTTTGAATGGCCGTCAGCATGTATTGCCCGACGATGTGCAGGCGGTTTTTTTATCTGTGGTGGAGCACAGATTACTGGATGCTATGCAGGATCAAGGTGAAGACGTTTGTCAGCAAATTCTTAAAAATGTCCGTGTTTTGTGAAAATCCAAATAAAAGAAAAACTTAATGCCTACTACCAAAACTGGTTGAATAAGCGTTTGCCTCCATCCAGCTCCATTAAATTAACCCAGAAAAGAATTTTTATTATTCCAAATAAAATAGGGCTTTTGTATTTGGCTCTAATTGGGTTGATTTTTGTAACGGGCGTTAATTATCAAAACAATTTAATATTCAGTTTAAGTGTTTTACTGGTCAGTATCTTTATTACGGCCATCGTTTCAACCTATCAAAATCTTTCTGGTTTAATCATTACCGCAGGCCACGCAAATTCTGTATTCGTAGGCAAAACCACTGAGCTAAACCTTACCCTGAAGCATTCAGCCCGTAAAAAGAAACAAGGTTTGTGGATGGGCTTTGATCGCCAGCATGCTAAATCCATGGTGGTTGGTGCAGGATTGGCGAGTTTATCTATCAATTATAAGCCCACTCAGCGTGGTTATTTAAGCGTGCCCAGAGTGACGCTGTTTAGTCGTTTTCCACTGGGTATCTTAACCTGTTGGACTTGGCTGCGCCTTAAATTTGATGGGGTTGCGTATCCACGGCCAGTGTTTGTACCTTTTCAGTATGTGGGTGATACACAAGCTGGTGATGAAGCAACTGACAGCATTGTCACCACAGGCATTGATGACTTTCACGGGTTTAAAAACTATCAAGCGGGTGATTCATTAAAGCACGTAGCGTGGCGCCAATTTGCAAAAAATGGGGTGTTGCTCACTAAAGAGTTTGAACAAAGCCAAGCCCAAGGGCATTGGTTAGATTGGTCTGCTTTACCGGGCATGGGAATGGAAGATCGGCTGCAAATATTATGCGGCTGGGTGGTGCGCTCTTACGAGGATGATCGTGAATTTGGATTGTCTTTGCCTAATCAGAAAATCCCTTTGGCAAGAGGGGATATCCATCGAGATGCGTGTCTTAGGGCCCTTGCGCTATATGGATTAGCTACCCCCGATCTAAACGGAGGTCATAATGAAAGATGATCCGTTGAATCGTCAGTCTCTTGTATTTCTCATGGTCAGTTTATGCGCGGCTTTACTATTGCACGCAGAAAGATTACCCATATGGATTATTGCATTGGCTGTGGGTGTAATGGCTTGGCGCTATATGATTTATCAGGGGCGTTTGTCTAGTCCACACTGGAGTATAAAGGGTGGATTGGTGGTGTTGGGCTTTGTGGGTATTTACCTCACTTATGGCAAACAATTCACTATTGAAAGCATGACCTCTTTATTGGTAGCGGGTTTCATTTTAAAGCCCTTAGAAGTGGGTACTCGTCAGCAAAGTTACGTATTAATCTTTTTAAGCTATTTATTAATTAGCTTGTATTTTTTGTTCGATCAAAGTCCGCTGGGGTATTTATGGGTAATGGGGGTATTGCTGTTTACCTTAGCCACACAAATAACCGTTAACAGCATGGGCATAAACCATCAAGAAGAGGCAGCATCTTCTGGTTTTCGATCAGGCGCCATTTGGCAAGCCTGTGTTTTATTTGTTAAATCGTTACCTTTAGCGCTTTTTTTATTTTTTATACTGCCAAGGCTTGGGCCGTTGTGGAGTATGAATATTTCCACACAAGCTGGCACCATTGGTTTGTCAGACAGTATGTCCCCAGGAGATATTGCAGAGCTGGGCAAAAGTGATGAGTTGGCCTTTAGGGTTAAATTTTTAAGCAATGAGCCAAATGTTAAGCAATTGTATTGGCGTGCTTTAGTACTGGATTATTTTGACGGGGATCAGTGGAGCCAAAGCTATAAACCAAAAGTTAATTGGGCATCTAGCAATAAAAAATTAGGTAACTCACTTAACCCTGTTTCTTATGAAATAATGATGGAGCCTCATGAGCAGCGCTGGCTTTACGCACTAGGTGTGCCGGCGCCGATCACTTCTGATATTGGTGTGCGAGAGGATGGATTATTAATTGCCAAAAATAAAATACACAACCCATGGGTATATAAAGCGCAATCTAGCTTCGAAGCTAGGTTAAATGAAACACACCTTTCAAAGCAGGATTATTTGGCGTATTTGCAATTACCATCTTCCAATAATGAAAGAAGTCGTGAGTTTGCCCAGCAAATTAAAACTCAGGTTGACTCAGCATTTTTGTTCACTCAGGCATTAAAGCAGTTCATTAGTACCCAGCAATTTTTCTATACGTTATCTCCGGGGGAATTAAATTCAAATTCAACCATAGATGAATTCTTATTTGATACCCAAAAAGGGTTTTGCGCGCATTTTGCCGGCAGTGTGGTGTATCTCTTGCGCGCTGCAGACATTCCGGCTCGTGTGGTGCTGGGTTATCAAGGGGCCGAGGATAACCCTGTTGCAGGGTTTTATTCTGTTTACCAATATAATGCCCATGCTTGGGTAGAATATTGGGTAGAGGGAGGTGGTTGGCAACGTATTGATCCAACGGCTTGGGTAGCGCCTGAGCGAATCGAGCAAGGGGTAGAAAGCGCCTTGAAAAATGAATTCGCTGGTTTTTCTTCAAGTAATCGTTGGTTAAGCTCGGTTAGAAACCAATTCAATGCGCTTAATTATTATTGGCATGATTGGATGCTAAATTATAAGGGCGATGCGCAGCAAAAGTTGATCTCTAAATGGTTGGGCAACCGAGATCAATATGAAATGATTGCCATTTATTTAGCCTGCTTTTTCGGTTTGGTGGGTTTGGGTTTTTTGTCTTTGCTTTTTGACTTTAAAGTAAAAACGTTAACCTATGCACAGAAGCTAAACCGTCAATATCAACAGATTTTTAAATCCAAAGGGCTGGATATTCAAGCGTCTATGACCGTTGCGCAATTGAGTCATAAAGTCATCGCCTATCAACCATCTTTAACGCCTGATGTGGAAGCGATTAGGCTGAAAATGGAAGGGGCTTTATACGCTCATGTTGGTGGTCATATGATGAAAGAGGACTACCTAGAAATAAGGCGATTACTAAAGGGCCTTAACCAAAAGATGCTAAATGCCTCTAAGCTTGAAAAAGAATAACAAAACTGGCGAACAAACTGCCTATAAGACAGTCTTAGGCATGAATATTTTAAATAGGGGTAGGTTGTGCTTGAATCAGTGAAAGAGTATTACGGTCAAGTGTTATCAAGTTCAGATGATTTGCAGACCAATGCATGTTGCACAGATGAAGGCATGCCAGAGTTTTTAAAACCTATTTTGTCTAAAGTCCATGACGAAGTCCTGATGCGTTATTACGGTTGTGGCTTAGTGCTGCCAGAGCAAATGAAAGGTTTAAAGGTTTTAGATTTAGGCTGTGGTGCCGGTCGAGATGTTTATGCTTTGGCGGCCATGGTAGGTGAAGAAGGTGAGGTGGTGGGTCTGGACATGACCCCTGAGCAACTGGCTGTGGCAAGAGAGTATCAAGATTACCATGCTGAAGTGTTCGGCTTTACAAAAAGCAATGTACAGTTCATAGAAGGGGACATTGACGAGCTGCATAAGCTTCCTTTTGATGAAGGTTACTTTGACATCATTGTATCTAACTGTGTCATTAACCTAGTAAAAGATAAGCAATCGGTTTTAAAGCAGGCCTATGCGTTATTAAAGCCCGGTGGTGAAATGTATTTCTCCGATGTTTATAGCGATAGGCGCATTCCTGAATACCTAGTAAAAGATGAAGTCTTATATGGTGAATGCTTAAGCGGTGCATTGTACTGGCGTGATTTTCAGGAGTTTTGCCATAAGGCGGGCTTTATAGACCCAAGACTTGTGAAAGATCGTATTCTCACCATAGAAAATGCCCGTCTGGAAGAAAAAATTGGCCACATGACCTTTTTCAGTGCCACTTATCGTTTGTTCAAGTTAGATAACCTAGAGCAAGCCTGTGAAGACTATGGTCAAGCCGTTCGCTATAAAGGCAGTGTAGAGCACCACCCCCATTTTTTAGCTCTGGATGGCCATCATAAAATTGAAACCGGAAAAATCTTTTCTGTGTGCGGGAACACTTACCGCATGCTAAATGAAACCAGATTTAAAGAGCATTTTGATTTCTTTGGTGACTGGAGTACTCACTACGGTATTTATCCCGATTGCGGCACGTTAATTCCGTTTAAACTAACCGATGATCAAGGGGTTCCTTGCTGCTAGTTTACGACTTACCGGCTTGACTGAAGCATGTAGGGCTCGATATCGGTCACATCCAATTGCTCGGGAGAAAGCACTCTTTTTGCGTATTTCTCCCACACTCGGCCCTTTACGAAAAGCTCGTAAAGGTCTGGGTCTATGTGTTCATCCTCCACCATTCGCTTCATTATGTTTAACGATAAACTGATTTTCATGGGGTCTTTGTAGGGTCTGTCTTTAGCGGTCAGTGCTTCAAATATATCGGCAATGGCCATCATGCGCGCAGGAATAGACATTTGATCTCGGGTTAGGCCTCGTGGAAACCCTGAGCCGTTCATTTTCTCGTGGTGCCCGCCTGCATATTCCGGTACTTTTTTAAGATTCTTAGGGAAGGGCAGTTCTTCTAGCATGTCGATCGTCACAGTCATGTGGTTATTGATAATTTGTCGCTCTTCCGTCGTGAGTGTGCCGCGCTCTATGCATAGGTTATATATTTCATCTTCGTTAAGTATGTTTTGCAGTTCGCCATTGGCATCGGTCCACTTTATTTTCGCAATATCTATTACCCTTTGTTTAGATTCCTCTTTCATGAATTCGCCACCTTTGTTACTGGTACGAATAAAGTTTAAGTCGTCATCAATGTCTTTGATGCATTGTTCATAATGCTCAAGTAATGACTTTTGTGATTCTGGTTGAGCGATTAATGCTGCTAAGTACTCTACTTTTTTGCATTGTTTTAAAGTGGCAAAACGAGCCTCAACTGTGGTGAGGCCATCCTGCATTTTGTCTAGTTTGGTGGCTTTGTTTAAAACGGTATCGGGTGTGGCCAGTTTACCGCAGTCATGCATCCACGCACTGACTCGCAATTCGTACCACTGGTCTTCATTAAGGTTAAAGTCGTTAAATAGGCCGTCATCTTCACAGCCTGCTTCCGCTAACAATTCCATAATAAGTGGCACTCGTTGACAATGGCCACTGGTGTGGGGGCTTTTGGCATCAATGGCTTTTGCAATGGCCCGGATGAAAGCGTCCAATAAATTTTTTAAATCTTGAACCAATATTTGGTTATTTAAAGCAATGGCAGCGTATAAGGCTAAACCTTTTAGTAAGGGAGTATAGCGTTCAGAAAATGGAATAACATGGTCGGTGTCTGGGTGCCTTGAATTGATCAACTGCAGTACGCCAATCACATCCTGTTGGTGATTTAATAGCGGCAATGTTAATACACTTTTTGTGCGGTAGTGGGTTTGCTCGTCAAATTTTCTGGCACCAGAAAAATCGAAATCTTTAGATAAATACACATCAGGAATATTCACTACCTTTTTAGTATTTGCACTGTAGGCCGCCACATTATGCTCGTTCATTTGGCCATCTGCTTCCACCAAGGGAATGCCTGGGAAGGGGATGAGTGTGCCTGTTTTTCCTCCCATGTGAATATCGAGTTTATCGTTATTAATGATTTCAAAATTCAGTGTGGAATGACCATTTCCATCTGTATTCATTAAATACAAGGTTCCCCCTTCGCTGTGCGTAAGGGATTTGGCTTCATGTAAAATACGCTCGATAATTTCTTCCGTGTCGCTGGTAGCGGCTAATTCAATCAGTAACGCTTTTTGTGAATCGCTTACCGTACGGTTTTCAATGGCCACTGCAGCAAAGGATGCAAGAGATGAAATTAACGGTTCAATCTCGCGGTCAAATTCGCAAATCTCGCCAGTATCTTCATCTATGGAGTTAATTAATTGTAATAAACCAATCAGCTGGTTCATGTCATTTAATAAGGGAACCGCCAAAATAGATTGAGTGCGGTAGCCATTTTCTGCATCAAATTTTTTGGCGCCTGTGAAATCAAATTGAGTATCATCATAGGCATCTTTAATATTGATGAGGGTTTTGGCGTGAGCCGTAAAAGCCGCCACATGGCATTGGTTAATGTCGCCACTTTCCTCAAACAGGTGAATAGCCGGAAATACCGATTCTCCTGGATTCGCAATTAGTCGAAAATTTAAACTGTGGTTATGAACAATAGAGAAATTAAGGGCAGTGGCAGAGGGACTGTTCACCAGATATAGGGTGCCACCATCGGCTCGAGTAAGCTGCTGCGCTTCATCTAAAATGAGTTCGCATAATCGTGTGATATTGCGCTCGCTAATTAAGCTGCGGCCAACTTTCACAAGGCTTTGGTAATTTGAATGTAACATGGCGCCCAGAATTCACTTTCCTAGAATAAGGTTAGCTCAATTATGGGACTAAGAGGTGGCGTTTTTAGGTCTATTGGCTTATTTCCAGGGACAAAAACAGCCTTTGCCAATGATATTAAAAAAAGGCTTAGCCTTTGATTCTTGGAGCTTCAGCATTTGGCTATTGATAACACTGGTGCTGGCTTGGCCACAGAAAGCCCCAAAGCCCAATGGCCCAAAATAAATAAGGCGTGCCAAGGGGTCTTCTATTAGCAATGAAGGGCTGGCTGGCCAGTGCTTCATTAGGCTTGTATCTAAACTAATAATTTTGGTATCAGGGTTAAGTGCTTGTAAGGAATGCACTTCTTGCAAGCTTCTATTAGGAATAACAGTAATGTGCTCTATGCCCAATTCTTTGGCCAGGTTGGTGGCGCTTAGGGCATGGGGGCGCGCGAAACGATTACAAAGGCAATCTGGCTGCCAAAACTGAATGACTCGAGATGAAGTGGTTTTCTGGGGCAAAACAGGGGTGAGTTTAGCGAACCACTTTTCTGTTTGATTCGCTTGCAAAAACGTGGGGGAATCTTCAGTAAAGCTTTTGATATAGCGCGCTTGGTACCAGCTAGCAAATACCAACAAAGCCAGAAGCCATAAAGCCAAAGCAGCCATAATGCTAAAAACCAGCGTTTTGTTGGTTTTTTTAGGTGGGGTTTCTAGCAAGCTTAGCCCTGCATTCTACTTTGGGATTTTATCTTAAGGGCGGCGCGCTCTAGTGCTGCGGCTATTTTATCGCGGTCGTAATTATTAATGCGGTTGGTGTCCATATACATGGAGAAGCCAGGTAATTCATGTTCCACAAAAGAGGTTTTAGCCGCAAGGTTATGTCTAAAATCGACTACTTGATAAACAGGAACAGGTCTTGAGAACCCTTTGGCTTTAATGTGACCTTTTTCACGGCAAATTATTTTGTCTTGAATAAGGGCGTAAGACTCATAAGAAAGTAAAATTTCTCCGGCTTCAGCGGCCGCTTCTAATCGGCTAGCCATGTTTACTTCTTTGCCAATAATGGTGTAATCCATTCGCGCTTCAGTACCAAAATTACCCACGGTGCAATAACCGGTGTTGATGCCCATGCGAATTTCTAAAGGGGTTTTAACCCCTTGGGCTCGCCATTTTTGCCTTAATACTTTCATGTGTTTGCGCATTTCTATGGCCATGGCCACGCAGGCAAGGGTATCTTTTTTGGCGCCTTGAGTTTTAGGGTCGCCAAAAAATACCATGATGCTATCGCCAATGTATTTGTCTATGGTGCCGCCATATTTAATGGCGATATTAGTCATTTCGGTGAGATAGTTATTTAACAAATCGGTCAGCACTTCCGATTCAATTTGCTCTGAAAGAGACGTGAAACCTTTAATATCCGAGAAAAACACCACCAACTTTTTACGTTGAGTTTCTAACACCACTTCTTGGCTGCCAGAAAAAATCGATTCTAAAACCTGCGGAGAAATATATTTTGAAACCTTGTTGGCCAATACTTTTTGTTCTTGCTCTTGTTGGCGCAGCTCTAGATGCAGTTTTTCTAAGCGATTGGTTTGTTTGCCAGAATAAAAACCGGCTACAGCCAACTGAATGGTCACGCCGATGGCAGCGCATAGTTCAATATAAAGAGGGGCTTGCGCGGTGATTTCATAACCAAATAATAGCGTGCCAGCATAGGCACCGCACACAGTGGCGACTAAAGACGCAACCCAAATACCGGGGCGCCCTAAAGCAATTGATGAAGTATTGGCCATGATGAAAAACAAAATACTGGGCAAAATTGCAAAGTGCATGTGCGCCATTAATAGGCCAATTAATGCACCATCAATGCTGAATAAAACAGGGCGACAAAAGTGATTGTGTTTTTCAGGCACATAGCGATGAATTAATAACGCCGTCATGGGATAAAGAATGGCGGTTAAAATAATAAATTCACTGTTTTCTTGCCATAAACCTTGGTAGTGAGCCAGTGCTACGGTTAAGGCAATAGCAATAAAAGCAAAACTTCGCGAATAAAAGTCGTGCAGGGCGATGGAAAAAACTGTTTGATCGGTGTTGGTCATGTATGGGTATATTTTAGCTGACTGTATATGGCAAAATCACGAACAAAGTATTTAATACGCTAGCGCCTGCATGTGCAAGTTACATCTTGTGTTTGATGTAACATTATTGACGCACTGCATGTATTACAAGGATAGACCATTGAACCCAGTTATAAAACTTATTCAAAATCGCGTTTCATGCCCCAGATTAACCCAGCCAGCACCAAGTGAAGGCGAATTAACCGAAATATTCAGTTGTGCCATGCGCGCCCCCGACCATGCGCGCTTAAGGCCGTGGCGATATCACGTGGTGCAAGGTCAGGCTCGTGAGGCATTAGGTGAGGTATTTGCGCAGGTAGCGCGGGAGGGCGGCGAGTGCAGTGAAGCCAAAATAGATAAGTGCCGCAACATGCCATTACGGTCCCCTTTAATGGTGGTGGCGGTATGTGAGCCTCAAACCAATAGCAAGGTACCCGAGATAGAGCAACTGCTGGCAGTAGGGGCAGGGGTGCAAAATATGCAACTTGCCATTAGCTCATTAGGGTATGGATCTGTGTGGCGAACCGGTGAAATGGCCCATGCACCATTAGTGAAAGACGCCTTCAATGTCAGTGATCAAGGCCATATAGTGGCTTTTCTTTATATAGGCACCCCTGAAAAAGTCCCTAACAAGCCCGAATTAGAGATGGCAAAATACGTGAAACTCTGGAATTAACGTTATAAATCAACTAATTACTTGCAATTGGCAAAGCCATCAGTAAAATACGCGGCCTTGTTACCCCAAGCACAGATTTAAACGCATGGGGATGCAAATTGGTGAGGTGTCCGAGTGGCCGAAGGAGCACGCCTGGAAAGCGTGTAAACCGCAAGGTTTCGAGGGTTCGAATCCCTCCCTCACCGCCATTTAAAAGTCCGAGAAAATCCAAAAAAATTTCTAAAGGCCGCTAACCGTAAGGGTTAGCGGCCTTTTTTTGTCCATTGCAATCCGCGATTATCTGGCGAAATTTAATATATGAAGTAACATTTAATGTAACACTTAGAAACCTCCATGGAGGTCGATGTTACTATGGCAAGAGTTACCTGCCCTCTCAGTCACACTGAGATTAAAAATGCTAAACCCAAAACCAAAGAATACAGCCTTGTTGATGGCCAGGGTCTAGCTTTACGCATCAAGCCTAACGGCTCCAAGGTGTGGATCTTCAATTATATCAATCCAAATAACCAAAAGCGTACCAATCTAGGTCTCGGGGCTTACCCAGAGGTGACATTGGCCTTTGCACGTCGACAAAGAGAGGTCATGAGAGAGCAGTTGGCTCAAGGCATTGACCCCAAGCATTATAAGGAGCAGCAAAAAGTCGAGCGCCTACGGTTAAGTAGGCAAACTCTAGCAAGGGTAGTGGAGGATTGGTTTGAGTTGAAAAGAGATAATGTAACTAAGAATTATGCTCAGGATATAATACGCTCCCTTAATAACCATATATTACCTAAGTTAGGTAATTACCCTATTCATGATATTACCGCTCCGATGGTCATTGATGCCCTCAAAAAGTTAGTAAAAGAAGGCAAACTGGAGGCTGTTAAGCGGGTGAGTCAACGCTTAAATGAAGTAATGGTGTACGCAGTTAATACAGGGTTGATTCAGCACAATTCTATAGCAGGTATACGGCACGCGTTTAAAACCCCTAAAGTTACCAATAACCCTACGCTTAGGCCTGAGCAACTTCCTGAATTAATGCGAGCTTTGAGTGTGGCGCCAATCCATTTAGTTACCCGTTGTTTAATTGAATGGCAGCTACATACCATGAGCCGGCCCGGTGAGGCTGCAGGTACCCGCTGGGAAGAAATAGATGTTGAAAATAGGCTGTGGGTAGTGCCTGCATCGCGTATGAAAAAAAGACGTGAGCACATCGTCCCTTTAACGAAACAGGCATTGGCCATTTTAGAAGTGATTAGGCCCTTTAGTGGTAATCGCGAATACGTATTTCCCGGTAACGCCAACCCGCGTAAATCAGCGAATAGTGCCACCGCAAATGTAGCACTTAAGAAGCGCATGGGATTTCATGGTCGCTTAACTGCACATGGAATGAGGGCGTTAGCCAGTACAACACTAAATGAAGAAGGGTTTGAAGAAGACCTTATTGAGATGGCGTTGGCACATACCGACAAGAATAGTGTACGCAGGGCTTATAATCGAGCCAAGTATGTTGAGCGTCGGCGTGTAATGATGAACTGGTGGAGTGAGAAAATCGTGCAGGCCGCCACAGGGGATTTTAGTTTGTCGGGAGGGTTGTGAGTGTTTTTTAAGGTGAGCCGTATTTGGGTTTTATAGGTAGGATAGACCTATTAATTACGGCATATTTTAATGTAATAGCATGCCTGCGGGTTGTCATTAATTAGCCGAACTTTAAGGGTAGGGGTTAGTACTAATAAGTAGTGGAGCTAGAATATCAAAGTAATTAAGCCTTCATACTAGGTTTTATTGGTGGTTTGTCATGCCAATAGTCCCTTAAACACTAGGGCTAAAGGTGAATGACCTTTTGTTTGTGATTAAACTACTAATAAGTTAAGTTTTAGTAGTTGGCTCTACAGTTACTGTATATACTAAAATTATAATAATTAGTATATAGGAGTGATTGTCGTGAGATTACCTGAACCCCCTCCAACAATTGATACTCTAATTAATGACGGCAAAGAGGCAGATCTCAAGCTTATTCTATCTTATAGGCAAGGTCCGCTTGATCATCGAGGGAAGTATCAGCATTGGGCCAAAGTGAAGTATCAGCAGCCTCCTGAAGGGTTTACTCCGAAGTTGTACTGGCTGGCAATGAAACAGGCTAGACTACAAATTTCAAAAGAATTGCCTTTCAAAGATAAGCATGGGAAACCTTTTGTTTTTTGTATGCCTGATAGTCTGGTTGAGCATGTTTTGTGGATAGCTAAATACTCTGCGGGCAATCAAGCCACTGCATCAAAAGAAGATAACTATGATCAGAGAGCTGCCCATTTAAAAAACTCATTAATCGAAGAGGCCATTAGATCAAGTCAAGTGGAGGGGGCTGCGACAACTCGTAAAGTTGCTAAGGATATGATCAGAGAGGGGCGTAGGCCAGCTGATCATTCAGAAAGAATGATTTTAAATAATCATAATGCAATGGCATTCATAAGGGAGCTTAAGGGAGAAGACTTAACGCCTGCGATAGTTTTCAAATTACATGAAATCATAACTGAGGGGACGCTATTCGGAGAAGATGAATGTATGGAAGGCAAGTTCAGGCGATCTAGTGATGACATAAGGGTTTATTCAAAAGACGATGTCCTTTTACATACTCCGCCGAAGTCTGGTGAGCTTGAGCAAAGATTGAAACTAGTTTGTGATTTTGCAAATGAAGAAAGCGAAGATGATGGCTCCTATATTCCGCTAGTTATTAAAGGAATCATAATTCATTTTATGATTGGTTATGATCATCCTTTTGTGGATGGAAATGGTAGGACGGCGAGGGCGCTGTTTTATTGGATGATGATCAAGAGTGAAAATTCATTGCTTGAATATGTATCAATATCCAGAGTTCTAAAGAAAGCCCCAGAGCAGTATAAACAGGCTTACTTAGACAGTGAAACAGACGGGAATGACACAACCTACTTTCTTTATCATCAGTTAAAAGCTATTAGGCAAGCAACAAATGAGCTTTATGAATATCTTGGTGTAAAAGCTAAAAAATCAAAACTGATTGAATCGCTAGTTTCAAACTCAAGCTTTAATGGTAGGTTAAATGTAAGGCAGCTAGAAGTTTTACAGCATGGCATAGATAACCCTGGTGCCATATTTACAATCAAAGGGCATATGAACACCCATGGTGTTGTATATCAAACAGCCAGAACTGACTTGATGGGCCTGTCAGATGATTACCCTTTGCTTAAAAAATACAAAGAGGGGAGAACTGATATGTTTATGGCGCCACAAAACTTGAGCGATGCGCTTGAGGCTTTGGGG
>CAJXRF010000041.1 GCA_913058575.1 uncultured Bermanella sp.
CCTCTATACATACTGTCTTTAAATTGCGCGCAGTATACCACTTAACCTTTAAAAGAGCAGATACCGATTTAAGCGCCTAGGGTATACAGCGCATCTATTTCCATTATGGCATCTGTACACAAGGTAATAATCCCGAGTAAAATACTCGGACTCTTATTTAAGGCTCCAAACATGTCTGATTTCTGGGCAGCTATTGCCAATACCCATGTACCTTCCCCTGTTTCTTTAAATGACAATGACACTGTTCTTTGCCCAATTGTGGATCAAGCGGTGCTATCTGTTAGCGGGGCAGACAGCGCTAAATTCATGCAAGGCCAGTTCACATGTAATATTTCGAATATCAACCAAAACACCTTTCGTTCAGGGGCCTGCTGTAATCCCAAAGGGCGCATGATCAGTAGCTTTAATTTGGCCCAGAAAGGTGACAACGAATATTTATTGTGCCTGAACGAAACCCTAAGTGAGTCTACTCAGGGGCATTTAAAGAAGTACATGGTGTTTTTTAAAAGCAGCATGACAACCAAACCGATGATTTTGGCCGGCCTTAAAGGCCCCCATGCTCAAGCTGTAATAGAACAAGTATTTTCACAATGCCCTACCGAAGACTTTGGCCAAATAAACCATGCTTCTGGCATCATCATTAAGCTGCCATTTAATGCAGGCTTTGAATTATGGCTGTACCCAGAACAAGCTAATACCCTAATTGAAGAGCTTCTCAACAATAGTAAGTGCATACTATCCAACGATTTGGCCTGGCCATTAAATCGAATTCAACATGGCTTAGCCCAGCTTACCCAAACCAGCATCGAAAGCTTCATTCCGCAAATGCTTAACCTTGGTCAAACTGGTGCCATTAGCTTCAATAAAGGCTGTTATACCGGCCAAGAAATTGTGGCGCGCATGCAGTATTTAGGCAAACTGAAACGCCACATGTACCGCGCTATTGTGCAAAGCACAGATACTATTGAACTTGGCACCCCCATTTATAGCCAGAACCAAGAAACATCCGTGGCCGAAGTGGTGAATGTTGCCATGACGGACACCCATAGTGAATTTCTCATGGTGTTAGATGCCAAATACACTCAAGCGCCACTATTTCTTGGACAAAACTCAGGCTTACCCATTGAGCTGCTATCCTTACCTTATGAAATAGTCCCAGAAGAGAAGCCTACAGAAGGTTAACCTGCCCCCTGCTGCTCTCTCTTTTGTCAAATAGCTTAGATAAGCTTAACAAGGAGTGAGCATGGCCAACTTGCTTGAAACCGTTGCTAACGACTTAATTAACCAAATTAAACAAGATTCTTTGGTGTTGCCCAGCCTGCCTGAGGTGTGTTTACGGGTGCGCGATGTGGCCGAAGATATAGATGCCACGATTCCCCAATTGGCTACCTTAATCAGCCAAGACACAGGCCTATCAGCCCGCATTATTAAAGTATCCAATAGCTCAATCATGCGTACCTCGTCAGAAGTGACCGACCTAACCACTGCCATTAGTCGTTTAGGCATGAACTTCACTGCCAATTTAGCCATGGGCTTAGCCATGGAGCAGATGTTTCAGGCCACCAGCGACGTGGTGGATAAACGCATGCGCAAAATCTGGAGCCAAAGCACCGAAACCGCTTCTATTTGCCATGTGTTAGCCAGCCATTACACCCAGCTATTGCCTGATCAAGCCATGTTAGCCGGGCTCATACACAAAATTGGCGCCCTACCGGTTTTAGCGTATGCCGAGGATAACCGCACCCTACTCAACGATGGCTTTATGCTTGATAAGCTCATCGAAAAACTTCACCCCATTATTGGCGGACATATTATGAAGGCGTGGAATTTTCCCGCCGCCATTCAAAAAGTACCCTTACAGTATTTAAAGTTTGACCGTGACGTGCCCGCAGTGGATTACGTAGACATCGTCACTGTGGCGGTATTGCAAGGCCACGCCAACACCGACCACCCCTTAGCTAAGTTAGATTACGGCCAAGTAACGGCTTTTCAGCGAGTAGGCATGTCTCCCGAAATGGACATCAGTGAAGCGGTAGACCTAGACAGCAGTGAAATTACTGGGCTATTTGACTGACCTTTAATTTGCCCCGCTTATCTCATTATTTAATTCCCGCCACAAGTAATCTTCTTGGCTTCAATGTAATCTGCCTTTTACGTTACTCACTAAGCGCTTGATATTAAAAGCCTATTTTAAATTCGGACACCTAACCATTTAGGCCCAATACAGTAAAACCCGTGTATACACTCAAGTGCCATTAAGGCCATCTTAAAGTGGTGTCCAAATAGACCCAGTTAGCGCCGTAAACATCAGTCCGTTAACCCCCCTTAAACCCCACTGTTTGTTGTTATTCATGAGGAAAATGGTGTAGATTTAATCAACCTTTTTGCTGATAACTTTGATCTTTAGTACCCAGTTAGAAAAAGAAAGACTCGTTACGCTAGCCAATAAAAATGGTCACGACCTTCTGGTCGAACCACCTAATAATAAAAATGAATAAGGTGAAATATAATGACGTTAAGCGAGATCGCGAAGAATAAAGCCCCCATAGAGATGCTGTACCATTGGGAAAAAACTTCTCCAAATAAAATTTATTTGCGCCAGCCCATTAATGACCAATGGCAAGAGCATACTTGGCATGACGTGGGGCAACAGGTACGTAAGCTCACCCAAGGGCTGTTTGATTTAGGTTTTAAGAAAGGCGACAAAATTGCCATTATTTCTAAAAACTGTGCCCAATGGATCATGACCGATCTTGCTTTACAGTTAGGGGGCTTTATTAGTGTGCCCCTTTATTTCGATCAAACCCCTGAATCTTTCAAATACATATTAGAACACTCTGATGCCAAGGCCCTGTTTGTGGGGAAACTGGATGCCCCTATTTGGAATCGATTAAAAGACAATGTGCCAGAAGGCATGAGTAAAATTGGCTTTTCTTTCCATGGCAGCGATGGCGACTGTGATCGTACCGCGCAAATGGATCACGACTGGATGACCATCGTTAACGCCAGTCAACCCTTCAGCAAAAGCCCTATTCCTGATGATCTTGACCCTTGGACCATCGTTTACACCTCAGGCACCACAGGCCACCCTAAAGGGGCCGTTCACTGTTACCGCGCTCCAAGGTTTGTGGGTTGTCGCACCATAGAGATTTTTAAAACCAGCCCTGAAGATAAAGGCTTGTCGTTTTTACCTTTGGCCCACGTGGCGGAAAGACTGCTAGTGGCCACCAACAGTTTGTATGCCGGAATGGAAATCAGCTTTGTGCAATCGCAAGATACTTTTCAACGGGATCTTTGCTCGGTTCAGCCCACCATATTTTTCTCAGTACCGCGTTTATGGAAAAAATTCCAAGGGGGAGTTTTAGAAAAACTGCCCCAAAGCAAACTCGATACCTTACTAAAAATTCCTGTTATCAAAGGGCTTGTGGCTAAGAAATTACGCAAAGCCCTTGGCTTGGGCAATGCACGTATGGTGGTTTCAGGTGCGGCGCCACTATCAGGTGCCTTATTGAGTTGGTATAAAAAACTTGGCATTGAAATACTAGAAGGCTATGGGGTCACCGAGAACTTCGCATACGGCTTTATTGGACGTGTGGGTGAAAGTAAACAAGGTACTGTCGGCACAGCCATGCCAGGATGTGGCTATAGGTTAACGGATAGCGGTGAAGTATTATTCAAAAGCCCAACACTGATGCTTCATTACTATAAAGATGAAGAAAAAACCAAAGAAGCCATCGACAGTGAAGGTTACTTACACACAGGTGATTTAGGAGAAGAAGATGAACAAGGCTTCTTAAAAATCGCAGGTCGCATTAAAGAAACCTTTAAAACTGAAAAAGGTGAATTTGTAGCCCCTGCCCCTATTGAAGAAAAACTGGCCGCCTTTAAAGATTTTGAACAAATTTGTTTAGGGGGTTTAGGTTTAAAGCAACCGGTTGTGGTGGCGACACTTTCTGATATAGCCCAAAACAAACCTCGCCATCATTTAGAAAACAAAATTACCGAGCACATTAAGTTAATTAACATTAACCTTTTGAATCATGAAAAAATTGCTGGGGTTATCGTCTCCAACGAAGACTGGCAACCAGACACAGGCCTAGTTACTCCCACCTTAAAGGTAAAACGCAACATGATTGAAAAACGTTATGCCAAGTTAATGGAAGAAGCAGTGGAAAGTGACATTAAAGTGTTATGGGAAGCCAATAGTAATTAATAACAAGGTAAAACCCAAAAGCACTTCAGAGCTCTGAAGTGCTTTTTTTATACCTGTAACATTCAAGAACCAATATTAAAAGGCGGTATTCATCTCTATATAGAATTTCAACTTTTTTCAATCAATACACATTAGCGGCGTCCCGATCGACGAATGGCCGAGGCGGTAAAGCTTTTACGTTTCATTTGTTTGCCAAAATTAAATGGGTCTTTCTCTTCGTTATTCAGTTCAACCAAATAGCGCCCCGAAAACAAGTCATAAGTGGTGGTGGACACATACCAAGGTGTATTGGCATTCACAAACTGCAAAGCATGACCTTCAGAGGCCCGCCATAATTCACCACGATTATCATAGTGGTCGGCAATGGCAATTTGCCAGCTGTCTTCATCAACATAAAATGTACGCTTACCATAAATATGACGCTCACCTTCCTTCAAAGTGGCCTCTACTTTCCATACACGGTGTAATTCGTAACGGGTTAAATCTTGATTAATATGACCTGCCTGAACAATGTCATCGTACTCGGTTTTTGGATTGGCTAACTTATAAGAGTTATAAGGAATATATATTTCCTGCTTGCCTAGGAGCTTCCAGTTGTACTTATCAGGTGCGCCGTTATACATATCCACTTGGTCGGAGGTACGCAAACCATCGCTTGCTGAACTGGGGGCATCGTAAGCCACCTGAGGAGCACGGCGTACTCGGCGTTGTCCTGCATTATAGCTCCACGCCATTCTTGGCTGATTCACTTGGTCAATGGTTTCATGTACCAGCAAAACATTACCGGTTAAACGAGCAGGTGATTTAATGGCTTGGGTGAAATAAAATAAAATATTATCATCGTCTTTTTCACTAAACCCTCCGTTTAAATATTGCGGGGCCGTTAATTGGCTACGCACCCTTACTGGTGTATAGCTGCCATCACGTTGCACCGGCAATTGTGCTGAGTTTCGCTCGATTGAGCCCCCCCGATAGCGGCTCACATGATTCCAAATCACTTCTAAGCCCGATTTAGGAATCGCAAAAGGAATGGATTCATCAAAATTAATAATGCCATTACCCCCATCTAACAATTCTGAGGTCAGTGCATTACGCTGTGCTTTATCAATAATAGCCTGAGGGTAACGGCTCGTACGATGAGTTTGATACACGGGCATTTTGTAAGTGGTTGGGTATTTTTTAAAGAGTGCCTTTTGCCCATCTGTTAATTGGCTTTCATATTTTGATAAATTTTCATGGGTAATTACAAACAAAGGTGTTTCTTTGGCATAAATATCTGCCAATGGATCTGCTTCAATATTTTCTGGTAACCCCCCCATATATTTAGGGATGGTGCCACTTAAATTGGCAGCTTTTTCCGCCCCCATCACCGTAAGGTTATCCCCTAATTGATTGGCAACTTGAATAGACACCTTTGCCAATGCTTCGCCACTGCCTAAAAGCAACAACAAAACAGAGGTTGAGAGCGATTTATAATGCATCATAAATTCCTTTGTTTTTACTAAGAGAAAAATCGTTATTATTTTTAATGGTTATTGAAAAAGGCCAGCATGGCTGGCCTATTAATAGGTAACGTTTTAGCTAAAAATGATCTAAAACTAAATTAAAACTGAACCCCTACACTAATAGACGCAAAATCGTGATCTGTTACCGTACTATAATCTCCACCCATAAATTGGTTGTAAGAAACGGTGGCGTTGTACATTTCACGATAATTGGCCTCTAAACTTAAACCCAAAGATTGCTGGCCTTCTTTAAAAGCACCGCTTGAATTGGGAGCGTACCCTTCAACATCATGACTCCAAGACAATACCGGTGTTAAATTCACACCGGCAAAAGCATCTGTGTAGTCGGCCATTAAACGGGCACGATAACCCCAAGAGCGGGTTGTGACAAAACCATCGTCAAGAGTATCGGCAGGTGAGCCAAAGATATCGGAGCGACCATATTTAATGGCGTCATCGCCTTCGTCAAAACTGTGCACATAACTCATGCCCACTTCACCAACAAATGTTACGCGGTTAGCACCGGCCACTTGATCGAAAAATTGAATGGCTGTTAATTGTACTTGTGACACATCAAATAAACGGTAACCGTCTACTTCACTGCCACCGTCAACTGCGGCTAATTCTAAATCTAAGTTATTGTTGTTTTCGGTGGCAGCTAATTGTGCGGCTTGGGCAGCTGCCGTTTCAGCGTCATTAGTGGCTGCAGCAAGTTGATTCGCGGCAACTACATCATCCGCTAAATTAGCCCCTAATAACGCAGTAATCATTTGTGGGCCGTTAATTTGTACCGGTACATCCTTCTTGTAGCTTACTTCACCCGATAGGGCTACGGACCCCACTGTGCTTGAGAAACTTAAACCCGTTACTTGAATGTCTTCTTTATACGTAACGTAGTATCCAGAATCATCGACCACCGCAGCACTGATTGCATCGGCACCATTTGCTGTAACAAATGCACCTACCGTAGCGTTAGCTTGGGCTTCTATGCCAGCTAGTTGAGTGGCATAAGCGGGATGCCCTTCTTCAATTCCATTCTCTGCTAAGGTTGCAATTCCAGCGGCGGTAACTCCTGCAATATATTGAGCAGACAAATTACTTAAGACAGCTGCATTGCTAACATCATTCTTAACAAAATTAATACTCGGCACACGACTGTGAATGTTCATGGTGTATAAGCCAAATTCAGTATCCCCTAACGCTTCAGATGTAAATCGAAATGCCATACCGTATTGCCCTTCATCGCTGGCATCACGTTTGCCATCCACATCACGCTCAATACTGGTCACACCATCTTGAATCGAAATGTTATTACAGCCCTCAGAGGCGTAATCATTACTAGAGAAAAAAGTGCCGCAACCAGGAATGACATGTTCTTGAAACTCTAACTGGTAAAACGTTTCCAAACTTAAGTTTTCTGTTAAGCCTAAATTGGTATACGCCATGTTCACTGGCAACAAGACTTCTTTCACTTCAGCGCCAGGGCGCCGATACGCATTCACATCAATGGGGTTTATGGAGTTAACGCCCCCTGTAATAAACGTACTCTCCCCCCAACTCACCACTTGCTTACCTAAACGAACATCCAAGGGCATATCTAAAATATCAAATTCACCATATACATAGGCATCCATTAATTCGGCACCTGAAGCTTTTGATAAATCATTAAATTCAGAATCATCCAGCTTTTCACCGTTGTTGTAACTCAGTGCGGTACCACTTTGGCCACCCACATCAGTGGTGGGACCGTGCCCGTAATCGACGCTGTTGTTTTCTAAGGCGGAGTCGTACCAGTATTTACCGCGTACAAACCCACCAAAATTCTGGTAACTAAATTGTAAATCGTGGCTGCCTTTAAAAATTTGAGAAAAAGCATCGCCACTGGCGTAATTTCTATTGCCATCGTCACTGTTACTGGCATCACCATCTGTGTTCGTCAGCAATGATTCATCGGCACCTTGCACCCGCCAACTAGAACCTAATGAAAGTTGTGACCCAAAAGAGCCTTCAATTTCGCCAATATTAAATTCAACCCCCTGAGCTTGAGCCGCCATTAACAAAGGAATCGCCACGGCTAAATATTTCTTGCGACCAAGTGCCTTACTAACTTTATTAATCATTATTTCCGCCAGTTTTTATTTTATTTTTATTGTTTGTGGTGGCCGGTTTGATTTAGAAAGCGTTGCCAAAAGGAAGGGAGCAAACAGCCACTAAACCGACTGGCTTATCTTAATCAAAGACAATTGGTACCTTCTTGCCCATTTAAGCCAACAAAATAACCAGAAGTACCAGTGATGAATAAATATTGGTCAATGTCCGCCAAAACTCACTGGCATGGTCATTTTTCAGCCAACTCCTGTTTTTATTAGCTTTATAAATCAAAATAAGTGGGAATTTCAGATAATTTATCGGGTTTTATTCACACAATGGGAAACATACGGCTTTAGTGTGTCACCTCCTTCAAGCTTAAGGGGCTATTCAAACCCCACAGATAAAGCAATTTGTTCTTGAAAGTTAGGTATTTTGAAGCTATCTTTACATCGTATAGTTTGATCATCAAATGATCACCTTCACCACGAATAAAAAAGACAGAGGGCTACATGACACATTTTGATGCCATTGTGATCGGCGCAGGTAACGCGGGATTAACCGCGGCCACTACGTTACAACGAGGTGGCGCACGCACTTTGTTACTAGAAAGACATAACATTCCCGGTGGCTGTGCCACTTCTTTTGTACGCGGTGAATTTGAATTTGAAGTGGCGTTGCATCAGCTCAGCGGCATGGGCACAGATGACAAGCCCTTTATCATGCGTAAAATTTTTGCCCAGTTAGGCATCATGGATAAGCTTGAAGTAGTGCACGAGAAAGAACTGTATCGCATCGTTAAACCCGGTAAAGACGGTCACGATATTGATGTAACTTTGCCTGCCAGCTGGACTGGTTTAAAGAACACTCTATGTGACACCTACCCTGAAGAAAGCGACAACATTAAGGGCTTCTTAAAATTATGTGAAACCCTGACACTTGAGTGCTTCATGATGTTGCCTAAAGTACAAAAGGCCAACGATGAAGCCATGCTTAAAGCCTCTTGTCCTAATTATGCAAAATACGGTTTTAGTTCTGCTAAAGCCGTTCTGGATGAATTCTTTGAAAACCAAGAATTAAAATCGGTGATCGCCGCTTACTGGTGCTACATTGGCTTACCACCAAAGGACATTCAATTTCCTGATTTAGCCATGATGCTATACGCCTATGCGGCATTTAAACCTTGCCATATTAAAGGGGGCTCACAAGCGATTTCTAGTGCCTTATTAGAATCTTTTATGGAAGCTGGCGGTGAAATTCGTTTTAACTGTGGTGCCGAAAAAATTCTTACCGAAAACGACAAAGTGGTGGGCGTGCGCACCGAAACCGGTGAAGAATTTAGTTGTGAAAGTGTTATCTCCAACACCAGCCCCATTCATACTTTCAATGAACTACTGGATACTGAAAAAACACCCCAGCAAGCTTCACAAGATATGAAGTCCCGCCGCTTAGGCACCTCGGCTTTTGTTTTATACTTAGGGCTTGATTGCAGCCCCTCTGATATAGGCGTCACCGCGGCATCTAACTTCGTCATCGACAGTATTGACGAAGAAAAAGCCTATGAAACCATGCAGGGCATTATTGACCCTACCCATACTATGCTCACCTGTTATAACTACGACGACCCAAGTTTTGCACCACCGGGCAAGTCGGCATTGTCTGTTTTGTGTTTACAATACGGCGCCCCTTGGGAAGATATCCCTGCTGAGGATTACGCAAAAACCAAATATGAATTTGCCGAAAAACTAATAGATCACGTTGAACGTGTCTTCCCGAATATTCGTAAAAATATTGAAGAAGTGGAAGTGGCCACACCATTAACCATGATGCGTTACCTAAATACTCCAGGTGGCGCCATTTATGGCTTTAACCAAAATATGCAAGACGGTGTGTTATTCCGTGACCGTATTGATGCCATTCAGGGTCTATACATGGCCGGTTGTTGGAATGGCATGGGGGGCTTTCAGCCAACCTATATGATTGGCGAAAGCACAGGGCGCGCCGTTATTAAAAAATTAAAAAAAGCAGCACAACTAAAAAAAGAGGCCACTGCCAATGCCTAATTCAGCCGAAAACGCCACCAAAAGTAACGTCTTACATGCCGTAAACGGTTATCAAGATGTGATTGATAGCAAACAAATTCTTGAAAAAAGTGGCACCGACTTTACAGAAAATAAATGGGCAGTGGCCAACACCATCGCCAAGCTTCATCCTAAGCGCTTGCAGTTAAAAGTAGTAGAGATCATTCAAGATACGCCTACCACTAAGACCTTGCGTTTTGAATCTACCTCGCAATCGTTGCCACCCTTTCAAGCTGGGCAATATATAAACCTGTTTGTGAATATTAAAGGGGTTGAAACTGCGCGACCTTACGCTATTTCATCTGCGCCACAAACCCGCGGTCATTACGATTTAACCGTTAAGCGTGTAGAACCCGGTTACGTTACCCATTATTTATTGGATGATGTAAAAGTGGGCGATACTTTCACTAGTACTAGCCCCATGGGCAGCTTTTATTACAACCCTTTATTCCACGGCACCGACCTTGTCTTTTTAGCGGGCGGTTCAGGTATTGCCCCGGCATTAAGTATTATCAAAGACATAGCCGCCCGTGACGGTGACTTTAAATTTCATTTAGTCTATGCCTCTAGTTATGAAGATGACGTGATCTTTGATGATCAGATCAAAGAATTGGATGAGAGGTTCGATTTTTTAACCGTCAGTAAAGTAATTTCTCGCCCCACTGAAAACTACAAAGGCTTAACAGGTCACTTGAATGCTAAGTTTTTAACTCAGTTACTGGGCCCTATGAAAGACAAGATGTATTACATATGTGGCCCTACTAGTTTTCATAATTTCTGTGAAGATCAATTGGCTTCATTAAATGTGAAGTCTCGGCGTGTGCGCATTGAGTGCAATGGCCCACCAAAGAATCCAGAAAATCTACAAGGTTGGCCTGCGGGCTTAATCGCCACCGATGAAGTGACTGTTACCATTAAAGGAAAAGGCAGCTTTAAAGCCCGTGTAGATGAGCCATTACTGAACAGTATGGAGCGTAACGGTTACACCACTGAAAATGCTTGCCGCTCTGGTGAATGCAGCTTATGCCGCGTTAAAGTGACCAAGGGTTCTGTACTTAATCCACCAGAAGCGCACCTACGTGAAACAGACGAGCGATATGGTTGGACACACTCTTGTGTGGCCTTCCCTGTTGAAGACATTGAAATCATTGTTTAACGATTGTGCTTAATTAAAAATACGCGGCACTTAAAATTTTGATTTTAAGTGCCGCGTATTTTTTGCATTCTACATAAAAGGTATCGCCTAAAAAATCGCGCTGATTAAAAATAAATAACAATAAAAATAAAGGATCAACCATGAGCCAAGCAGACGTTATTAGCACCACACAAATTATTAAGAAAGTCCCCACACTTATTTCTCACCTTCCTCATATGCTACGAGGCATTCGCATCACCAATAACACCAACAAGAAAAAGGTGGTGGGGTTAGGATTATGCTTTGAAAAAGCGGTCAAAAAGAACCCACAAGGGTTAGCGATACTCTATCAAGATAGAGCCATTGACTATCAAACGCTCAATGAATGGAGCAATCAAATAGCCCATTACTTAATCAGTAAAGGCATGAAAAAAGGCGATTGCGTGGCGGTGTTAATTGAAAATCGCCCTGAGCTATTGGCCACCGCGTTTGCCTGTGCAAAAATTGGCGTAGTCAGTGCCATGCTTAACACCTCTCAAAAGGGTAAAGTGCTTACCCACAGTATTAATCTGGTAAACCCAAAATTTATCTTCGCTGGTGAAGAGTGTCTTGATGCTTACCAAGATATTCGCTCTCACACTAATATAGAAGATAGTAACCACTTATATTTGGCCGACCTTGATACTCTAAATAGCGCTTATGCAGCCCCAAAAAACTGGTTAAATTTATCAGCAGAAATTGCTTCTCACTCAAAAGACAATCCCAAGCAAACTCACAATATTTTCAGTGAAGATCCATGTTTCTACCTTTATACCTCAGGCACGACCGGTTTGCCCAAAGCGGTAGTGTTTAATCACGGGCGCTTTATGAAAGTATATGGCTCGTTCGGAGTCACCGCGGTTCGGCTTAAAAAAAATGACCGCATGTATGTGCCTCTGCCTTTTTACCATGCCACAGCCTTGGGGGTATGTTTAAGTTCGGTGATCGCTGGCAGTGCCACACTGATTTTAAGCCGTAAATTCAGCGCCAGCCAGTTTTGGAAAGACATTAAAAAACACGGTGCCACCTCTTTTGGTTACGTGGGTGAATTATGTCGCTACTTGGTCGAGCAACCTATTGAAAGCAACGAACATGATCACAAGGTGCGCATTATTGTCGGCAATGGATTACGCCCTTCTATTTGGAAAAAATTCAAAGGCCGCTTTGGCATAGAAACCGTCATGGAGTTTTACGGTTCCAGTGAAGGCAATATCGGCTTTACCAACCTTTTAAACTTTGACCAAACAGTAGGCATGAGCCCTTTTCCCTATGCCATAGTTAAGTACGACAAAGACAAGGATGCCCCTTATAAAGACAAAAACGGCAAACTTGTAAAAGTGGCCAAGGGAGAAATTGGTTTACTCATAGGCCACATTACCGATAAAAATCCCTTCCATGGCTACACGGACCCAGCCAAAACGCAATCTACCATCATGGAAAACGTATTTGATAAAGGCGATAGGTGGTTTAACACCGGCGACATCATGCGCAACATGGGTTTTCGCCATGCACAGTTTATAGACCGTACCGGCGACACGTTTAGGTGGAAAGGAGAAAATGTTTCCACCACAGAGGTTGAGATGCTTTTAGAAGAAGTAGATCAAGTACGTGAGGCCATTGTTTATGGTGTTGAAATTCCCAATACTAATGGCCGTGCGGGCATGGCTTCGCTTGGCTTAAATGTTCCCCTTGAAGAGTTTGACTTTAAAGCACTGTTAACCCAGCTAAAGCGTAATATGCCAGACTATTCCATTCCGGTTTTTCTAAGTATCAATAAACAGGTGGAGTTAACCCAAACCTTTAAGCATCTTAAGACACCACTCAAAGAAAAAGGGTTTGATCTTAAAAAGAATCAAGACCCTATTTACGTGTGGTTACCTAAGAGTGATCAATACGTGCAATTAACCGAAGCATTACAACAAGCTATAGAACAAGGGGATTACCGCTATTAAGTCGTAGCGTCTTTTCTTGCAGACATAAAAAAAACAGAGCCTAGGCTCTGTTTTTTTATATCTCTATTTAACTGTAATGATTAACGCTTACCAGCACGACGCAAAGCTGAAGCGGTAAAGTCTTTACGCTTAACCTTGCTATCAAAGTTAAACGGCTTAGCTTCTTCATTATTAAGCTCAACCAAGTAACGGCCAGAGAACAAATCATAGTTAGTAACAGATACATACCAAGGGGCATTCGCATCTACAAACTGTAGAGCATGACCTTCTGATGCGCGCCATAGCTGACCACGGTTATCATATTGGTCGGCAAGGGCAATCTGCCAGCTATCTTCATCAACGTAGAATGTACGCTTGCCGTATACATGACGCTCGCCATCTTTAAGAGTGGCTTCCACTTTCCATACACGGTGCAATTCATAACGGGTGTAATCTTGATTGATGTGACCTGCTTGAACAATTTCGCTGTACTTAGCATTGGCATCAGACAATTTATATGAATTGTAAGGAATGTACATTTCCTGTTTACCTAACAATTTCCAGTCATACTTGTTAGGGGCACCGTTATACATATCCACTTGATCTGAGGTACGTAAACCTTCACTTGCCTGACTTGGGGCATCGTAGGCTACTTGAGGAGCACGACGTACACGACGTTGGCCGGCATTATAAGCCCAAGCCATACGCGGCTGATTCACTTGGTCAATGGTTTCATGCACAAGCAATACGTTACCCGTTAAACGAGCAGGCGACTTAACCGACTGAGTGAAATAAAACAGAATGTTTTTATCATCTTCAGCGTCATAGCCATCTTTAAGGTATTGCGGTGCGGTTAATTGAGCACGCATTTTAACCGCAGTAAAGTTACCGTTACGTTGCACAGGAATTTGCGCCACATTACGCTCAACCGAACCACCACGATAACGGCTCACGTGATTCCAAATAACCTCTAAACCATTTTTTGGAATGGCAAATGGAATGGTTTCATCAAAATTAATCATGCCGTTACCGCCGGCGGCAAGTTCAGTATTCACCGCATTTTTCTTGGCTTTATCATAAATGTTTTTAGGGAACGATGCAGTTCTATGGGTTTGATAGATTGGCATCTTATAAGTGTCGGGGTACTTGGCAAATAAAGCCAACTGACCATCAGACAACTTATCTTTATATTGATCTAAGTTAGCCGAGGTTATAGTAAACAGCGGTTTTTCATCGGCGTAAATATTTACCAATGGGTCTGCACCAGTTACTTGTTCTAGTCCGCCTAAATAGCTAGGGATAGTGCCGCTGGCGTTGGCTTCTTTTTGAGCGCCGTTGTTGGTTAATTCGGTGCCCAATTTGCTGGCTTCTTGCTGGGACACTTTGGCCCAGGCGGTGGTGCTGGCCATGGCCAACACAAGTGCTGAAGTGGTAAGAGTTTTAATATTCAAAATAATTTCCTTGTTGCGCCATATTCTTTAAAAGAAAGTAAAAATATGACGCCTATTATTGTTATTAGTAATGTTTAATTTTTTACACAGTTTATTTTAAATAATTTTTAGAATTGCATGCCTATGCTCATAGACGCAAAGTCACGGTCATTAACAACGCTGTAATCACCACCCATATATTGAGTGTAAGAGATACTAGCATTATAAGTTTGAAGGTAAGTGGCTTGAACGCTAACACCTAATTTTTGTTGGCCTTCTTGGAAGTTACCACCTGGATTGGAATAACCTTCAACGTCATCACTCCAAGCGATTGTTGGTTTAAGATTTACTCCTGCAAATACATCAGAGTAATCGGCTACTAACCGAGCCCTATAACCCCAAGAACTTTCAGTTGTGAAACCGTCATCAGTAGAGTCGCCTGCTGCTGCACCATATACATCTGAGCGCCCATATTTAATTTCGGTATCGCCCTCATCAAATCCATGAATATAGGTATAACCCACTTCACCCACTAGAGCGATACGGCTTGCACCGGCTACCTGATCAAAGAATTTTATAGCAGTGACTTGAGCTTGTGAAATATCAAATAATCGGAAGGATTCAATATCGATATCAGCTTCTTGAGTAAGTGCTGTTAATTCAGTTGAACTAGTTGGAAGTCCAAGTAACGTACTGATAAAAGAAACACCGTGTATTTGTACAGGCGTATCTTTCGAATGACTGACTTCACCAGACAAAGCTACTGAACCTACGTTTGTCGCGAAACTCATACCGCTAATGATCTGATCTTCAGGGTAGACAACGGCATAACTCGTTTCAGCAGCTGAGCCAATGGCAGCACCTATGGCCATTTGCGCAGCAGTGGCAGCATCAGCACCGCCAGCTAGTGCAGTACCAAATGTTGTATTGAATAGAGCAGCAGTATCTTGAGTATTACCAACAGCCGCCGGTGCACGACTATGAATATTCATGGCATAAAAACCAAATTCAGTATCCCCTAATGCCTCAGATATATAGCGAAAGGCTAAACCAAATTGACCTTCATCAGATGTTTTTTCTACTCCTTCATCTGATCGCGCTACTGAAGTGAGACCTCCGGCCACACTTACCGTATTACAACCTGGGGCAAGCGTATCACTGGTAGAGAAGTAAGTACCACAACCAGGAACTACACTTTCTTGAAATTCTAATTGGTAAAAAGTTTCCATGCTTAAATTATCGGTTAACCCAATATTGGCAAACGCCATATTAACCGGTAATAAACCTTCTTTAATTTCAGCACCGGGGCGCACAAAAGCGTTAACGTCTACTGGGTTAATGGAATTGACACCACCTCGAATAAAAGTACTTTCACCCCAACTCACTACTTGCCTACCCAATCGAACATCCAATGGCATATCGCCCACTTCAAATGAGCCGTATACAAATGCATCTAAAATGGTTGCACCTTTAGCTTTGGAAAGATCATCAAAATCAGAGTCATCTAAGGCTGTGGCCGTATCATCATTAAATTGAAGCGGCGCACCATTTACGCCGTTATTCGCAGTGGTCGGCGTATGTCCGTATTCAACTGCATTATTATCTAAGGCTGAATCATACCAATATTTACCACGGACAAAGCCACCGAAATTTTGATAATTAAACTGTAAGTCATGGCTGCCTTTAACTATTTGTGAAAAAGCATCACCATTTTTATAATTTCGATCACCATCATCACTGTTACCTTGAGCGCCAGTTATAACTTCTCCCTGATCTTCAACGCGCCAGCTAGACCCCATGGTAATTTGCGAATCAAAGCTGCCTTCAATTTGTCCCAAATTAAATTCAGCACCCTGTGCCTGAGCCGCCATTAATAATGGAATGGCTAAAGCCAAATATTTTTTACGACCTAGAAACTGATTGGGTTTTTTCGTCATGGTATTCCGCCGTTTTATTTTTATTGTTTTAAACTGGTTTTAAGTTTGATTGATTTTTTTTGTTTTTATAAATGCAACCTAACCTATTGCCGTATTAAATTGACACAAGCAAAAATTGCACACAATAGACATTGTCATAAACCCCTTGGCCATAATCACAATATCACCCCTAGTGAGTAGTCGTGAATGGCCATACAGATCTAGTCAATTATTCTTATGTAATTTTTAGATACAAACGGACAGATTTCTAAATTTTATGTAATTCATAGACACGTAAAGTTACACAAAGTTACATATTGAAAGTGAGATGTGATGCACTACACTTTATGTAGTCATGCCAATTACAGGGAGTATAAAATGGCAAATAAAGACGAACGTCTCATTAACCGTGGTCCCCGTGAAGACGATGAAGAAGAAACCAAGCCAGAACCTTTTTATAAAAGCAGCACTTTTATATTAGTACTAAAAATCAGTTTATATTTTGGCGTAATCAGTGCACTTCTTACTGGCATGATTTTAACCAATTTACGTTTGGGCACATTAGAAGAACGCATTGCCACCACTCTTTCCACGTTTAAAACCCTCACTGAACAACAAGAAATTGTGGTCACCAATTTAAAGCAACTTACCGACTCCCATAAATTGTTGGAAAAACAAGTATCTACTTTAGATTTAGAATCTTCCAAAGGTGAGTTAAGTACCGCGCTTAAAATATTGGAAACACAAAGTAAAAATATCGATAAGCAATTGGCCGTCACTCGCAATGGCATGGTCAGCCTTGCTAGAATGGTGAAAGGTAGTCGCGTATGGCAAGAGGATTATAAAGGCCAATATAAAAGTTTATTTGACGCCAACAAAGTCCTCAAAGCGGAAATAAAATCCTTACGTGGTGTTCAAGAAACCGATAAACCGGAGTTCCGCTATTTAGAAATGGACTTTTAAAGCAGCTTTACCCCTGCCACACCTTAAAGACTTCACATCACCACTGGCCCCAAATAACTGGGGCTACTTCTTGCCTTAATAATCCCTTAACAGTTTGTTAAACTGCCCCCATGAATAAAAGCGCCATTAAGGTAAATGATTTGAAACTAGGTGACGTAATAATACAAAGGTGGTCAGGGGATAACTTTCGAGCAGTGAATAAATTTTATCGCTCTCAAAAGCATAAAGGCAGCGCCAGTGGCGATGAACAAGTCTTTGTTATTTTTCAAGATGAAGGCGTCATTGCAGCGGTTCGACTCGTCCCCCACGAAGGTTACTACTGGTTACGCAGCCTTTATGTAAAAACAGAGTTAAGAGGGCTGCAACTGGGCAGCCTATTGTTAAAAGCCGTTCATAGCAGCATAAATGTCCCAATCTACTGTTTCCCTTACGATCATTTGTTGGCCTTTTATAAAGCGTCTGGCTATGAAGTGCTAGCAGTAGAAGACACTCCTGAGGCTCTGCAAGACCTATATAAACGCTACAGCCGCAAAGGCACCGCTATTATCAACATGGGCATAAACCTTCCTAAATGAATTTAATTGGAACAATCTAGGTATATCTATAGCTATTAGCTATTCTAAACAGGCAATAGTGGCAAGATTGACCATAGTGACAGCCAACTGTTTTCTTTTGTCATTCACAATATAGAAGTGGGCCGTTAAAATGCGCCCCACAATAATTAGCTGCTTTCCACTATTACCACACTGAGCCTACCATGAGCAAAAAGAACCGTTTAAACACCGTTGCCACTAAGCTTCAAAATCTGCCTGATTTCATCAGCGGTTACGCCATGAGTAAAATTTTTGGCCACACCATTAAATATGCTGGCCATTCTGGGGTTCGTTTTGAAAAATTAACCGAACATGAATGCATCGTTAGCATTCATAATAAAAAGAAAATTCAAAACCACATTGGCGGTGTACACGCCATTGCCATGGCCTTAATTACCGAAACAGCCACCGGTTTTGTATTTGGTATGAGTGTACCTGATGATAAATTACCGCTCATTAAATCAATTAAAATTGACTACGTAAAACGCTCCACAGGTGACATGCGTGCCGTTGCTAAACTAAGCGATGAACAAATTAAGCTCATTCAAAGTCAAGAGCGAGGTGAAATTGTAGTAGAAGTGACTATTACCGATGAGGCGAACGTTGAGCCCATTAAAGCTGAAATGACATGGGCGTGGACATCTAAAAAGCGCTAAGGCGCCAATAAAAAATGTGAATAAAAACCAGCTTGGTTTTTATTCACGAACCACTACAGACTATTTTGCTGAGCCATGTATTCACGGCGCTTAGACTCGCCATTGATATACACTAACCATTGATTTGCCGATTTTCTCGAGCCTTCAAACTCCTTGGCTTGTGTAAATACCTTCTTGGCTTCATGCAAGTCATTTAAGTTAAACAGTATTAGCCCTTTTAGCACCAGTGCATCTTCAACATTGTTAAACTGCTCATCCACAAGGGCGCTGGTGACATTTTTTAACGCTGCCTCCCAGTCTTGTCGTTCGGTATAGATCTGTGCCAATTTATAAAAATCTTTTCCTCGCTGGGTTAAATTCGCCGCTTGGCCCATTACTTTAATGGCTTGATCGTATTCTTTGGCAATCATAAAAGCATCACCTAGTAGTGAAAGGTTCTTACCATTTTCCTCTACTGTTTTAGATTTCATGCCATCAATAATAATTTGCGCCGATTGATAAGGCACATCTAACGCTAACATGGCTTGGGCTAGACTAATCACCTGGCTTTCATTGCTTAATAAAGATTGATCGTAAGCAGTTTGTAAAACCGATAACTCTTTTTCTGGCTTACCCAATTCATTGTACACCGCCGATAGTTGCAACCAATATTGTGATTTAGGGTAAAGCGTTATTAATTCCTTTAAGGTGCGTTCCATAGAAGAAAAGTCTTTATTATTAAAATAGATAGCACGCTCAACCAACAGCCAATTCTCTTTTGGTTTTTTACCCTTATCTTTTACAAGCTTAATGGCTTTTTTAATATCAGGCAGCGCTTGTTTGTAGTGCTTAAGTTGATATTGCATTTGAGCACGCAATACATAAGCTTCGGGACCGGGTTTATCTTTAACTGCAAACCATTTATTAAGTGAGGTTAATGCATTTTGGTATTTTTCCTGAACAAGGTACAACTTAGCTAAACTGTAAAGCGTCGTTTGTTCTATGCTAATGGGTAACTTTTTAGTGCTTAATACTTGATTGTAAGCCTCGATGGCTTGAGGGTAATTCTCCTGATTAAAATGAACATAAGCGGTCATATTCCACGTCATGGCTATTTCATAAGAATTACGGCGAATTTTACCCACCGCGGCCAATACTTCTAATGCCTCATTATATTTCTTGTTATCACTTAGCTCACGAGCACTGTCAAGTTTTTTAAAGATCTTAGCGCGCATAGTTTGCGCACGCCTAACCTTTCTTTTACTCTTTTTAATTTCTTTATCTGCACTATTTGTTTGTTTTACTTGTTCAGCATGGACCTGTGAAATGGACGTAACTATCAACCCAAAAGAGCAGATCATGGAAACAACCAAAGCACTTAATGTAGGTGCTATACATTTTCTATTAAGCATAAATGGTTTCATGATCAGCCTCTCTTCTTGCTGCTTTTATCCAACTCAAAGCGAATGATATTGCGTACACCTGTCACTTGTGTAGCAATACCATCTGAAATTTTTGGTTTATATTTGAATTTCTTGGCAGCATTAATGGCAGCACGATTAAAAATATTCGCAGGCTCTGCTTCAATAACAATGACATCTTGTACTGCGCCTAGTTTATTTACCGTAAACTCAACCACCACATAACCTTCAATGCCTTTTTGAGCAGCTCGCCTAGGGTATTGAGGTGCGACTTTAACAATGGGCAAAAACTCACCATCACCGCTACTGCCTGTTAAACCTGAATCAATCGATAAGTCTGTAGACATATCCAAAGCTCCCATACCCAAATTATTAGTGGCCGTACTTTCCATACTCGGCTTTTTCATTTTAGGCTTAGGAGGCTCCACTTTTGGTACAGGTGGTTTATTGGGTTTTCTATTTTTAGTTTGCACATCATCATCTTGTGTGACGTGCACAAATTCTACCAAACGCCCCGTGTCGTTTTCTTCAATGACCGATCCTCCCGAGGAAATCAGTCCTTGCATCATGAGCGCCACTAAAAACGTCACCGATAACGCGGCCCCCATTGCCATACCCCAACGTGGCATGGCTCCTACAGATAGGCTTGCCATATTTAAGGCTCCTGCGTCGCCAGTGAAACATCATAAATACCCGCCTGACGCGCTGCATCCATGACCGCTACTAGAGTTTTTGTTTTGGCTTCTTCATCAGCTTGCACCACCACAGTTCCTTGAGGATTCTCTGCATGCAAACGCTCAATGTTGGCGCGCACTTGAGTAATTTCTACTTTACGTTTGTTTATCCATACTTCACCGCCTTCACTAATGGCGATTAATATATTGGCCTTAGGTTTGGCTGAAGTGGTGGCCGCATCAGGGCGATTCACTTCAATGCCCGACTCTTTTACAAACGATGCCGTTACGATAAAAAAGATCAGCATGATAAACACTACGTCTAGCATTGGGGTGATATCAATTTCACCTTCTTCCGCTTCAGGCGTCAGGTTTTGAAATCCGCGTCTCATATTGAATGTCCTTTTTTTAATTAACTTTTCTAAAATTAATTTTAATTGTCAGTTTATGATCAGAATTAATGATCGAAAGTTAATTTGTCTTCAAGGTGCGCTTTTTGACGTCGCACAAAGCGTTGAATCATGGAAATGGCAAATACACCAGTTAGCGCACCTACCATGCCCGCCATAGTAGGAATGGTGGCCTTGGAAATACCAGATGCCATGGCACGAGGGCTGCCGTTACCGAAAAAAGCCATCACATCAAATACTTCTATCATGCCGGTGACGGTGCCCAACAAACCAAACAGTGGGCACACCCCTACTAACATTTGTATGGTGCGCGTATTGGCCTCTAAAGCCATTTCTACTTTAGCCACCAAGTCGTAACGTATTTGATGAGCCTGCCAACTTTTGCGCTCTAAGCGGGTTTCCCATTCGTTAACTGCGTTCGCTAGCATGGTTTTATGTGAAAAACTAAAATAAGCCACACGCTCTAAAATAAAAAACCAAAGTAAGAGAATGATGCCTAATATTGCCAGCACCACGTCGCCGCCGCGCTCGGTAAACAAATATACCTGTTCGAAAGCGTCGTTAAACATGAGTTAGGCCGCCTTTGCAAAATGTTGCTGCTCAGCTTTACGGGCCAATATTCCGGTGGCCCGCTCTTGTAGAATTTGAATTAATTCTCGGCTCTTGTTATTCGTCATGGTATGTAAGAATACACAAGGTATGGCCGCCACTAATCCAAGCACTGTGGTGATTAATGCTTGTGAAATACCGCCCGCCATTAACTTAGGGTCACCGGTGCCAAACAAGGCCATGGTTTCAAACACGTCGATCATGCCGGTTACGGTACCTAACAGCCCCAATAAAGGTGCCACTACCGAAATGATTTTTATCCAATTAATACCTCGGCTTAATTTCGGTATCTCAGCCGATATGGCTTCACCTAAATGCAACTCTAAGGTTTCTGTATCGGCATTGGCGTTTTTTTGGTAAACAGCCATGACCCGCCCTAAGCCATTTTTATCACTGGGTGTTTCGTCATTCATTTGCTTTTTAATACGATTCGCTTCGGCTGACAAAATAGTCATACGAATACAAGCCAGCAAAATACCAATTACAGCTAAAGCTAGTATGATGTAGCCCACTACGCCACCTTGAGAAATGCGCTCTGTTAAACCGGCAGACTGCCCCATTATTTGCAGCAACTGACCACGACTAGGGTCTATCCAGAAACCATTTATACCTTCTTCAGAATTTTCCAGTTCTAAAGCTGGACCGTTATAACGAGAGCCTGGTTGTTGATCTAATTCAACGAGCTTTTTCGCTTCAACATCCCAAATTAAGTATTGACCACCCGATACAACATTAAAGCCCCCCACACGAACCACATTCTTTTGAGTGGTTTGGCCGTTTGGCGTAACCACTTGCGCAGAATATTCACTCACGGTGCCGGATAGGGTCATTTCCCTTTGCATTTCAAACCAAAGCTGCTCTAAGTTATCAATAGAAGGCAACTGAGACGATGATCCTGCCACTTTAATTAAATCGGTTAAGAATGCCTCGCGATTAGATACTTGCGAACTGATCACTGACGTTTCAAATAAACCCTTAGTGTCACCGGCCACTTGTTGCAACACACCAAACATTTCTTTTAATGTGCCTAAGCGGTTTGTTAAACGCTCTTGTGCAAGGGAAAGCTGCTCTTCATTTTTAGCAAAAGTCTTTTCTTTTAATTCACTTTCGTTTTCCAATTTTGTACGGGTATCAACGGCGTCACTTAATAATCGCTCTTGATCAAACTTGGCAATATTAAAACGCTTTAAGCGACTCGTTGCTTCGCGATTATCTCTGGCTTGGCCTTGCTTTACCAAAGAAAGCAATTCATCCATATTTAAAGCTGACTCTTGTGCAGCGTGAACTGGATTTAATAAACTAACGGTAATAAAAGAGGCCGCTAGAATCTTAGCTGAGAAGGTTTTAGCCAAGGCTAGTTTAGAGAAATTCATTATTTGATCTCCTTATTGGCCACCGTGGAAACCGCAGTAGGCGCAGCCAGAGGAATTTTAATTAAATCAGGAGCCGTTTGTTCACGTGCGATACGAATGCCTTTAATGACATTACTTTTAAAAATAGGGTCCAGATCTTGCCATTGCCTATCTGTGTTATTCCACACACCTAGCTCTTTTGCATCTAGGGTTTTATAACTCAACGCGATACGGCCAGTACGTAAGAAATCCACTTCACGTACCTGGCCGTTAATATCTAGCTCACCTCGGTACGATTCAATGGTTCGCCCATAATCCAGTTCTATTTGATAGGCTGCCATGACTTTGCGATATTTTTCAGCAACGGTGACATCAGAGCGCCCCATCATGCTTTTAAGATTAGCGACTCGTTCTTGGCGTTCGGATTTTAAAAATGGCACATCGGCCTTCACGAATTGATCAATGGCATCAATCATTCGCAACATTAAAGGGGTAATTTGACGCTCAATAATGGTCACTTGACGAATGCTTTCATCAATTTTATAAAGCTCTTCATCCTGAGCGGTTAACTGTTTGTCTAACTGCTCAATATACACCTGTAAACCATCTACCTGCTTGGTTACGGCACGGTATTCCCTTTGGGCTTGTTGGGTAGTGGCATCTACGTTATCAACTTTTTTCTGCTGAGCTTGGGCCTTATCTATTCGATTAACCCCTTGATTGATAGAATCATCCATATTCGCGGAATTAGCGGTTAACGCATTGGCGCAAAGAATGGCACCGGCTAACAAGTACTTTTTGTTAAATGTATGCAGCATATTTGTCCCCTCAAAATTCAGTTACTTCACTTGAAAGTAAGCAATACAATTACGATTTATGGATTGGCAAGATACGCGGCTTATATGACAAAAAAATTACATGACAGATAGGTTTCAGTTTTTTTTCATTTACATGAAAGGGCTGTGACACGAACATGACAAAGATATTACAAGGGGATTACAGACGTGTGACAAGCTAAACAATTAGCCTTTAAAAATGGCTTAAGCGACGGTTAAATCGCTCAGAATTGGGCTGGAGGTTTACTAAAATTTAATTGCTGCCATACACGCGAGGCCGCTCATAACGCATGAAACCTGATTTTTCTTCCGCTTCAATGGTAGCGGCTTCCTGGCTAAAGTGCTTTGTACGTAATTCATTTAAGCGCTGCTGAAGATCGGCCCCTTGAAAGTTAACCGCTAATTGATCTCGCTGGGCCATATATTGATAGCCATTTTTCCAACGCAGCTCTTTTACTGCATCTTGCTTGGCTAAATCAGCAATGCTGCTTTCGGTATAACCCAGTTGCCGGCGACTTTTTGCCAATGCCTGTTGGCGATCCAGAGGGGGCATATTTTTCAAATCTCGCTGAACACTCTCTAATCTAAAATACATATTGGCCAATAAGCCTTTATTAATTAATAGTGATTGGGGAGTATCAGAAAATTGCTCTTCTATAGTCGTTTGTAAAATATACAAACGTTCACTCATATCAATATCATGACTGTCATTCAATGACTGTAAAGTTTGCTGCACTACTTGCTGCTTATATTCTTGTTGGTTAATTTCTTTGTCCCATAGCTCATGGGCTAAATCTGAAAATATTTCATAACGCTTTGCCCATAACAGGCCATCACGCTCTAACACATCCATATCATTTAAACTTAACCTATTTTCACTAAGCCAAGCATCGTAAATATTTAAATTATGAATTAATGCCAGTATATTGCCTGATTGAACTTGGAAAGCTTGTGTAATGATATATTCGAAAATAGATACGCCATCTTGAGGGTAACGCTCTAGTATAAAGTTTCTCAAATCTTTAAAACTGGCCTGTACGTTTAGCAAATGAATGTCATGCTCGTGTTTTTGTTTTAATTTCTTTACCATTTCATTAATAAATTCAAGATACTCTGGATTCCCTAACCAATTACTCCCAGTAACCTTTATTTTATTAATATTGTGAGATGGCAATGATCCATTATTGTTTTCTGTTTTGGATCCTATCGCTAGATTAAAGTCATCACCAAAAAATGCATTATCATAGGAAAAGTACATAACGCCTGAAACTAATACCGTGATAATTAATAGCGATTTATGATTTATTATTTTTTTTAGATGCATAATGACGCTTTCCTAACTTCCTATTCTTGAGGCCCAATACTTTACACATTACGCTTGAAATTTTATGAGAAAACACCTAAAAGAATGACCCATATAAAATGGGCCATTCAATATTAACTTATCATAATATTTTTTATAAAGCGTTTTGCAAATGTGGCCATAGTAAATCAGCCAAAGTACGCGAACCTTCCTCTGTTGGATGGATATTATCCCACTTAACATGGGCCGCTGGAATATAACCACGAGGGTCAACGAAGGTACAGTTGGCAGTACTATTACTACAGGCTTCGCCTAACCTTTTCGCACCATAAGTTAATGCACCTTCTAAGTTAGCATTACCACGGGGCAACTCGTAATAACCAAGGAAGATTACCTTTTCAACTCCATCGTTATCCATGGTATTAATTAAGTTAACCGTATCCACATAAGTGTCATCCACCAGGTTACGACAGCTACTTGAAATGCTCCAACGCCACCAATGGGTACGACATCCATAAGGGTCCAATAAAATTGCAGGAATTAAAATATCGTTACCACCACCGTCCATTACTACTGTAGCAATATTGGCATCGGTAGATTTAGCATCGCTGTACTGCTGAGTAACAGAAGTAGCAATGGCACCACCGGCTATTTCAGCACCTGACTGAGTATAGTTTCGGAACGTTTGTCCCGCTTCTTCTTCTAAGAAGCGTTGAATGTCTCCTGATAAGTCAAATATAGAATCTCCTACGGTAATCACATCGTTGCGATCGGCATCCTCTACATAGGCATTACCTCCACAGGCAACAAGCAGTGAAAAGGCTGCACCGCTAGCGGCCAATTTCAGCATGCGGAATAAAGATTGATTTAGTTTCATAGTTCCCTCTTTTATTATTTTTCATGAGTGAAGTAACGAAGCCTAATATTAGTAAACAGAGTGTTGGCTAACTGGCGTTCGGGTTAGTAGATACTAGTTCAAGCTTTGGAATATTAAGCGTTCGGAAAACGAACGTTTATCAATATTCGTGCGCATTTGGTTAAAAAGTCTTATTTCGTCCTAGGATTTCAGCGAGTCTTTAGTAGTATTACGCCAACACAGCAACAAAGTGTTAAAAATACGTTACAGGATGTCGTGTATTTAGTAGAAGTATACAAAATAAAAAAATAGAAACGCGAACAAGCGTTCATTTATACAATAACTATAAAAATAACAGGCCCACAGAAACCTTCTAATAAAGCCCACACTTTATTTCTGTTTGGACCAGGGCGAGCACATTCTTATGTTTAGTGATATCTATTTTAGGTTATTGCTTGATGTGATGGATAAAGATCCTAACATTCAGTATACCCCTAGCAGATCGAATAAAGATTCAGAAGATCCAACGGTCACCTCTGTTAAATATTATGGGCAACTCATCAGCAGTGCTTATAAACAAAACCCAGGCTCTAATATCGGCCTTGTATTTGGAAAACACATGTCACCCATAAATGGTTGTGACTTTTCTAGGCTGCTCAGTACTGCCCAACAGGTAGGTCAATGCTTTAATTTACTGGTAAATCAATATCACACCTTAAACTTGAAATTGTTTCCCATACTCCACACGCATAAAGGCAGAGTGAGTATTTCCATAATTTTCCCTTATCAAAACGAAAACAATGAAGACGAAACCCGTTTTTGTAATGAAACATTTTATTCTTACTGCTTAAATTCTCTAAGAGCTCTGATAGATAACAACATCAATCCATTACGGGTGCATTTGAACTTCTCTAAACCCTTGTATGCTGACCAGTTGGAAGCATTGTTTCGCTGTCCCATTGTTTACGATTCGCCTATTTCTATGATTGAGTTTTCAGAGGACATCATGACCCGTGAATTACCCAGCTGGAATAAAAGCCTGCATGAGGTGTATTTAAGTCGAGCACAGGAATCATGGAAGGCCGTGAAACGCCTGCAAAGTTTTCGTTACCGAGCCGTGACCATTTTAATGACCCAAGCACCCAATGGATTCAACGGTCAATATTTAGCCGAGGAAATGAGCATTTCCATTCGCGGGTTACAAAAGCGCTTAAGCGCCGAAGGAAGTTCTTTTTCACATATATGCCAGTTGGCAAGGCGAGAATTAGCAAAGGTGTGTTTGTTTCAATTACAACTTAACTTAGAGGACACAGCATTCACTTTAGGCTTTCAAACTCAGGCGAGTTTTAGGCGTTTTTTTAAGGGGCAATTTTCTATGGGGCCTAAGGAGTATTTAACAAAACACGCGATAATGAATAATACCGAAACCGCTCAAGTCATTTAAATTTTTTTACATAAAAAACGGCACTCTTGAGTGCCGTTTTTAATTTCTACCTTAACTAATAGAAATTAATTAAGGAGCAGTCCCATCGATTTCTTTAGATGCAATGTTTGCGGTTACTGCAACATTGTAAGCTAGGTTGTCGTTAAGAACGGTTGTAGCAGCTTCGATATCCACTGTAAAACCAGAATCGTTCACTTCAACTGCGGTATTACATAACCCATAAACATTAGTAAAAGCATCTTGAGTCGCTGCATATGAAGTCATTGAAGTATTGTCTTTAATATAAACACAATTACGGTAATCACCTAAAAGTAAAATATTAAAAAATTGTCCTTCAGAGCCATCTTTCAAGTGAATACCATCACCCAGTGTTTCAGCTTCGCCAGCATCTAATGAAGCAATCGCTGTTACGTTAGCTACTGTAGGATTAGATTCTTGGTAAGCACTTTCAGCTGCATCACCTTTAGTATCCAATTCAAATGCGTGGTATTTACCGGCACCAGACGCTTGGTTTTGTGTTTGAACTACTAAAGCATACTGAATATTACCCACATAACCTTCATCCCAATCGATAGAGTCATCTTTAATGGAAGTCAATACTAGGTGCTTAAGGTCAGCCGCACCACCCCAAAGCTCAATACCGTCATCCACGTTATTATGAACCTGAATATAGTCTAAGGTGGTACCGTAGCCCACACCCATGAAGCCAATACCATTAAGTTCATCACCACCACTTAATTCATCGCCTGCTTCCGCTACCACCACATACTGTAAAGACCCTGAATTATCTGCATTATCAAAACCTCCAAACGTACCAGAACCTCCTTCACCATCAATATTGCATATGGTCTCTACTGTTGGATCACCACATTTATTATCGTAACCAAAACCCTGTAATACCAACCCACCCCACTCACCAACACCGTTATAAGTGGCTGTAGCTTCACCTGCCATAACAATAGGCTGTGCTTCTGTACCGATGGCGTTAATTTTGGCGCCACGAGTCACCACTAATGAAGATTTCGAAACATTTTGAAACATAGTTCCCGCTTCTACTGTCAAGGTTACATCACGTACCGCGCTATCAGTAGATGTTAGAGAACGATTACCATCACCCACGTTTACACGACCATCTAGACTCCAAACCACATCATTGCTAAGCGTAAGATTTTCTAAAACAGAACCTGTAAGAATACACTTTTCAAATACTTTACCATCCAGTGTGACATCTGCGCTTGCATTAACTATTTGATAAGTGCCTGCACCCGATGGACACTCCGCAGCAGGTGTAATACCCGCCATGCTTGGCGTAAAGGTTACGTTTGAATCAAAGCTTGTAGCCGTAGCGGTAGACACTTCAATAGCAGCTGCCGTAGTTGGGATACTGCCATCGAGTGCAAAGTCCCACCATGCTGTAGCTGCCGCTGGATCCACTGCACCTACATAAGTTGTTTGGTCAAATGTAAAGTTAGGGTTCGCACTGATATTGCCGTTAACTTCACCGCTGCGGCCACTGCCATCAGAGTCACTGCTGCTACTGCTACCACACGCTGCTAGGCCTGCGGCCATGACTGCTACTGCAAGGCTTTTAACTAGAAATTTTTCCATTTTATTTCTCTCTTTTTTAAATAATACAATTTTTATTTACGGGTTTTAGGTTAATCACTTTTTATTACAATTAGATTAAAAAAGGTAAGAAACACCCATTTTAAATTCAATTCCAGGCTTATATTTTTTAGCCATTTTTCCATTCTGTTCATGCTCAATTTCAGCATCAAATAAATTTTTAATTGAAGCTTTGAAATCTAATTCATCCATGATAATTGGCTGTTTAAAATTCACATCTAAAACTGTTCGAGCAAGTTTCATTTCATCACCCAGCAGCGGGTCGGCCGACACCGCATGTAAACTTTCACCGATATGGTTAATTACAAGTGTGTATTCACGGCCTGATTCATATTCATCCAATGAAATTTGCATGTTTGCTAGCAGTTCAGGCTGTCCTTGTAGCTGTCGCTTTTTAATCAAATTTCCTGAGTCACTGTATATTTCAATTTCTGTATCAAAAAATGATGCATTTGCTGAAATACGTACGCTACTTTCTGAAAATTCAAAATCTTTACTAGCAGCAACCTCAACACCTTCGGCAAATGAATCACCATTATTATCAAATGAATAGATAACACTATTACTTGAACCATTTAGCACATCTGCAGTTCGCTCTATAGCGCCATCAAAATCTTTTCTAAAGAGTGCTAAACTGGCACTTTCTGTATCTGAAAAATAATATTCAAATCGTAAATCTAAATTATCAATATTGGCGGAAACTAAATTTTCATTGCCTTTGTAGGTATCACCACTGACCGTATCAATAAATTGGGCTGGAGCGACCTCACGAAAATCAGGGCGATTAATTGATTCGTAATAAGCTAAGCGAATTTTTAAGTCTTCCAGTGGAGTGACAGATATGTTTAAAGAGGGGTATAGGTCATCATCTTTTACAGATGCTTCCACAGTATTACCTGTAATAGGATCCGTAGAAGTTTTAATTTTCATCGTACTATCTTCCAAACGCACCCCAGCTTCAACTTTTAATAAATCAAACCATTCTAGAGATGGCATAAAAAACACAGAACTATTATCCCAACTTCCTATATAGGATGCCTTGAAATCATTTTGAGGAGAAACAGAAAAGTCGCCGCTTGAAATAGAGCCATCATTAATCACACTACTAATATCTTGTTCATTTTCATAGTCATCAGGAATGATATTTTCTTCATTGGTCAATTCATAAATAAAAGTAGAAGAGCTAACATCCCTGTCTCGACTAAGTATACCAACCCCAGCATTTAATCTTATTTGAAATTTATCAGTTTCCAATAATTGAATATCTCCTGCTATTTGAAAATCAGTGGCGTCATCTTCTAACTTCGTAAAACTTCGCTGAGGGCTAGTACTCATATCTATAGTGGTGAGTGCTGTTTCGTCTTGAGCTAGTGGATTAAATATGTCATCAACAGCGATACTATTATCATTAGTCAATGTATATGAGCGGCTATCTGGGGCATCCAATTTGGCCTTAGCAAAAGTAGCCCCCCATTTAAAGTGAGCATCTAATAATTCAGGAGTATCAAAGTCCCCTGTGAACTGCTGCATGAAAAATTCACGTTCTTGCCAAGAATAATTTCGGTTAATAGTAAAGTTTCGATACTCACTTCGAACACCTACTTCTTCAGAAGAATCAATTTGAGTTTGGCGCAGTAACATGGTGTTTGACATAACGCTATAGTTATCGCTAAGTAATGACAACGCTAATGCACCGCTTAAATCGATATCATTTACCACACGGGTTTCAACGTATTCATCTTCTTCAATAGTACTTCCATTACCCAAATTATTATAAGTCGCATTATCTGTTTCGGTTTTTTTCCACTCATTAGAATACCGACCGGTGACTTTATAAGCCAAATCACCAAAACTATATTCACCAATTAAATCACCCACACTTGCTTCAAGACTAAGATCGGGTTTGATGTTGATGTTTTCGGTTTGCCATTGATCGTGATTCAAAAGCGCTACTCCTTCCTCACCTGTCACGGCACCTGCCCCACGAGTATTGGCGTAATTCTCGGCAGCCGAAGATAAATTTCGATCACTTGACCCAAACCCTAATGCTTCCATGCCCGACGTTTTTTGAACCCTGGCGGATTCACCGGTTGTACCGGTTAAATGGCCAGTACTAACAGATAACTTACCTTCAAAACTATCTGGAGCTTCGCGAGAAATAATATCGATGGTAGCGCCAGCTGAATCCGCAGGGCGATGTGGGTTAGCTGTTTTTTCAACATTAATTGAAGATATGATTCCTGACGGAAATAAATCTAACGGCACCACTCGGCGAGTAGGATCAGGACTAGGAAGCGATGCTCCGTTAAATAAAACAGAGGTATAGCGCTCGTTCAAACCTCGCACCACCGCATATTTTCCGCCGGCAATGCTAACACCCGATACGCGCTTTAATGCAGAAGCTGCATTTGAGTCGCCAAAACGAGAAAATTGCTCGGCCCCTATGGCATCTAACACACCACTGGCATCCCGTTGTTGAGCGGTCACCGTAGAAGGAACATAAGACCCCACGGCCAGAACTTCTTCAATTACCCCCTCCCCCGACATGCTTAAATTTAAATTCACATTGGTAGAGACTTGTGAAATAACCCGAAGGCGTTTCACTTCACGGTTGCCGTAATTGGGGTGGGCGATTTTTAATGCGTATTCACCGCGGGGGATTTCCAGTTGGTAAAACCCTTTATTGTCGGTAGTGGTGGTATAGGCTGTGCCCACGACTGAAATAATCGCTGACTCTACACCGCCACCGGTTTCATCAGACTCGAGGTAACCTGAAATTTTACCCAAGGCACTGGCTTCACCTGTGTCTTTTCCTGGAACATACAAAGCCACATCTGCCATGGCTTCACCGGCTATCAATTCCACTTGTACTTCGGCGTTTTGATGGCTGCTTGCATCAAATTCAAACTCTCCAGTTAACTCTCCATACTGGCTTAGCTCCACCTGATGATTTCCGCCTTTTAGCTCGAACGCCACAAAACCATTTTTACCTACTAATTTTTTTTGGCCATCGACTTTTACCGAGATGTCTTTAACCGCTTGACCGTCTTCAGTGACATAAAATACGGCTTCGCCTGCCTGTACAGATGAAAAACTTAATGCGGCAATAGTCGCTGCCAATAAATTGCGTTTCATAAATTCCCCTAATAAATAAGAAATGAAGGCGTATATTTTTTACTCAGGCTTTTAAGCCATACGACTTACTGTTATTCGTTGTTGGCAGGGAAGATACGAAAGCTTTATGACAAGTTTGTTACGTGACAAATTGATTGCAGCTTTGTTGCAATGACATTGCAGAAAAATGACAGTGCTTTATTGCTTAAGCCTTTATTCATGGGGCATTTAGCGCGATATAGAAATAAATAAGTAATTATGAAACTTTTATGACAGTTAATTCAAAGCAGGTAACTATCAGAATCTCAAAGCACTACTATGCAAAATAGGATGAATAAAAAGTACATAAATCAAACAACTAAGAAGGATTTCAATTAAAAGGAGGGGCGTTTAAAGCTTGATATGTTTTTTCTGTTCACTTTAGGGGTTTTAAAAAAATTGAAGAATTCAATTTCTTGGCCTTTTGCAATTTCGATGGCCACTTCAATGGCGATACTGGCATCGGCTGCTGGGTCTTGCCAAACAGAACCATATATCTTGCCCGCTTTAATAGCATCATAGCCGTCGGCAAATAAAGTGGCCGAAGTAATAATAAGATTTTCAAGTCGACCAATAGACTCTAAATATTCCATGGCCCCCACGGCCATATTGTCATCGGCCACGTATAGTCCATCAAAATGATCAATTCTTCTGGCTAGGTGCTTAGCTGCCTGACGGGACTTTTCTCTGCTCCAATAACCTGCGGCCACATCAACTATTTCCATGGTGATATCTGGGTTATTGTGCTTCTGCCTATCCAGTTCATTAGAGAAACCACTGGAGCGCTCTATGGCTGTGGAGTAACCAGGGAATCCTTGAATTTCCACAATCAAGCCTTTGCCATTCAGTGCTTCAATCATCATTTGCGCAGCCAGCTTACCTTCTTCCACATTATTAGGGCCTGTGTAGCCTCTTATAAGATCAAAGCCAGATTCATCTATGGGGGTATTGACAACCAATACCGGAATGCCTGCTTGTTTGGCTTTTAAAAGAGCCGGCAATATTTTCTTACCATGCACCGGCCATACCGCAATCACATCCACCTGTTTTTTAATCAGTGTTTCGATCTGGCTCATTTGTAAGTCTAAGCTGGCCTTTGCATCGTAGTTTATTAAGGTAAAACCTTGTTGTTTAGCCTGCTGCTGAATGATTTTCTCATAGCGTTTTTGATAACCGTCTGTTTGCCAATGGAAACCACAAAAACCGATTACTATGTTTTTAATATTTTTCTTTATCACTTTTGGATGAACGCCACTGCCCTTGGGTTTTGTTAAAGGGCTTACCTTTACAAGGCCCGCGGCTTTCACTTTTTGATGCTTTAAAAAGACTTGATCATTAACGCGGTATTTTTCTAATATTTTTTGGTAATCGCCATTTTCTTTAATTATTGCTAGGCCCTTAATTAACCCGTTGTATTCACGCTCACGAGAGCGATTGGCTGGTGAAAACCCCATATAAAATTCGGTACTGCTAATTAATGAGGGGGTTAATATTTCTAGTTTGTCTTTAAGGCCATAATTATGAATATAAAAGTTAGCCGTCAGTTCATCCATGATGGTTAAGTCTAATTTTTTTTGGTTTAAGCTATTAATGTTTTTTTCATTATTTGAAGCAGACACCTTTTGAAAGTTTTTTGCCTGATCAAACTCTTGCGTATAAGAAAAACCACGCAATACTCCCACATTACGACCACCTATGGACCTCAAACGCCCATTCCAATTAATACGATTATTTTTTCGTTTCACAAAGACTAAGGGGGAAGTTTTATACAATAAGACCTTTAAGGCCCCTAGTTCTTCCAATTCGCTAAAGCTACTGGGAAACATAGCGTCTACCTGCCCCATGATGAGCACCGACTTTGCCCTTGCCCAAGGTAAGCTACCCAGCTTGGCTTCTATGTTCACTGCTGAAAAAGCCGATCGTACAATGTCACTGAGAAAACCTGTGGTCTCTATTTCATTACCGGTATAAGGGGGGATTTTCGTAGTGGCCACCGATACCACATCTTGGGCGACGCTAAAGCTGGCTAAGCACAGGCACAATACTAGCGGTAAACCTAGCTTCAAGGCCTTGCAATTTTTGTGAGTACGCTGGCATGTCATGCAATAAGAATAGATCAAAACCCTTTAATCTCCTTCCTGCTAGCGCTTTTACCTCACATAAATGGAAGCCATTTTGGCCATATTAGGGGTAATAAGTGGCCCGTAGGCACATGAGGCATAGGCATTATCATTTAAAGCCAGTTATTCACGTGGCAAAGCTCGCCAATTGCTCCTTAGGTCATTAAAATAGCCCCCTTTTTAAACCCCGGATACCAACATGTCATCAGTTGATTACGGCTCCGCCGAGCAATACACACCCCAACGGATAGATATGGAAAATCTCACTGATGAGAATAAGTGTGATTTTTGCAGTGCCCAGTGCTGCTCGTACATTACTCAGCAAATAGACACCCCCAGCACCATGCATGAGTTTGATGTTTTGTTATGGCAAATTGCTCACAAAGGTATTCATATCTTTAAAGATGACAATGGCTGGTACCTTTTAAGCATGACCCGCTGTACCCATCTGTTAAGTGATAATCGATGCGGTATTTATGAAACACGGCCCATGATTTGCCGCGAGCACAGCAGCGGTGGCTGTGAGTATGATGTGCCCATAAACGAAGGTTGTGATTTGTATTTTCAAGAATACGATGCGTTTGATGCCTACTGTAGAAAACGTTTTAAAACATGGGATAAACGCCTGGAAAAATTTGAATTGGCCCGTAAAAAATCTGAGCAAAAAGAAGCTGAAAAACAAAATAAAAAATAGTGCCCTTTAAACTTAATGGCTGCTCAACTGGCAGCCACTAAGCCAATTCCCACCACCACCGGCATGAGAATATTCATGGCCACATTTAAAGCCATAAATGGCAATAATGCCTTCACGTCACCGTGATGTTTTATCACTCCAATCCCTGTCCAGATGGCCACAGGCAATAAAATTAGCCCCGCTAATGCCGCAACAGGTACTAGCCTAAATGCCACACTAATAATTAGCACCAAAAATGCCAAGCTTAAAAATAAAGCATACACTTTCGCGCTCTTTTTCGTGCCCAGTAAAATAACTAGGTTTTTTCTGCCCACGGCTTTATCGGCGTTAACATCAGGAAATTGATTAAGCAATAATAAATTGTTCACTAAAAAAAACGGCATAAGAGAGATTAAAAATACCCACCCAGCGTATTCACCATTTAAAATATAATAGCTTCCCATTATCATTAAAGGGCCAAAGCCAAGCCCAGCACTAATAAGTGAAAGCGTTGCATTACGAGTAATAAAAGGCGTGTATAACAACACCAATGCCATACCCATTAAACCAATGGGCAATAACCCCATGCCCACAACCCCTAAAAAATAAACACCAATAACCCCACACATGACGGCGCATAGTCCACCGGCAAACAAAGTGTATTTGGCAAGATCGGGTTCTTTTGGCAAGGTGCCGCTGCCACCACTAAAGGCTGTGGGCTGAGTCGTAAAATCTAGGCCGCTTTTAAAATCAAAATACTCGTTTAAGGCATTCACGCTCATGTGGGCACTTAATGCACCCACTAACAACAATAGGCTATGGAACACATGGAGGTGCTCGACACCATTTATATAAATGCTACAGGCCATGGCCAAAAATATACAAGCGGGGGTGAGAATTAAAAATGGCAATCGTATGGGGCCCAGTAAGTCTTTAATTAAATTCATGTATTTATCCTAAAATAACTATTAATAATAAAAATTAAAGCCAGTGCATCATGATGCACTAATAACACAGCCAAAATAAAGCCCATCACTGATTTCAATCAAGTTATGCTTAATTACTGACTTAGCATTCAGCATGAGCAAACATTCCCCACTATACTTTATCCACAATATCGAAAACCACCCATAGCCAAGGTGACAATTCGAGGATTATTAAAATGAAGACCAACCGTCATTTTTCCCCGTTATCTTTAATACTGTTATGCAGCCTATTTTTTATTTTATCGAATCACCTACAGGCTAACGATGTGGATCAAGCCATAGCGCAACATAAAAATTACGCAGGCTCACAAACCTGTCGCACCTGCCACAGTGAAATATATGACCAATACAGTAAGACTGGCCACCCCTATAAAATTCAAGCAGTTAATGGCCCCGTCACATTTCCTAGCGGCACCTCACCAGGTGTGCCTTACCCACCCAAAGATAAACACTGGGACGACATTCGTTACATGATTGGTGGCTTTGCATGGAAAGCACGCTTCATTGATCAAGAAGGTTACATTCTTACCGGCAAAGAGCATCGCCAATATAATTTAGCTAACCCGGTATTGGGCTTAGAAGCTGGTTGGAGCGGGTACTCGGCAAACACTGCACCGCGCAAGCCCTATACCTGTGGCAGCTGCCATACCACAGCTTGGGTTGCCACCGGAAAAAATGGGCCCCATCAGGATAACCTTCCAGGTATGTATGGGGTTTGGGCAGAACCCGGTGTGACCTGCGAGGCTTGCCATGGGCCTGGGGCTCAACATGTTAAAACCCCTAAGAAAGCCCCGCTTACCACAGAAGAAAATTGCGGCAGTTGCCACCGTCGCGGTGATGTTAAAAAGATTGATGCAAAAGGGGGGCTGATTCGCCACCATGAACAATACGAAGATTTATTGGCTTCTCCTCATAAGCAGTTAAAATGTGGTGCCTGTCACAGCCCTCACCTCAGTGTTAAATACCCCACAGGAGGGTTTAAAGGGGAGTCAAAAACCTGCTTAACTTGCCACACTCAGCGCCTATCCCACATACCCGCCAAGGGGAAATTTAAGTGCATCACTTGCCACATGCCCAGAATGGCAAAATCGGCGGTGTCCATAAAACATGATGTAAAAGGAGGCACGGTACCTGAAGGAGATGTTCGCAGTCACATATTTAGAATTAGCCTCGACCCCCTTTGGCAAATGTTCAGTGACGATGGCAAATACGTGCGTTTAGATGAAGACGGCAAAGCCTTTATTCCAGCTGCTAATGCGTGCCTGACTTGCCACACTAATCAAGATAAATCATGGGCCATTGAACACGCTAAGAGCATGCATCATGACACACCGTAACCTATTGTTGAGCGTGTTGGCCGCAGGCGTTGTGCTGGGCATATTGTCGACACTGGCCGCCGAGCAAGTAGATAAGGTGACCTCTACCGAAAGTTTTTGCGCCAATAGCTGCCATTCCATGAGCCAATACATCGCTCAAGACATTATTTATAAAACGTCCGCCCATCGCCGCAATGCCAGCGGTGTATTGGCCAGTTGCGGTGACTGCCATATTCCCCACGATTTAGTGCCGGCTACTTGGGTACATGTTAAAAGTGGCATAATCGATATGATTTCTGAAATGAGTCACGATTTTTCTAAAGCTGAAAACTGGCAAAACATTAAACCCAGGTTAGCCAAAAAAGTACGCGAAGAAATGCGCAACAACGACAGCCAAGCTTGCCGACATTGCCACCAAATGAATCAGATTGCCGTGTCCAGCGAAGCAGGGCAAAGAGCCCATGCGCAATCATATAAAAATAATAAAACCTGTATTCAATGTCACTTTAACCTTGTGCATGAAGCCACACCGATCCATCAAGGTTTTCAATAATCTATCTTACTCCCTCAAGTTTTTCCAAGTGAAATTCAATTGTTTTAAAATGCTATAAGCACAAGAGCCTTTATTCCATTCGTGCAAGTACATAGGCAGACTATCTTGGCCTTTACCTTGGTCGTGCTGTTTTGATATGCCTTTGAGACAGCGTATTCTTCTAAAAAGGCTTGAGCGATAAAACTGCTACTATTGAAGTAACGATATAAAAGTAATATGGCATCAATACGGGCCAATTGGGGCCTGATGTCCGAGGAATATGTGACAAAGGTATTTGGTCTGCTTTTAAAAGGCTTGTGGTTACTGCTATTGCTTCCCTGCATGGCAGTAGCCATCAGCATCGGCACAGTAGAAGAGCCACCGGGCAACTTCATAGATGAAACAGGCACCCTTACTGGGCTGTCGGTGGACTTTGTGAAAGCCATTCAAAAACGAGTGCACAATTCCTCAAAAATACAGATGCTGCCCCCCGCTCGGCTAATTAAGCACTCGCTGAGTATTCCCAATTTTGTAATTTTTAGCTTATCAAGAAGTCAAGAACGAGAACATAACTACCATTGGATTGCATTGGTAATGCGTAAACCTCTGGTGATGTTTGCAAAGAAGGGGGCCAATATTAATGTTAAAAATTTGCAAGAAGCCAAAACACTGGACCGCATTGGCGTATTGCATTCCAGTGTGTCACACGACTATTTGTTAAAGCAGGGTTTCAATAACATTGAAGCGGTGAATAGCCACAAACAAAATTTGGAAAAGCTCATGTTAGGGCGCATTTCACTCATGTATCACTCCATTCAAGGCGCCGCCAAGTTGTGTAAAGATTTAGGCATTGATTTTAACCAGTTAGAGCCAGTGTTAATCTTGCAGGTGTCTAATTCGTCCATTGCCATGTCAAAAAATTCTGATATTGAAATAGTGAAACAATGGCAGGCCGCAGCTAAAGCCATTAAGGCAGATGGCAGCTTTGAGAAGCTGGCCAAAAAGTGGCAAAACTACACTGAAGAGGTTATCGGTATTCCCTCAGAGATTAAAGATGGCGCCCTAAATTTCTGGCATAGCCAATAACCTAGTTTTTTATGGTGCTGTTATTAAGCGCGTAGGATAAAAATATTTTTTTATTAAGAAAGAAACGTCTTAGCCTTAAATGCTGGCGACAACTTTAGTGATCTATATTTCAAGCCCCATAATACTCTTAAAAACTTTGACCTTTAAATGCTTTAAAAACCCGATAAAAACTGCTGACGTGTTCGTAGCCTAATTTTTGTGAAATCACGTCATTATCACTTTCTAATTTTAACATATCATCTACACGGGATAATTTTAAAACTGCCACAAAGCCGTGAAATTTAACCCCTGACGCTTTAGTTGATTCCACAATGTAGGGGGGTTATAAACAGTTGTATTGAAATAAAGCATTTTCTAATTAAGTCACATATTAGCGCCACAGGCTTAAGGCATCCTTAAGCAAATGCCCATAAATACGTTAAGTTACCTGTTCGGTGTTTATAAACATTCAGTAATTTAAATAGTTATCAGTTAACTTTATTGAAACATGCTATTTAAGAGCTATTTAAAGCTGCCAAATACACAACACGAAAATGACATGAAAAATGGCATAAGTGGCTAAACAAAATTGCTAACCATGCAACATTATTGAGTTTTTATTAAGAATTAAAAATTAAGCCGAGTTAAAGTAAAGACAATATCCCAAGCCGGTTAAGTTTTAAGGAATGTTGTTTTGAGCTCAGTTAAATTTTTAGTCATGGCTACTTTTATAGCCTGTTTCTTAAGCGCATGCGGTGGTGGCGGAAGCGAGACGGTCGCTGAAGAAAATACCAACTCAGATACGAACCTGCCGCTTGAACCAACGCCTGAGCCCACCCCCAGCAGTGCTGCTCCGAAAAACTTAATGGCTCATGCCTATTCCGGTACCCGAATGGGATTGTCTTGGTTAGACAGCGGTGAGACCTACACTGTGTACCGTGACAATGTTCAAATCGCCCAGGTCACAACCCCTTATTTTGTTGATGAGGGTTTAACCATTAATACCCCTTACCAATACGCCATAAGCACCGCCAGTATTGATGACGCCCAAAGCACGTCTACGGTCACGGCTAAAACCCTACTAAATGACACTAACACCGGCTTAAATAACGGCGCCGAAACCGTCATTGCAAATGATCGCTTAATTAATTTTAGCGCCTGCAACATCACCACTAACCGCCAAACAGCCTTAGATGTAACAGATGAAAATTTAGACGCTTGCTTAAATGAAATGCTCACCCACAACGCCATGGCCAGTCATCTAGAAAACATGCGCGCATTTGCGGCCCGCGTGCGCAGTGAACAAGCGCCCGCTAAAGTTGAATTGGGCATGAAACTTTTCCACAATAAATCCTTAAGCGCCAATAACGATACCGCTTGTTCATCTTGCCACCACCCTGCGCTGGGGTGTGGCGGCGATGATTTATCCATGCCCATCGGTGTGAATTCTGTGGTACCTGAATTACTAGGCCCTGGCCGCAGCGACGCCACCAACAATGTGCCCATCGTACCGCGTAATTCTCCAGCCACCTGCAATACTGCTTTATGGGACCGTGGTTTATTTTGGGATAACCGCGTATCGCTTACCATGCGCGGTGTGAATACAGACTCAGCGGATGTATCCAGTCACACCCAAGATGCCGTAGGCAATGGCACTCTGGCGTTATTGATGGCCCAAGCGCATTTTCCTGTGACCGCCGCCCCTGAAATGGGCGATGCCAGCGAGCTGGGATATGACGACAGCATCGACAGCGACTTAACCGATTACCGCGAAGAGGTGTTGGCCACCCGCATCACCACTGATGCATGGGGAGAGTTATTCAGCGCCGCCTTTGGTGATAATGTCATTAACTTTTCAAGAATCGCCGAAGCCATAGCCGCTTATGAAGCAGTACAAATTTTTATTAATAACCCATTTTTTGATTATGTTGATGGCGATACATCAGCCATCACTAACGATGAAAAACGCGGCGCTATTACTTTTATGAACAGCAGCACAGGTTGCACTTTTTGCCACGCCGGCGCTTTTTTTACCACCCAAGCTCAACTACCGGGTAACTACCCACAAATTGGGGTGGGCAACGCCAGTGATGGCAGCGGCGCCGATGAAGGTGCCGAAGGTTTGGACCCAGATGGAGACGGCCCATTAGATGCACCCGGTGCTTTTCGCGCTCCGACATTATTAAACGTGGCCATTACCGGCCCTTGGGGACACAACGGACAATTCGCCACTTTAAAAAGAAACGTAGAACACTACACAGGCCACGGCGCTTCCATTGCAGCTTACTTTGCCAATAATGAAATGTGTGACCTTGAGCAGTTTAAAGATTTAGACGATTGCGCCAACCAAGTGGCACCCAATGGTTTAGCCCTTTCCCAAAGTATTCTGGCCGGTAACGATGAATTTTCAAACGGTATTAGCGATACAGAAGTGGATTTAGTGGTGCAGTTTTTAGAAACCCTTACCGACCCAGATGCAGCCAATGTGGATTCCAATGCCATTCGTACGCTAATCCCTCAGCGAGATGGTGGTCCTAATGGCCAGCAGCTGGATGCCGTAAACGCTGCCAATGAAGCTTTATAAAGCATTCAATATGATTAAAAGGCGATGCAAATATCAGGCTCATTTTAAATCGTATATAACAAGAATTTTTTAATTGACCTAAATCAAAACACTAGTAACTAGGTGTTAAAGGAGGCTGTATCGCAGCCTCTCATTTTTCACATTAGCACCACAACTTTCCCACTGAATTATTTTTTCTTTTAAAATCAAGGCAATACACAGTGATTTTTTCTTAAATTTTTTAATAATAATTAATTATAGAAAACCTACCTTTTACCAGCATTCATAATTACCCCACTCTTGAAATTCAAATCATAAATTACTATATCTATTATTAGAAAATCAAAATAGTGCTGGCTAAAAGTCGGTTAACGAATGGTAAGTGGCTACCTTAAAAGCACTTTAAAATAGCAAGTGTTAAATCATTCTTTTAATAGGAGATAGTATTATGAACTTTAAGAACCTAAATCCTTGGAACTGGGTTGAACATGAACACCCTTCTAAAACTTCAAGCGAGCAAGACAACAAGAAGAACCTTGCCCAACGGGAACCATTGTCTTCCTATCCAATCATGCGCCTGCATCAGGATATTGATCGATTATTCAATGAAGCGTTTCAAAGCTTTAATATGCCGTCTATGTTTTCTCATTCTCATTTTAATGACTCAATGGAATTATTTAAACCTAACATTAATATAGAAGCCGATAAAAATGCTTACACCATAACCCTTGAGGTACCCGGAGTAGATGAAAAACAGGTAGAGCTAGACATTGCCAATGACACCTTAATAATTAAAGGTGAGAAAAGTGATACTCAAACCCAAGAAAATGACAAAGAATACCACCACATTGAACGTAGCTATGGAAAATTTGAGCGGGTACTATCCTTACCAGAAGATGCCGATCAGAAAAATGTCGACGCCAAGTTCAAAGATGGTGTATTAAGCATTACCATTAAACGCCAACAAATAAGTAAAGCGGAAGTGCGCCATATTCATATTAAAAGGGCCGGTTAAAGGCAGGGGCCGAATTGCAGTAAATTGTCCCTCCACTATTGGGTGGAGGGACTTGTTTAAAATAAAAACCTTGTCAATAAATTAGACAGCAGATCTCCTATTAAAAGCCACTACAAATACCCCATAAAGCCTAATCCATCTAGTTTACAGTTTTATTTTCTACTGGAAATCACCTAGTTTGTTACTATTTACTTTTAAAATGATTATTACGAATAGAATAAATAAAAGTAATATACTGGTAAACGCCGACATAGAAAAATATATAAGCGAGTATTTGGCTAATATTTATTTAACGAAATACAACGCCTGAACGGATAATATTGGCAGCGCAGATAACACTATGGAGAGCTTAAATAATCTGGGTAAATTAGACTTTTTTTGTCAGCCTGCCAAACACCAGAAAAGTGAAGGTAGCAATATCACACCAGCATTCGCCATAACAATAATAAATGTAACGGAGAATGCTGACGCCATTATTCACCTCTAAATTTATAATAACGCTAAATGTCACTGCACATTTAATTGAAATTAGGGTGAGCCTGAATGGCACTGCATTAAGCTCATGGCATTCATTTAATGACAAAAGACAGCCATAGAAATTTGTATAATATATTCACTACAAACCAGTACAATGCCTAGCCTGAATCATTGCCCTGGATCACTCACCTGTTTGCTGGGTTGTTGATTAATAACATGCTGCATAAAAACTTGTCGGTATTGCTTGTTTTTTCCATTCCACTTTTCTATTACTTCAAGATGCTTCATTAACAACTTATTGGTAATGACACGATTTAATTTCTGCATCACGCTTTTTCCAAATGGGGTTTTAGAACAATGGGTATGCATGCTGGTATACACATCCATTTCTTTCAAATTATAAAACTGGTATTTGTTTTTAATGCCATTGATCTTTGCATTTGCGATGGATTGTGATGAAAAACCAAAAAAGTAATCTAAACGATTTCTATCCAATAATTTAAGGTCAAATTCCACTGCATGACGTGATGAATAATGGACATTCGGTTGCCCCTTATATTGATTCAATAACTGGTGTACTTTTTTCGAGTAAGTCATACCCGCTAAAAAGCCTAGCTTAATATTTGGATTGGCCAATAACTTGGCCAGTGTTAAAATTTCGCCTGGCTCACCAAATAGATGCTGCTTTGACTTTAATACATGAATACCAGAGCCAGGTGCTAAAGAGACCGGCCGGCTGTGCTCTCTAAACTCTTTACTGCCTGGCACTATCCAAGCCCAAGCAACACAGACGTTTTCTTCCCGAATAAGTAGGTTATAGCGGCGTGTATTACTGATGACATTTTCATGATGATATTGTGGCAGTGCTTGTTGCAACCATGACGTAAATGAATCACCAATGCCTTGGCCTTTAAATTCACCCTTGATGATAAAATTTGGTACCTGCTCCCAGCCTAGCCAGCGAATAGTTTGCTTAGCCTGCGCGTAACTGCAAGTTGATATAAACAGCCCCCCCAACAGCATGCAGCACCTCAGAAAAAGTGACATGTGAGTTTATGCCTGTGTTGATGTCAGTTTAATAACTATAGTAAATATACCTCGATTATCGAGTGTCAGAAGAGGGAAAGGGCGTTATGTCATGGACATTCTTAATAGGTTATTCACCAAATAACTGTCAGGCCTATGGAGCGGGCTTAGGGAATAAATAATATTTGCAAAAACGAGCCCTGAATTGTTTTAAAGCATTTAAAAGCCAAGCTTTGCTAGGCAGATACTCGCGGGTAAAGTCAGCAATGGCCTTCAAAAGCTAGTAAAAGTAGGCTTTGGTGGAATGATTAAAAGCTATGTTGCATGCTATTGTTTGCGGTACTTTCAGCGTGCAGCGCAGTGCCCTAATAAAAAAGTGTACTATTTAGTTTTTTGATACTTGCGATAAGCACTGGGCGGGACCCCTGTCCACTGTTTAAAGGTTCGAGTAAATGGGCTGGTTTCTGAAAACCCCAGTTTGACACTGACCTCTTCAATGGTCAGTTCGGTGTTGATTAACAGCTCAATGGCCGAGTCACGCTTAAGATGATTTTTAATGATTAAATAGCTGGTGCCCTCATCGGCTAATCGGCGCTGCAAAGTATAGGGTTTCACCTTCATGGCCCAGGCTAGCTCAGGCAATGTTGGCATGGAATCAAGTTTATCGTTTATTTCGTTGGCTACCTTTCCAGCCCAGCTGTGGCTTTTAAACTCAAGTAAATATAAATCAAAGAATAGATCTTTAAGTAGTATTTCTAGGCTAGCATGGTCTTGCCTAACGGGTTTTTGCAGTAGGGATTTAGGAAAACTCATGATGGAACCGTCACCATCAAACGTAATAGGCGCACCGTAATACACGGCTCGGTAGTCTTGGGCGTGAGCCGGTTCGCTGTAGTTAAACTCAATATGATCAATGGTGATGATTTCTCGGCTTAACCAACTGAGTATTCGATGGATCACAAAGAATAAATTTTCGGCAATATAGCGGTTGGTGTTCTGGGCGGGTTCAAGAACAAGCTGAACATGTTGTTCTGATATTTGCGTATAAACCGCCGGGCCCTTGCCTATTATTTGATAATAGCGCTCTAGACGTTCAAACACCTGCTCCATAGTATTAGCCGCCACCAGCCAGTGGATAAGTAAAGAAAGCCCCCCCAATGGTAAGGGTTCTTTGCCATGGCCTAATAGCTCATCACCTGAAGTAGTGATTAGCCGACTCACCAATCTGGCCATTTGCACTAAGGGAACCCGGGCATTAGGTTCCTGCAATAGATGCTTGGGAATACGACACTCATATAATAAGGTATCAATTACCGCAGGCTCTAAAGAAACTTTCGAGATGGCCATGTTGATGAAGGTAATATTGAAAGATAGGGCTTTTTTGTCGGTTTTTCGCATGTTCTGCCTTACTTCCTATTGAATCTAGCCCGAATATAGCGTTGCAGGCGGCACTATAACATGCCGCAGGATTGGCTTCGATTGTTATAAGGTATCAATTATTTTGTATGTGCAGGTCATTCCGAAACCTTCGGTGGTTGCACATAATGAGTGCACAAGATGATAAGCCCGATGGTTTTATACATAGCCCTATTAAGAGCCCTTTAAATAGTCCTATTAATAGCAGAGCAGTTGCAAACCCTCACGGCGCAGGTGAATTATCACCCGCTAACCCATTCAAGGAGAAAAACATGAAAACACGTTTAACAGAATTATTAGGCATTAAGTACCCGATTGTATGTGGTGGCATGATGCGTGTTGGCACCGCTGAACTAGCAGCGGCGGTATCCAACGCAGGTGGCTTGGGTATTATGACCGCCCTAACCTTACCGACCCCTGAATTATTAAAGGCCGAGATTGAAAAGTGCCAGTCTCTTACCGACAAGCCTTTTGCGGTAAACCTAACCGTAGGCGTAGTGGCCACCGCCATTAACTACGATGACTACGTGAATGTGATTTGCGAAAGCGGCGTAAAAATTGTTGAAACAGCAGGGCGCAGCCCAGAACCGTTTATGGAAAAGTTTAACGCCCACGACATTAAAGTAATTCACAAGTGTGTGGCAGTACGTCATGCACTTAAGGCTGAAAAAATTGGCGTAGCGGCGGTAAGCATAGATGGTTTTGAATGTGCTGGTCACCCAGGTGAAGAAGATATTCCAGGGCTAATTTTAATTCCTGCCGCAGCCGATAAACTAAGCATTCCTATTTTAGCATCTGGCGGCATTGCAGATGGTCGTGGCCTAGCAGCCGCGTTAGCATTAGGTGCCGATGGCATAAACATGGGCACACGCTTTGTGGCCACGCAAGAAGCACCGGTACACGAAAATGTAAAACAAGCCATTGTTAACATGAAAGAAACCGACTCTACCTTGATTTTCCGCAAGTTTAAAAATACTGCCCGCGTATTTAAAAACGAGATTGCCCTGAAAGTACAAGAAGTTGAAAAAGAAGGCGGTGAGTTTGCAGACATTCACCACTTTGTTTCTGGTAAGAACCAAGAACTTGCTTGGACTACTGGTGATGTTAACGCGGGGATGGTGACTTTCGGTATGAGTGGCGGTTTGGTTAAGGACATTCCCACTTGTGAAGCGTTGGTAAAAGAGATTGCCGATGATGCTCGTGCGATTATTACTGACAGACTGGCGTCTGTGATTGCTTAAGGTTTTGGGTTTGATGTTTTAATTGTAGAACTGGAATAGCAGGTAGTTTTTGCCTGCTATTTTTGGTTTTATTTAGAGGTACAGTACAAGGTAAACTCTAGCATTTTGTTAAGTGCTCTTAGTGAGGGTGAGTAAGAGCTCACTTATTTCCTTTCTTAATTCCAAATCTTCACTGCTCTTTGCGGCTTCATTGGCATGCAAGGCAAAACTATAAGCTTGTTCGAGTTCTTCCATTTCAAAGTATTTTTCTGCTAATGCGAAATTAATTGAAGCTACATATACAACCTCTTCCAATTCCTCTGCGATAGCTAGCGCTTTTCGATAAATGGGTATAGCTTGATCATTAGCAGCAGTAAAGTCGCCCAAACTCTCCCATTGAAAAGGATGGTTTAGCGCAGTACTTTCATATTTCTCACATAACTCTTTTAGTTTTGTATAAGCAGCCCACCCAGAGATCTTATCTTCAATAGCGGAAGCATTCACAATATCTAAAGCTAATTCATGTACTTCATTGTGCAAAAGAGGTGAGTTCATTTTTTATAGACCTGATGTCCAAAACATCGAAAATTTTTTCCATACTACTTAAGGATACCCACTATACTTCTTGGTGGGTCAAAAGCTAATAACCTTAAGCTTTTTTAAGTTCTGCTTAGTGTTAGCCAGTACGGTTCTTCTTCAAAGGGGAGCTCCCCTTTGAAGGAAAATCGTTCTAGCCCCAACCCAAAAACTAGCAACAAGCCTATAAAAAACCAAACTCAACCCCACAAAAATGTTTCCATAAACATTTCCCCCCCCTCTAATTCCTCCACCAAAAAATCAATCAACAATCGAACCTTAGTAGCTAAATATTTATTCTGCGGATACACCGCCCAAATCCCCTCCTCCATAGGCTCATGCGCCACCAATAACTTTTCCAATTGCCCAGCCTCTAAATGCTTGCGCAAATAATAATCCGGCAACTGCACAATCCCCAATCCTTTTAACGCTGCATCCACCAGCCCCAAACCAGAATTGCAACGCAAACTACCGGTAACCCGTATTTTTTGCGCAGCTTTAGCTGCTGATTTTTTCTCTGTGAGTTTTTTATCTGTAAACTTTTTATCTGTAGAGAAGTACCAAAAATCCGAACTGCCCAATAAGCAATTATGATTTTTTAATTCATTAATAGATTGCGGCGCACCATGCTGCTTAACATACAAAGGTGATGCGCATAAAAAATGCTGACGCGAAGATATTTTTTTAGCCACCAAAGTAGAGTCATCTAGATTACCCAAGCGTATGGCTAAATCAAAACCTTCTTCTACAAGATCAACCCGCTGGTTAGACAGGTGTACATTTATTTCCACCTCTGGGTACAAAAGTAAAAAATCACTTATTAAAGGAATAATATGGCGCTCGCCATAGGTCACCGGGGCCGACAAGTTAATTTTGCCCTGAGGTCGCCCTTTTAAATTGGTCATGGAGCGCTCAGCTTCATCTAGGCCATCTAAAATATTGCGGCACTGGTGGTAAAACAGCTGCCCTTCTTCGGTGGGAGATACCTTGCGAGTGGTGCGGTAAAACAGCTTAGTGCTTAAACGACTCTCTAGGGCGTTAATTTGGCGGCTCACTTGTGCAGTAGAGATCAGCAGTTTTTTGGCTGCAAGGGTAAAACTGCCGGTTTCCACCACCGCTGCAAATTCACATATTCCCTGCCATTGCATAAAGGCCACCTTTTATGAATTCAACGTATGCCTTACATTATTACCACATGGTAAAAGTAAGTTACTAAAACCGCATATTAACACCACTGAATAAACAATTATAATGGTTACCAATATCGCGGTATGTGTAGAACAGCCTAGAAGAGTGTGGCGTTTGCCCCTACTCTAATAAAACCAACAGCCGTGCCCTACAGCCAATTAAAGTGAAGCCCTATGACCGATAAATTTATTAAATCTAAAGCCGCCATTGCCTGGGGCCCAAACCAGCCACTGTCTATTGAAGAAGTAGACGTGATGTTGCCGCGAAAGGGCGAAGTACTGGTGCGCATTGTGGCATCGGGCGTATGCCATACCGATGCATTTACCCTGTCGGGTGAAGATCCAGAAGGGATTTTCCCAGCCATATTAGGCCATGAAGGAGGCGGGATCGTTGAGCAAATTGGAGAAGGGGTCAGCAGTGTTGCTGTGGGGGATCATGTTATACCACTGTACACCCCTGAATGCGGCCAGTGTAAATTCTGTTTATCGGGCAAAACCAACCTGTGCCAACAGATTCGTGAAACCCAAGGCAAGGGATTAATGCCCGACGGCACCACGCGCTTTTATAAAGACGGCCAGCCTATTTACCACTACATGGGCTGCTCTACTTTCTCTGAATACACGGTTCTACCCGAGATCTCGTTGGCTAAGGTCAACAAAGAAGCGCCTCTTGAAGAAGTGTGCTTGTTAGGCTGCGGTGTCACCACCGGCATGGGTGCAGTAATGAACACCGCCAAGGTAGAAGAAGGCGACACGGTAGCCATATTTGGCATGGGCGGCATAGGTTTAAGCGCCGTGATTGGTGCCACCATGGCCAAGGCCAGCCGTATTATTGTAATAGACATTAACGAAAGTAAGTTTGAGCTGGCCCGTAAACTGGGTGCCACCGATTGCATTAACCCTAAAAATTACGACAAGCCTATTCAAGACGTGATTGTAGAGCTGACCGATGGCGGTGTGGATTACTCGTTTGAGTGTATTGGCAATGTAGACGTAATGCGTTCGGCATTAGAGTGCTGCCATAAAGGTTGGGGCGAATCGGTGATTATTGGTGTGGCAGGGGCTGGCCAAGAAATTTCTACCCGCCCGTTCCAGTTGGTGACTGGGCGCGTATGGCGCGGCACTGCCTTTGGTGGTGTTAAGGGCCGCACAGAATTGCCTGACTATGTTGAGCGTTACTTGGCAGGTGAATTTAAGCTAAGCGATTTTATTACCCATACCATGGGCTTGGAAGGCATTAACGATGCGTTTGATTTAATGCACAAGGGTGAAAGCATTCGTAGTGTCGTGCATTTTTAAGAAGTGCGCAATCAAGTGAGCATTTTGATAAATAACTTTTCAAAGCGTTAACAAAAAGAATGGGCCGCCTTAATTTAAATTTTATAAATAAGTGCGGCCTGTCTTGTTTTATAGAAGGTCTTTTCTACCACTTTATTGTTGAGCGTTATCTTTTCTAATGCCCGCCACTGCCTTATATTAACCCACATCCATTTTTAGAATAAAAAAAGCAAAGGAATCATTCCATGAGCGATAATCTTCAACAGGTAAGTATCCAGCGGGTTTATTCAGGTGAACACCAACAGTTTACTCATGACTCGAAAGCTTTAAATTGCGCCATGCGTTTTGCCATATTCATGCCGCCCCAAGCAAGTGAAGATAACAAGGTACCGGTTTTATACTGGCTGTCTGGTCTTACTTGTAACGATGAAAACTTCATGCAAAAAGCCGGGGCGTTACGTATTGCCGCCAAACTGGGCATGGCCATAGTGGCGCCGGATACTAGCCCGCGCGGCACCGACTTTAACGGTGTAGAAGTATTTGATGATGAAAACGGCGCTTACGATTTAGGATTAGGGGCAGGGTTTTACATTAACGCCACGCAAGAGCCTTGGAACAAGCACTATAAAATGTACAACTACATAGTGGATGAATTGCCTGAATTAATTGAAGCGAATTTTCCAGTATCCAATAAGCGCTCTATTAGTGGCCACTCCATGGGCGGCCACGGCGCGTTAATGATTAGCCTTAAAAATCCAGAGCGTTACGCATCGGCTTCGGCGTTCAGCCCTATTTGCCAACCCACTACTTGCCCTTGGGGACAAAAAGCATTTAACGCCTATTTAGGAAGTGATGAAAAAAATTGGCAAACTTATGACAGCAGTTTATTAATGCGCCATGCTACAAATAAAAACCAGCAAGTGCCCACGTTAGTAAGCCAAGGCAGCAGCGATAATTTTCTGGCTGAACAATTAAACCCAGAAGCCTTGCAGGCGGCCGCCCTTGAAAGCCAATACCCTCTCACCCTAGATATGGAAATGGGCTATGACCATAGTTATTACTTTATTTCGAGTTTTATAAACGAGCACTTAAAGTTTCACGGGGTGCACTTGGAAAAATAGTCCGCGAGAAGATAACGAGGAAATAGAGAGAATAAAATAGAAAAGGAATAGCACTGTTAGGCAGCTGCTATTCCTTTTCTATTATTCAAGCGTCTCAATTTACATTGAACATTCTCGCCATTCATATTC
>CAJXRF010000042.1 GCA_913058575.1 uncultured Bermanella sp.
CCTTTAGGAAGTGTGTGCTGTAACAACAGGGCAATAAAATCCTCACCACGTAAGCGACGTTTTTTAAACTCGCCAGTTTGGCTGTCTTTGTATTGAAACGTGACGAATATACCGTCATCACTTACGATATTTTTGTTACTGATAACGCCTCGATAAAGATAGCGAGATAGATACTGCATGGCAGGTAAGCCTTGGCCTACGTGCTGACATTGCACGACCCATTTTTTAGGCGTAATAGGGAGCGTCAATCCCGCTTGCTTTATAGCTACGAGCATTCTTCCTCTGAACACGGCGGCTAATTTGTAACCATTGAAGAGGTATTTATTTTTGAGTTTTCGCCACTCATTACGTAATTTATTAACACCTCCACCCGGCACAATTATATGCACATGAGGGTGATAATCTAATTTTCGGGTGTGAGTGTGCAGTATTGCTGTCATGGCTAATTCAGCGGCTAAGTTTTTATCATTCAGACCAAAATCTTTGATGGTAGAAACGGCACATTGAAACAGAAGTGAATAGATTTCTTTCTGATTATGCTGGGCCAAAATTCGAAGTTCAAATGGCAACGTGAAAGTCACCATAAAATATTCCACCGGCAGTAGCTTGCTTTCTTGTCGTGCTAACCACTGTGTAGCGCAATGATTTTGGCATTGATTGCAGGCACGGTGTCCGCAAGATTGATAGCGGCTCGTTAAACCAGAGCAATCCTTACAAGATAAATATATTTGGCCGTATTGTTTTGTGCGACAACCTAAAATAGCATTCAGTGCAGACCATTGGTTTTGACTGGTACAGACACCGTGACGCGTTTTGAATCGCGATAAATAATTCGAAGCGATCATGGCAATGTTCATTTTACACCTCCTCATTCAATTGCAGGTGTAAACGGTTTACTAAACGATTAATGAGTTTGTGGGTGTCATGGTGAACGACCTCAGTGATCTGGGTATAAAGCGCTGTGGTTTTTGGGCACTCATGCCCCATCTCATGTTGAATGGCGCGTAAATTTAATCCTGTTTCCACCAAATGGGCACCATAGCAATGTCGTAAACTATGAATCGTCACGTGCTTGCGAATGCCATTGTCTTTTACAATGACCTTGAAGGATTTTTGCAGACCACCTCGGTCCATTGACTCTTTCGAAGCGTGTCGTGCCTCTGGATTTTTACCCGCTGGAAATAGTCGGGTAGGATGGCGATGGCTGGCCCAATATTTACGTAATGCTAATAATGTTTTTTGAGGTAGTGTGACAAAGCGATCTTTCTTGCCTTTTCCTTGGCGAATGTGCACCTTCATGCGCTCACTATCAATGTCACCCACTTTTAAATTAAGAGTTTCTCCTAATCTTAGCCCCATGCTGTAGGCGGTTAAGATAAAAGTCTGGTAACGAAGTTCACGTGTTCCATTAATGACGCGTTCAATCTCTTTTACAGTCAGAATGTCAGGCAGTACTTTTTTCTTTGGTGGTTTAACAATGTCAACCCAAACCCATTCTTTATTCAAGACGTACTTGTAGAAAAACTGCAGCCCATTTCGATCAATCTTTACCGTACTCCATGAGTGGCTCTTCACCAGCGCAGTAAAATAGTCTTTGAGGTGATCGAGCGTTAATTTATCAGGACATAGGTCGTAAAACTCAGTGATACGGCGTACCGCACGGGAATAAACATCAATAGTGGCATCGGCTTTTCCTTGACGCTGCAATGCGCTAACATGCTGTTTATAAAGCGAATTAAACTTATTTGTTTGGGTCTTGTTCATGATAATTTCTCTTCTGTCCTAGCTCAAAATGAGTAGGTAAAGAAATTATTGTTGAGGCGTTAGATTTTGCTATTTTGCCGCGTAGCGGCTTCGTTCAACAAAGCATTCAAATAATTAAGCCTAAGCTTGAATAGGCTTAACATTGAACACCTCGAAGAAAACCTAAATAGGTAAGTGCCCCGTTTTCACCATGATAATGGTTTCTTCTTCTACAAATGGAAAGTGTTCACTCATATGAGGACTGCGTATCCAAGTATGCTTAGGATATTTACCGTATTCATCTTGAAATACACCAGACAATACCAATATCTCTTCTCCGCCAAAGTGACGGTGCGGTTGAAATTTTTCACCCACTGGCCATTTCACCAAGGCCACATGCTCGCCTTTATATTCGTGTAAAGGCATCACCTGTAAACCGCCCATTCCTTGTAGCCAAGCTGTGGTTTGCGTATTAATGAAAACCGATTTTAAATCTTGCTCATGAAATTGATTTAATTTTACAAATAATTCACAGCCATCAGTACTAAAAGGGGCATGAGTGCTACCAGGTGGATTTCGAAGGTAGCTGCCTTTTGGGTAATCGCCATTTTCATCAGAAAAAACCCCATCTAAAACAAAGATCTCTTCCCCTAACGGATGAGGATGTTCATTAAAGGAAGATCCTTTTTCATAACGCACTATGCTGCTCACATGGCCCGATTCCGGTAGCGAGCGCTCCAAAGGCTTGCGTAAAACCCCCGCCGCAGGACTGTTTTGCCAAGGCATATTTGGGGTTTCCAACACCAACCTTTTTTCAAATTCCATATTTAACATGATTTATCCCTCTGCTGATAAAACACTTAATTAAGTCTTTTAACTCATTTATCTGTGCTGACATAGGTGACTTACTATTAAACATACTGCCCTTAAAATAAATAAAGGGCAGTCTGCATTGTAACGCCTTTTTGACAAGTTTAGTTGCGCCCTGCCATCACACCACCATCCACATCCCAGATGGCCCCTGTTACCCAGTCGGCATCATCTGATAATAAAAAAGCGATGGAATTGGCCACATCAACTGCTCTTCCCACGCGCCCAATGGGATGAAAGCCATTAAAACCTTCCAAGGCTTCATCCACATCTGCTGGATCAATAAAGGCCTCATAAATAGGCGTCTTCACCATAGCAGGGGAAACCGCATTCACTCGAATACCTAAGTCACCTAATTCCATGGCCATGTGCTGAGTTAGGGCATGAAGCCCTGCCTTTGCCATTGAATAGGCTGAAGATGGCGTGGCTTTAATGGCCTGCTTCGCCCACATAGAGCCAATATTCACAATACTGCCACCGCCTTGCTTCATCATGTTACCCACTACCGCTTGGCTAATGATAAATGTCGCCTTGTTTAATCCCATGTAAATTTCATAATCATCCTGAGTATGATCAACAAATGGCTTAGGGTTGAAATAGCCTGCCGCATTCACTAAGTAACCGATTTTAACGTCTTCTTGAGCGACAAAGTCCAATATCCTTTGCAAACTTTCAGAGTTATAAAGATTAGCCTGCAATCCACTGACTTTACCCAATTTTTGTAAATCCGTGACTGCGTCATTTAGCTTGCTGACATTATTACCGACAATCACCACTTCAATATTTTTCGCCAATAAAAGTTTCGCAGTGGCCAGCCCCATTCCACTGCTGCCGCCAACGATTAGTGCGATACCTGATTTAGTGAATTTCATTTTTAATCCCCTTGCTTGTGTTTGTGTGTGGTAATCTTGCGTTAACAAAGTGCAGCTGAAAAGTAAGCACTATTTGGTTAGGTAGGTACTTTTTGGTAAGTAATGATGAATAATCAGGGCAAATTAATTTCAAGAAAAACACCACCAAAGGACTCAGCACGTATGGTGGAAACCATTTACGGCTGTAAATGGTCTTTAACGGTTTATCAGTTGCTGACTAAAAAGATTAATCGTCCAGGTGAGATGGTGCGAAATGTAGAAGGTTTAACCACTAAGGTGCTTAATAGCTGCCTTAAAAAGAATACTGATTTTGGTATATTAGAAAAAATAAGTTACCCCGAGGTCCCTCCAAGAGTGGAATATCAGGTCACAGAATTTGGGCAGAAATTTATTCGCGTTTTAGATGAGATTGAAAAGCTTCAGTCAGAATTAGATACCCCAGAATAACCCTGGGAAATTGATTATTCTAGAGAGGTTAATACTTTGACTGATTTAGGCTTTTTGCTCGGCAAGTAATTTTTCCCGAACACTCATTAATATTTTACCAAATGCATTTTCACCACGGCGATCACGTCCACAGCCCCAAAAGTAATCATACTGGGTATTATCAACTAACGTTGTCTGACCCGTATTTAACAAACTTTGGGCTAAATCCTTGTGTGTTCGACACTGAGTGTACACACCGCGCGTCATGATTACTTCACGCACTTCTTTCCAATCTTTACGAATTTTTTTGAAGCGACTGCGCCCTAGCTTTTGAGCTTTTTTAGCCGTTTCAGCATGGCGTATTTTCTCTTGGTAATCCCCTTTAGGAAACTTCATGCCCTGAAAATAATGTTCAACGCTTGGCCAACTAAGACCTTCCAGTTCAAAGTCAAATAATGAAAAGCTCGCCAACGGCTCCTCAGCATTACTGCGAGTGATGCACACCACATTTTCATCTATGCTGGTAAAAAACGACACAAACACTCCCCAAATTCAAAAACTGCAAAAAAGTTAAAGGCAACCATATACGGCAGTTTATCATGAACCGCTGGCTTAATAAGCCCCGCCTATTTCGTTCTTACACAAAAAACCATGCAAGATTGCATGGTTTTAGCTATTAACATAAAGGGTGTATTGAATAAATCAAAAAACAGTGTGCCTTTGCTATTTCCGTTTTTCTTTATCCCCTGATATTTTGCCGGCAATAAACACTATAAAAGGCACACAATAGGTTAAGACAGCAGGTAAAACCCGTAACTCACTGTGGCCAAACAGGGCATCATATTGGTTAATAATCAACAATATGGTGCCCACCACCACAGACACGGTCAGCGCCTTAAACATCAACTGTTTACATAGCATTTTAGGCTCCTGGACCACAATCCATACTGTTTTTAACCCCCTGCGGCGCTATATGAAGCTTAGCATTTAAATCCCTCAGTGCCGTACGCACCCCTTCTTCAATGACTGGGTGATAAAATGGCATATCTAATATTTGCGCCACGGTTTGACGTTGCTGAATAGCCCAAGACAATAAGTGACCGATGTGTTCGGCGGCGGGGCCAAACATTTCAGCACCCAACAATAACCCCGTCCCCTGCTCTCCATATACCTTTAAGATACCTTGGTTTTTAAGCATCACACGACTACGGCCCTGCCCTTCAAAGCTCACTTCCCCTACGGCATAGTGGCCTGCATAACGCGCTTCTACCTCATTAGGGGAAAGCCCTATATTGGCAATTTGTGGCTCAGTAAACACCACACCTAAAGGTGTGCGCCTTAAACCCGCACGCACATCAGGAAAACGCCCAGCATTGGCACCGGCGATTTTTCCTTCATCGGCGGCTTCGTGCAATAACGGAATTTCATTGTTGGCATCCCCTGCAATAAAGATATGTTCAACATTGGTTTGCAACGTGTGGTGATCAAAAATCGGCACGCCTTTATCATCTAAGGCTAGGCCGGTATTTTCAATGGCCATTTTGTCGGTATTGGCACGACGACCAGTAGCCGCTAGTAAATATGAAAACGATTCAGTGACTGGCCTGCCGTCTTTTTCTATGTATTCAATTTCAACAGCTTGGCCTTTTTTACGCACAGTGTGTACCTGCGCATTGGTATTTAAATAAAATTCTTTATTGAATATATCTTGAGCGTATTCTTTTATTTCCTTGTCTTGCAAACTGGCCACTGAACCGCCGCGACCAAATACTTTCACCCGAACACCTAAGCGACTTAAGGCCTGCCCCAACTCTAACCCAATGACACCGGGGCCAAAAACGGCCACCGACTCAGGTAAATCGTCTAATTCAAAAACACTGTCGTTAATTAAAAGCCGATCCCCTGCCTCAAGAAATAAATCAGGGTAAACAGGTCGAGAACCTGTGGCGATGACAATTCGTTTAGCGGTAATTTCAGTATGTTCATCAATGATTAATGTATGGGCATTTTTAAATTTAGCGTAACCGCGCAAGCGGTGCTGTTCATCAAAGCCCTCTACCGATTCCAGCACAAACCCCACAAATCGATCACGCTCGCGGCGCACTCGTTGCATAACGGCCTTGCCATCTACCTTCACTCCTATCACCTCAATGCCAAACCCTGACGCGTGTTGGGCATGATAAGCGGCATCGGCCGCGGCAATTAATAATTTACTGGGCATGCAACCCACTCGTGCACAAGTGGTTCCGTATTCACCACCTTCAATGAGTGCAATGCTGTTGGTAAATTCTTTAGCTGCACGATAAGCCGCCATACCCGCAGTACCTGAACCAATAATGGCCACATCAACTTCTTTGTAAATCATGTTTATTTCCTTAGCAATCAGGTCAATCTAATTAAAAATTAGGCGCTAACCGTTTGGTTTTTATGCAGTACATTAAGATATTTAATAATGTCACCAGACTCATACAACCACTGTACTTGGCCATTGCCTTTTTCTATTCGCAAGCACGGCACCTGACGACTGCCTCCTTGCTGCATGAGCTCTTGTCTATATTTAGGTTCCATTTGAACATCGCGCTGCTGGATATTTAAATTCAACTTATCTAAGACTTGGCGGGTGCGAGCACAATATGGGCAGGCTCGGTATTGGTATAGGGCAAGTCCTTCAATGTTTTGGGTGTGGCTCATAATGGTCTCCATATGTGGGCTTAACGTGAATGAAGCTCATTATCCAAATCCTGAATGAACAAAATATGATAAAATCAGCAGATATTTTGTCATTTTGATCATTTAGCCATTCCCAAAGGATTACACCATGGATGCCCTAGCTGATGTACTAAAAACCATCCGCCTAAATACCAGCACCTATTTCTGCAGTGACTTCAGCTCACCATGGGGCATGGAAGTGGCAAAAGGCGACGAGGGGTTATTCCATGTGGTCATCAGTGGCGAATGCTGGCTACGGGTGTATCCGCAAACAGAAGCCATTCATTTGAAAATGGGAGACATAGTGGCTTTCCCAAGTGGTGGCGCCCACAGCATTAGTGATCAACAAGACAGCAATATGCTGCCAGGCAAGAGTGTGGTTTCACAAATTCAAGCGGGAAATAACCCCTTTCACATTACCTCAAATACGGGTAATAGCGGCACAATTAATAACACCTTGCTATGCGGGGCCTTCAGTTATGACACTTCGGTGAAACACCCATTTATTCGCGACTTACCCTGTTTTATTCACATTAAAGCGGCCCAAAGCGACAAAACCACTTGGCTAAAATCCCTTATTAATACCCTGTCTTTAGAAGCAAGGAGCATGAACCCTGGTTCAACCGTCATGGTCGATCGGCTCACCGAAGTCCTATTTATTGAGCTCATGCGACACTTCATGCAAGAGCATGCTGGCCAACAATTATATTTAGCAGCCTTAAGCGACCCACAAATAGGCAAAGCCTTAAATTTAATTCACGAAGAAACCAACGCCACTTGGACAGTAGAACGGCTCGGGGAACACGTGGGCATGTCTCGCACCGCGTTTACCGATAGGTTTGCCAATTTGGTGGGTATGCCTCCTAAAACCTATTTAATAAACTGGCGCATGCAAAAAGCCAAGGGCCAGTTGCAAGCAGGTGGGTACACTATGATTGATATTTCAGAAGCGGCTGGCTATTCATCAGAGGCAGCGTTTAGCAAAGCCTTTAAGCAGTTTTTTGGGGAAACACCTGGGCGCGTTAAACGACATACGGCTCAATAAAGATTAACAAGGAGTTAATGCTTGGGATTTACATCCTTATTTAATTGCGTCAGTTCATCTGCTTGCATGCAACTGCCTTGTTGCCAATTAATTTCAAGCTGTTTCTTAAACTCTTTAATTTCAGCTTTTTGCAGCGTCAGACGATTTAATAATTGCTCTACTTCTTCTAAGCGGGCATCTAAGTGCCCCAGTAGCTTTTCATGATCCAAGCCATTAGCGTTGGCCTTCTCCCCCACTAACGAGTGAATATCCTCAAGGCTAAACCCCAGCCGCTGTGCGGTTTGAATACGAGACAAGACCTGCACACTTTCATCTGAATAAGTGCGGTAGCCGTTCATTCCTCTTTTAGGCTTGGGCAATAATCCCTTGGACTCGTAAAAGCGAATGGTATGGGCAGCAATGCCGGTTTGCTTGGCTAATTCTCCAATTCGCATAAAACAACTCCCTATTAGAAATTAACTATTGACCTTAAAGTTAACTTTAAGCTTATACTTTTTTCACTTCCTACATCAACCAGTATTGTTATATCTACGAGGCATGTGAACATGAGTCAATCCATTTATTCTCCACTTACACTTCCCAATGGCATAGCACTGCCTAACCGTTTAGCAAAAGCGGCCATGGAAGAAAATATGGCCATCACAGGTCATTTACCGGGTGATGAAATGTTTAACTTATATGAGCAATGGGCAAATGGTGGGACAGGCTTATTAATCACCGGCAATGTCATGATAGATCATCGCGCCATGACCGGCCCAGGAGGCATTGCCTTAGAGTTAAATACCCCCATTGGCCCTTTTAAAAAATGGGCGAGCGCTGCTCAGAAAAATGGCGGCCACATATGGATGCAAATTAATCACCCTGGACGACAAGTCTATGCAGCCTTGGGAGGAAAAGTTTTATCTCCTTCTGACGTGGCCTTAGACATGGGCAAACACAGTAAATTATTTGGTCAGCCCACTCCCATGAGCGAACAGGAAATTCAAGATGTCATCGAGCGTTTTGCCATTACCGCCCAAAAAGCCGTAGAAGCTGGCTTTAACGGCGTTCAAATACACGCCGCCCATGGCTACTTGTTGTCACAGTTTTTATCGCCTTTATGTAACTTGCGAACCGATAATTGGGGCGGCAGTTTAAATAATCGCGCTCGCTTACTGGTAGAAGTGGTAAAAGCCGTTCAAGCAAGCGTGCCAAAAGAGACGACCATTGCGGTAAAACTCAATTCTGCTGATTTTCAACGGGGCGGATTTGACAGTGAAGATGCATTACAAGTCATTAAAATACTGGGAGATTTAAATATAGACCTAGTGGAAGTATCCGGTGGCAGTTATGAAAGTCCTGCCATGCAGGGCAGTACAAGCGACGGTCGCACTTTGGCCCGTGAAGCGTATTTTCTTAATTTTGCCAAAGACATGGCTAAACAAGCTACGATGCCCATCATGACCACCGGAGGCATTACCCGCTTAGCCATTGCGCAACAAGTGATAGATGAAGGAGTGCAAATGGTAGGTCTAGGGCGTGCCTTAGCCTTTAGCCCTTCCCTGCCTAATTTATGGAAAACAGACCCCACTACCCAAGCCACTCTTCCTAACATAACCTGGAAAAACAAAGCCATGGCAAGCGTTGCTACCATGGCCATTACAAAACGCCAGTTACAACGCATGGGAAAAGGCAAGCAACCTAAGGGCAACTCATGGGCTATTTTCTCTTTAGTGGCAGACCAAATACGTTTGAAAAAGCTCATAAAACAATACCGTAATCGATACGCAAGCGAGCAGGCTTAATTAAAATGTTACCACCTTCCCGCTTATTGAATTAATAAGCGGCTCCTAAAAATTTTTACATGGCCTAATCCCTGCAATCTTTAAAGAAATACACAAGGTAACAAACAGCACCTGAATTAATTGCTTGCCCCTTTAACTGCGATCACGCAGGAAAAACCATCAATTAATGCAGGAGCCTTAACGATTTACCTCATTATTTTCGACTAAGATTCGGATTTGGTTATGAATAACAACGCACTGACAGCCATGACGGCAGGCATGACTCGCATACACAATACCCCCATAACAGAAATACAAGGCACACCTGCGCCGCTTAAGCGGCCAACCCCTGCCGCTGCTGCTCCTTCTGTCACGGTATCCTTAAGCTCTGATGTATTGGGGGAAAATTCAAAAGCACAGCAAATTACTGAAAAGTTCGAGCAAAGCATAGCGAGCATATACGGTGACAAACAAGTTGAGCAAAGCACTCAAGAAACCACAACCAACGAAGCTCCCTCATTGTTAGAGATGGCTCCTTTAAGTCTTCCTACCAAGGCAGATGTAACGGCCTTTGAACAATTACTCAATGATGAACTGACTAAAACGGGTGTTGATACCAGCATAGCTATGAAACTTACCATCAACTCTGACGGCTCTGTGCAAGTGGATAACGACCACCCTGATAAAGATAAAATTGAAGCTTTATTTAAAGAGAATTCAGATTTACAGCAGGGCTATGTGAAAACCGAAAACTACTTCACCCTGCAAAACCTGTATCAACTTCACCAACAATGGCAACAAAAATTAGAAGGAGGCACAAATGAACAAGCAGCTGGCGATTGGCTGGTGAATGCCAGTAACAGTAGAGTGGCCAATGCCCAGATAAATGTACAAAATGGCAAGGTATCCGGCCCATCTCAGGGAAATCAGCTGTATTCATAATTTCAGCTGTGGCTTAAAACTTTTAATTCATCCACTTGAAAGCGACCAGACACACTAAATTTGTCGCTTGATATTTGTTCAAATCACGCCACATGCGTATACTGGCGCCATTTAAAATCTACTCGAATGGAGTTTTTATGGTGATTGTTAGAGCAATATTAGGTGCACTGATCTTATTTTTTGATTGGGTATTCACTCCTAAAGGCGTCAAGCGCGAAGCCGATGCCCAGAACAAAGTGAATGAACAAACTGCTGCTTTAGCGCTGTATCAATACAAAGCCTGCCCTTTTTGCGTGAAAGTACGTCGTTCTATGAAGCGTCAGTCACTGGATATTGAAACCCGTGATGCCAAGCGCAGCGATGCAAGCCGCGAAGAACTTTTACAAGGCGGTGGCAAGCTTAAAGTCCCTTGCTTACGCATTGAAGACAAAGGCGAAGTGCGCTGGATGTACGAGTCAAAAGAGATCATCAATTATCTTGAAAATCGCTTTACAGCTAACGCTGCCTAATTCTCCCCCTACAACTGCTCGCCTCTGAGCAGTTGTTTACCCCAAATCCCTACTGCTTTTAAAGCCCCACAAGTACACGTTTGCCTTGTTATTGTGAAGATTCCTAAATTGGTTTGTATCGCCAAATCTACTTGTCTCGTATCAACATACTTTTTTGGCTATAGCCCCCCGCTCTGACATTTGAAAGCCGTTTAAATATGTTTGTCGTGGACAAATACACCATAAAAAAGCCTAAAAACCGTTAACTTATGTATTTTATTAGACATAGTGGTTGACTATCGCTCTAAGAGGTTTAGAATGCGACGCAGCTTGAAAGAACGTCTTATATTTATGCACACCATGCGGAGTTTTATGTTTATAATTCCTCGTCCTGTTTTTATAAGTAATAGCAAACCTTCCAGCGACACGACTTTTTATTAAGTCACACATTACTCTTAAATAAATAGGATACTATTATGTCTACTACTACTGGTACAGTTAAGTGGTTCAACGAAGCTAAAGGTTTCGGTTTCATCGAACAAGAAAACGGTCCTGACGTTTTCGCTCACTTCCGTGCTATCACTGGTACTGGCTTCAAAACTTTGACTGAAGGCCAAAAAGTACAGTTTACTGTTACTCAAGGTCAGAAAGGTCCTCAAGCTGAAGACATCACTCCTCTATAGTTGTTTTGATTTGCAATATTAATTGCAAATCATATTAACCAAGTCTTTTCAGTAAGATTTAGTTAAGCACTAAAGAGAAAGAAAAAGGGTAAAAATCGTTAAGATTTTACCCTTTTTTTATGCCCGTTACTTTCCCACCTAATTTGCCATGTCCAATCCCCTTCCTATAGTTATAAGTATCCTTCACACTAAACTTACCCCCCTATGAATCTGTTAGAAAACATCACCAGTCACTGCCCCTACTGCTCTGAACCCATAACACTTCTGGTAGATCGCACCTTCAAGCAACAAAATTACACAGAGGATTGCCCAGTATGCTGCTGCCCTTTTATCATTGAGGTGAACATAGATGAAGAGCACTACATTCATCTAACTACCCATCAAGAGAACAATTAACTAAGGCGCCCAATTAAAACTCCCCAAGTCAGACTCAATTTATTACCATACACATTCTTTTTGGGAGCACCAATATGACCAGCGTGTTATGGATGATGGGAACATTGGCCTCGTTCTGCTTGATGGCCATATCGGTTCGAGAACTCAGCTCAGAGATCAATACCTTTCAAATTTTATTTTTTCGAAGCGCTATTGGGTTGGTCATTATTTCTGTCATCATTCTGGCAAGCCAACGACGCCATCTTTTTAAAAGTCAGCGCTTAAAGCAGCATGCTTTACGAAATATTTTTCATTTTTCTGGCCAGTATGGTTGGTTCTTAGGTCTAGCCCTGCTTCCGCTGGCACAAGTATTTGCTTTAGAGTTCACCACACCGCTATGGACCATGCTCATAGCCGCCTGGGTGCTAAAGGAGAAAATCACTCGAAAAAAAATCATGGCCATACTCCTTGGTTTAACAGGGGTTTATATTATTGTTGCCCCTGGTAGCGAAATTTTTAATGCCATCTCTTTTATCGTACTCGGCGCAGCCATTTGTTATGCCATTGCTCACATTAGCACTAAATCCCTTTCGCAAAGCGAACACCCCCTCACCATTCTTTTTTATATGTGCGCCATACAGCTGCCCATTGCAGGGTTACTAACTTTCAACAACTGGTACCTACCCAACCCAATTCAATGGGCTTGGCTATTATTAGTTGGAATCACGGCACTAACCGCACATTACTGTATTGCCAAAGCCATGCATAACAGTGAAGTAAGTACCGTGGTGACGCTTGATTTTTTAAGGCTGCCACTCATTGCAGCAGTAGGCGTAATGCTTTATTCGGAAAGTTTTAACATTTCTATCATTGTAGGAGCTGCATTGATGTTGCTTGGCAACCTTATTAATACCTATCAAATAAAATACAAAATAAAATCACCATTAGGCACATGAATAAGCCAACATAAGGCTTCGTTATACGTAAGAATCCAGTAAGAAATTGCACATGCTTTTTCACATCAGCCCTGCTATAAAAGAGAACACGTAATTCTACTTACCTAAAAATAAATACTTTAAGGCTCTTCATGATTACCCTTCACCATTTAAATAACTCTCGATCGCAACGTATTTTATGGCTCTTAGAAGAATTAAAAACCCCCTACGAAGTCGCCTTTTATGAAAGAGATAAAGTGACAGTTTTAGCCCCTAAAGAACTTAAAAATATCCACGCGCTAGGTAAGTCACCCGTGATCACAGAAGGGGACGCTACCATGGCAGAGTCTGGTGCCATCATAGAATATTTAGTGCAAACCCATGGTAAAGAATTTTATCCCACCCCTGGCACTGAGCAACACAGACAGTACACTTATTGGATACACTACGCTGAAGGTTCGTTAATGCCACAACTGTTGATTAAATTAATATTTGATAAAGTTAAAGACAGCCCCATGCCATTCTTTATCAAACCCATTGCTAAAATGATCGCCAATAAAGTCATTAATTCTTACGCAGGCCCAAATATAAAAACCAATTTAGAATTCATAGAGCAGCACCTATCTAAAAATGAATGGTTTTGCGGTAAAAATATAAGCGGCGCTGATTTTCAAATGAGCTTCCCGCTTGAGGCATTAGTGGCACGAGAAGGCGCCAACCACCTCCCTAACATCACAAAGTTTGTTAAAAAGTTTCAAGCCCGCCCCGCCTACCAGAAAGCACTTGAAGTGGGTGGCGAATACGACTACGCCTAACAATATCCGTTGATTTATAAGTAAAGAAATTGAAAGCTACAAATTTTTAACTTTAGCTTTCAATTTCCAACAACTCTACGATAATTATGACAACACTCAGAATTTTCACCCCCCTCACATGAGGCCACGATTATGCACCAAGCCGTTCTAGACTTTTGGTTTAAGGAAATCACCCCCGCCAAGTGGTGGAAGAAAGACCCTGAGTTTGATCAGCTAATATCAGAGCGCTTTGGAAAAATACACAGACAAGCCAACCAGGGTGAGTTATATGCCTGGCGCACGACCCCTGAAGGGCGACTAGCTGAAATCATTGTACTGGATCAATTCTCCCGAAATATTTACCGTGACTCCCCCAAGGCATTTGCCAGCGATGCCTTAGCTTTGGTATTGGCCCAAGAAGCCATTACCCACAAAGCCGACCAACACCTAGCCAAGCACATGCTAAGCTTTCTATATATGCCGTTTATGCACAGTGAATCACTTGAAATTCACCAAGTGGCCACCTCGCTATTTAAAGAGGCAGACCTGACTGATAACTACAATTTTGAGCTTAAGCATAAAGCCATCGTTGAGCAGTTTGGTCGATACCCACACCGAAATTCAGTACTGGGCCGAAGCTCTACCGCTGACGAAATTGAATTTTTAAAACAGCCCGGATCAAGCTTTTAACCTACGCCAACTTCCTCCCTATCTAAACAAGCGCTTTTTAGTTACCCAAATGACGCGGGTAACTATACTTTGAAGCCAATGCACTAAGACCCGCACTACTTTAAACTGGGAAAAAGTCAGGGAAGCGTGTCATGGTAAAGGCAATTGTATTTAGCATTTTATTATTCGTTCTAAGCCCTGTGAATATTTGCCATGCACAACAAGATGACCTCATATACGGCAACCCGTGGAGAGCATTCCCTTTTGATAAAAAAGAATTTCACCTTACCCCCCAAAACCTAAAGAAAAAGTGGCCATACTTACACAGAGCATCCCACTATCCTTTTCCAGATGCCGCATACATCAATAAGGTACTCACGCAAAACCCTGAACTTAAAAACGCCATCCCTCACTATCAATCACTTAGTAAAACGGCCAATATTCTACAAGAAGCATGGATAGCCTTTTTCAAGGGACAATTCCAAAAAGCCACCCAACTTGGCTATAGCCTTGGCCCACTTGGGTACTGCGTGGCATTTTACGCTCAATCTACCTACGCATCTCGGCTTGAAACCAACAAGCAAAAACGTCACGCACTTTGGGAAGATGTATTGAAGCGGCACGAACAATCTAAGACCCTCACACAATACGATATCACCACTCAGTTTTTTGCATTCTTCTCCATGGCCAGGCTCAGTGAAGAATTAGCCATGCCCACTGTGGTAACAAGAGACTATCTAAATAAGATGCAACAAGCCCTAGCTGAAATGAATGCCAAAGACCCTGATCATATTTTTATTTTGGCAGCACTAGGATCGATGGATGCAGGAATTGTTCGTAAATTAGGTAAGTTAATGGCAAGACTGGCCTTTGATGCCAACCACGAGTCCGTTGAAAGGTATTATCAGCAAGCGATTATCCAGCGTAAAAAGCTCCCCACAGTGCACATTGAATACGCTCAATCGCTACTGTATATGTACGGAAAGAAGAGACTGGATGACGCCATACAACACATGAGAACTGCCAGTGAAGTCCAACCTCAATATGCACTTGAGTCCATGAATATCTTTAAAGCCAAAAAACTACTAAACGAACTCATGGTCATTAAAGAACACAATGGCTATGGCTTAAGAAAATACGTAAAACGCAATAACGCTTCAGAAAAGAATTATTATTTTTAAGCTGCCCTATCATCAAACAGATGATTTTTGACGATACTGATTTAACAGTACGTCTGCAGGCATGGCCTTAGCATAGTAATGCCCTTGCACATAATCACATTTGTGAACCTTAAGGTGTTCTAGCTGCTGCTTTGTTTCCACCCCTTCGGCCAACACCTTCAGGCCAAGTTCATGAGCCATATCTGTAATCGCCCCAATAATGGTGCGGTTACTGGCATCATGCTCCACGTCGTGAATAAAGCTTTGATCAATTTTAATTAAATCCACAGGAAATACTTTCAAGTAACTCAATGAAGAATAGCCTGTACCAAAGTCATCAATGGCAAATGTAATGTCTTTTTTCTTTAATTTTTCAATAATAACAATGGTTTCTTTAACGTCATCAATCATAACGCTTTCGGTAAGCTCTAACTGCAACAAAGCTCCAGACAAACCCGATTCAGCCAGAGCATTTTCAATACAGCCCAATAGCTCATTGGGTTTATGAAATTGATTGGCCGAGATATTAATGGCCATTTTTACAGGAGGAAACCCCTTATTTAAAAGGCTTTGAAATTCATGACACGCTTTATGAACCACCCACTTGCCTAAGTCATTAATAAGAGAGGATTCCTCTGAAATAGGAATAAATTCACCAGGCAGCACCACGCGACCATCATCAATCCATCGAATTAATGCCTCCACGCCAGTTAACTCGCCGGTTTGCATATTAAATTGAGGCTGATAATAAAGCTGAAACGCATCATTTTCATGAGCCTTCATTATTTTGCGCTCAAACTCTAAACGTTTTTGGGCATTTACATTTAGAAATTCTTCAAAAAATTGAAAGTTATTTTTTCCCTTTTCTTTAGCATGGTACATGGCCATATCAGCGCATTTTATTAATTCAGTGGCCTCTTCACCGTCATCCGGGTACAAGCTAATACCAATACTGGTGGTAATGCTCATTTCACGATCAGCAATTAATGTTTTCTTCGTGAGTGAATTAAGAATATTATCGGCCATGTGAATAATGTCAGCATTGTCTTCCACATCATTGATGATGATACAAAATTCATCACCACCCAATCTGGCAACCGTATCCATCTCCCGCACACAGTCATTTAAGGTAATGGCCGTATGTTTTAATAATTGATCACCAAACTCATGCCCCCAAGAATCATTCACCGCTTTAAAATTATCTAAATCCAAAAACATTAAGGCTAATTTGGTTCGATGGCACTTGGCAGCGCTTATGGCCAGTTGAAAACGGTCGTGGTACAAACGGCGATTCGGCAACCCCGTTAACGCATCATAATAAGCAAGCTGACTGATGGTCTCGTGAGCTTCGTGAAGCTCAGTATTATCTTTAGAGGTCCAAATAATATGCGTAATAACCTTACCAGCAAAAATAGGCGATACAGACAACAACGCCCAATATGGCTCGCCGTCTTTTTTCAAACACATCACCTCGCCATTCCAGTCATGGCCATCCAATACCCTTCTCCAACACTGCTGAAGCACTTCTTGTTCAGCCACTAAAGCACGAGAAAAGCGATCAATGTTTTGGGAAAGCACTTCGCTTTCTTGGTAACCGGTTAATTGAGAGTAATAAGGGTTTATATATTCTATATTTCCCTGAATATCAGAAATCGCAATAGCACTTTTACTTTGCTCTATGGCAAGGTGTAATTGCTTAAGCTTGCTTTCTGCAATTTTGCGTTTTTCTTCTGCCTGTATATAGGTAATAACGCTGTTAATGTCATCGCTTAAGCTAGACAGCAATTCTAAGATTTGTGTATCAAAAGCATCTACTTCACTTGAATAAATAGCAAACACACCAATGGTTTTATCTTCTTGAATCACAGGAATCACCGCCAATGATTTAAAACCACAGGCCAATGCCGCACGACGCCAAGGGCTAAAACTATTGTCTAATTCAACATTATTCACAAATGCCACTTCACCAGTTTTACCACTTACCCCCACAGGGCCACGGGCAAACTCAGAATTATCAACACGTACATTAATGCCCGTAAGATAATGATTAGAATCCCCAGCTGAACTTACGGGTACTACATCATCTCCTTCTATCATCCCAATCCAGGCCATAGAGAAGCCACCATGCTTCACTGCAATATGACAAATAGAATCTAATAAGTCTTCTTTGGTGCGATTACTAATAATGGCTTTATTGGTTAGCCTTAACACCGTATACAGCCGATTGGCTGTGTGATATTGAGAGGTAGTTTCTTTATGCTGAGTAATATCACGGCTCACATGCAACACCACATTATTTAAGTCTTGGTATTTTATGGGCGTTAAGGTAATGGCATACCATTTGTCTTCTAATGATATTTCTTGGTAATGAATGGGTTCTTTTTGATAAATAGAGCGGCAAATGGGGCAGTCATGGGCGGCAAACTTTTTAGAATGAAACACATCATGAACATGCATGCCCACCATAATATCGGGGTGTTCAGAAGCATCCCGTGCAGATTGATTGGCATGCAAAATATGCCCCCCGCGACTCACCGCCACAATGGCATCTGGCAAAGCATTAAAAGTGCCTGAACTGAGGGTAAGCGACTTAAATGGCTGAGTAAGGGTACTTTCTACTAAGGCCACATAAATAGCCCAATAAGACATTAACTTGAAGATATGCCCCACAATAATGGTGACGCCAGACAAACTACTGTAAAGGGTAAAAGCCACTTCAGCGGCAATAGTCAAACCAATAGACAACATTAGTAGACGATAAACTGAAGCGTTAAATTTTAAACGGCGTACCCATACCCGTCTTGCGGCAGCAAACAGCAAGACGATAACAATGTACTCCCCAATAATTTTAGTGGCCGACAAACCATTTTCTTCATCATAAAGATCCGGAAACCATCCCATTAAAATTAAAAAACACAGTGCTGCAAACACCCCGCCTATCATCCAAAACAATAATAGATTACGGATTTTTCGATCCATAAAGCTGGTAAAGCCCAATAATATAAATGCTTCTAAAAACCGGGCCACCATCCAAAATTGAATGGTCGTACCGACGGTAGAATTACCTATAACATTAGTATCGGAGAAAGTGATGGTGTGGCAGAAATCCAGTATACCAACCCAAAAGTAACCACAACCGATGAACATTAAGAAGTGAGATTGTGAAAACTGATAGGTATTAAAGGCCACCACGAAAGTGAGAATAGCCACGATAATGGCAAAGCCTTCAACCAATGAATGAAAAAGCGTGGCATTAAAAAACGCAATGGGAAGCAAAACGGCCAAGAATAAAACCGGAACCTGAGCGTTCACTTTAACTTGAAAGTTATCTAAATACATATCAGTTACAACCACCCAATGTTCTAAAGCTCTCCATTTTGTTGCCGCTTACCAATCTATAAGCTAAAAACCGGCAGCTCACGCCATTTTACCCTGTATCGCTAACAAAGAAATATCAATTGGCTTAATCATTAAGACTATTGATACTTATCAAGAACGTTATCCTCATCAATCCCCTTAAAAACACATTGAGTGTTTTTAAGGGGATTATATTTTACTTGCTCGTACCTGAATTGGCAGGACGACGTCGTGGAGCTGAATTTGACGGTGATCTTTTCTCGCCAGTATTTTTCTTCTGACCAGCACTGCCTGCAATGTGTTTTTTGTTTTTACCAGTGGGTTTATGACCGCGCTGACTCTCTGCCGAGCGTTGTCCATCTTTGTGGTCAACGTTGGGTTTTTTAGGCTTTTTAGCTTTAATAGGGCGAGTATCTAAACGAGATTCAGGTAAACGGTTTATGGGGTCAAATTCCACCAAGTATTCACGCTCAAGTACTCTGCCAATAAGGCGCTCTATGGCACTTAACTCTTTAAATTCATCATGACTCACTAAGGATACCGCTTGTCCAGAAGCCCCAGCACGACCTGTGCGCCCAATACGGTGGACATAATCTTCAGCCACATTGGGTAAATCAAAGTTCACCACTTGAGGCAGCTGGTCAATATCAATACCACGAGCGGCGATGTCAGTTGCCACCAACACTCTCACACTACCTGCTTTAAAATCCGCTAAGGCACGAGTTCTGGCCCCTTGGCTTTTATTGCCATGAATCGCGGCGGCAGGAATTTTATGATCATCTAAAATTTTAGTCAGCTTGTTGGCGCCATGCTTGGTACGGCTAAAAACCAAAACCTGCTGCCAATCGTTGTCTTCGATTAATTTAATAAGAAGATTCGACTTTTGCTTTTTATCAACCGGATAAATCCACTGCTTCACTTTTGGCGCTGTACTATTGGCAGGTGTCACCGATATCTCAACCGGGTTATTCACCAAGCCCTTAGCTAAACGGCGAATATCATCTGAAAATGTCGCCGAAAATAATAAGTTCTGACGCTGCTTTGGTAAAAGCGCAATGATTTTTTTAATATCATGAATAAAACCCATGTCTAACATGCGGTCCGCTTCATCTAGCACCAACACTTCAAGGTTTTTAAAATTCACCGCACGCTGATTGTACAAATCCATTAAGCGACCAGGTGTGGCCACTAATACATCCACGCCACCGCGTAACTTTTGCATCTGCGGGTTAATTTTAACGCCACCAAATACCACTGCACTTTTTAACGGCAGATTTTGGCTGTACTTGGATACGTTATCAGCCACCTGTGCCGCCAGTTCTCGAGTAGGGGTAAGAATCAAGGCACGAGCTTGGTTATTCTGGGCACGTTGACCATTGGACAACAATTGCAGTATAGGCAAGGTAAAACCAGCGGTTTTACCGGTACCGGTTTGGGCAGCGGCCATCACATCTTTACCCTGCAGTACCGCAGGAATGGCTTGTGCTTGAATAGGGGATGGCGTGGTATAGCCTTGTTCGGTGACTGCTTTTAGAATTTCTTCAGATAAACCTAGGGTGTCAAAGCTCATATAATCTCTCTTTTGTGTGTGGAGATGGCTTTGTCTAACTTTATGGGGTCACTAATTTTCATGACTGTCACCCAAACTTCAAAGCGCATAGATTCTCTCTGTGGTGCTATTTTTGCATACCGTCCTTTGACGGCGGTGAATCTTAGCCGATCTCCACCCTATGCGCCACCTAATAACCTGCCTCACGTCCCAGTGTGAACCTTTCCTTTAAACATCAGTATAGACAGGGGCAGAGAATGTCTATACCTGCTCTTATATTCCTCCTTAACGGGCATAATGAGCAGGCCTTCCTATTGCTGCCTTAAATACCAGTGGTCACTTGAGAATTTCCCTGGCGATGATGACTTTTTGAATTTCACTGGTGCCTTCATAAACAGTGCTCACCCGAACATCCCTCACTAATCGCTCTATGGGGCAATCTTCCACATAGCCTAACCCACCCATTAATTGCTGGGCCACATAGCAAGCTTCACAGGCTTTCTCTGTGGCAAATAGCTTGGCCATGGAAGCCTCAGTACCAAAGTATTCACCCTGCTCCTTTTTATAGGCAGCCTGCATAATCAATAAACGCGCCGCCTGTAGGTTCATCGCCTGCTCAGCCAGCATCCATTGCACCCCTTGAAATTGACTAATGGATTGACCAAATTGCTGGCGCTCTTTCACATGATCAATCGCAATGTCCATGGCTGCTTGTGCCACGCCCAACGCTAAAGAGCCCACCCCTATTCGGCCACCCGCTAACTCCCCTACCGCTATTTTAAAACCTTTGTTTAACTCTCCCAGTAAAGCACTTTCATGCACTTCACAGTTTTCAAAAATCACTTCATTGGTGGCCGATGCCCGCTGACCCATTTTCTTTTCTTCTTTGCCAATGATTAAGCCTGGGGTATTGGCTTCCACTAGAAAGCAACTGATGCCTTTGCCTTTTGCAAGGTGACTGTCGGTCACGGCCCACACCACAAAGACTCCTGCGTAAGCGGCACTGGTAATAAAGAGTTTACTGCCATTAATGACCCACTTGTCGCCGTTCTTAGTGGCGCGAGTTTGCATATTGGCAGGGTCAGAGCCTGAACTGGCTTCAGTTAAACAAAATGCCCCAGCGGAATATTCACCGCTGCACAGTTTATGTAAATAATGTTGTTTTTGTTGCTCATTACCAATGGCTTGAATCACTTCTGCCACCATATTGTTTACTGAGCAAGTGACTGCTGTAGAGGCACAGCCTTTGGCAATTTCGGTAATGGCCAAACTAAAGGCCACTGAACCTGCTTCGGTGCCGCCATAATGTGATTCTATGTTTAGCCCCATAAAACCAAGCTCGGCCAATTTTTTTAAATTACCCAAAAAAACAGGCCTATGGGCTGGGTCTTGCACCTTTTGAGCAACAGGCATTAATTCTGATTGGGCAAATTTTTCAGCGGTTTGCGCAATCATGGTTTGAGTATCGGTTAAAGCCAGATTCATTGAATACGTCACTATATTGTTGTTATTAGGCTCACTTTAAATCACTTTAGCCTCTTCACGTAAGAAGAATTGCTGCCAACTTCAAGGGGAAAAGCTGCCCAGCTGGTTTTGCTAAGCCACGCCTACAAAGAGCTCGAAGAATTATTGCTCTAAGTGATGGCAAAGTAGCCAGCAAACTCAGGTTTTTTCAGTATAATGGGGGCTATTCAGTCTAAGTTGGATTTGTATTTTGACTCAATTTCGTCCATGTATTGATTTACATGAAGGCCAAGTAAAGCAAATAGTCGGCGGCAGCCTTAACGATCAAGGTGCCGAAACTAATTTTGTAAGCCACTACGACAGCAGCTATTACGCCGAGCTATATAAGCTTCATAATTTACAAGGGGGTCATGTGATCGCATTGGGCCCTGGCAATCATCAAGCCGTCATGAATGCCTTACATAAATGGCCAGGCGGATTGCAATTTGGTGGCGGTGTAAACCATGAAAACGCCGCTGACTTTCTACAAGCCGGTGCCAGCCACGTCATTGTCACTTCTGCACTTTTTGAAAATGATCAATTTTCTTTTGAAAAACTAGAGCAAATAAAAAAAGTAACCGGCCGAGATAAACTCATTTTAGATTTAAGCTGCCGACGTACCCAAGATGGCTGGAACATCGCCACCAACCGCTGGCAAACCGTTACCCAAACACAAATTAATCCCCAAAACCTGAAAGAGCTGGCCAATCACTGTAGTGAATTTCTCATTCATGCCGCAGATGTAGAAGGCTTACAGGGCGGCATAGATGAAGAACTGGTCACCTTACTAGGGCAACATGCTCATATTCCCATGACCTATGCTGGGGGCGCGCGCTCACTGAATGACCTAAAGCGCGTGCATGAGCTATCTGGCGGTAAAGTAGACTTAACCATCGGCAGCGCATTGGATATTTTTGGGGGCTCGGGCATTACCCTTAAAGAATGCATTAATTGGAATGCCCAGCAGGGTTAATTCAGTGAAGCCACCGGGGTATATTCATGAGTGATTTATTTTCTCAGTCTAACGCCCCTGATGCCTCCGGCACGCCAGTCCCCACCAGCGAAGTGCTGGCGCCCGGCATTGTGCTGATAAAAGGCCTATTACAAAGCTCAGTCTATTTAAAACATATTCAAGATATTGTTAGCCAAGCACCTTTGCGTCATATGATGACGCCCATGGGCTACCCCACTAAGATCGCCATGACAAATTGTGGCCACTATGGATGGGTTAGTAGCCCACATGGCTATCAATACAGTGCCACCGACCCTCTCTCTAATTTGCCATGGCCTAGCATGCCGCCAGCTTTTATCGAACTGGCACAACAAGCAGCTCTATTGGCAGGCATTCGTCATTTCACACCCGACGCTTGCCTTATTAATCAATATGAAATTGGCCATAGCCTGGGCCGCCATCAAGATAAAGACGAAGCCGATTTTAAGTGGCCTATTGTTTCTGTCTCTATGGGTTTACAAGCAGTCTTTCAGCTATTTCCAGACACCCCAAAAAACGCCCATCACTACCTTGCTAATAACCTTCCGAATAACCAAGCTGAACATGGCCAACGCCTGACTCAAAAAACGCACAATATATTACTGCAAGATGGTGATATTTTGGTAATACACGGGCCCGCAAGGTTGCGCCACCATGGCATAAAACCCATAAAAGCCGATTTACTTCAGCCCCATTTACAACACCGCTATAACCTCACCTTTCGCAGGGCGCGCTAATTTCTGTTAATTGAGTCACAGTTTATCTCAGCACTCACGACTATTTGTTAGTGCTTTGTAGGGGGGTAAATCCTTTGTAGGCAAAAAACAATTTTTTGCTTTTCTTTGTACAAATTCAAAACATTTCCCAGACAGACCATCGCCTCACTTGCCGCCATACTTGCCTTGACATTATCCCTTCGCATTTTACAGGTGCAGCTATGCAGTGGCCCCAAAAAAACTTAAATCGCATCTTATTCGAGCCAAGCGCCCTACTTTTTTTAAGCTTTTTAATTTTATTTCTCACTCACATTTCTCAGTCACCATTGGACATTAACCAGTTTGTTCCGAAAACAGTTTATAAATTGGCGTTTCAATCGCATTTTTCAAGCGAAGAGAGCGATGTGAATATCCACACCTATTTGCCTAAACAAAGTCCGTGGCAACATATTTTAGATGAAAAAATCACCCCGCAAGACTTCACCACCAAAGAACAATTATTGCCGTCCGGACGGCTAATGACTTGGTCGGGAGATGAAAGCCAACATTACGCTGGTTATGAATACCTTCTCCACCTAACCGGAAATCAGTTTTCACTGCCTGACAATACTGCTATTGAAAAAAATCTCCCCAGCGAGATAAGCACCTATCTTGATAGCAGCGAACATGTGCAAGTGAACCATCCAGAAATTGCTCAACTTTGGCAAAATATTAAACCTGCTAACCAAGATCTAAAATCAGTATTAACCAGTATTTTCAATTACACCCATCAAGAAATTGATTCAGTGCCGTTTAAAGGCACCACCGATGCGCTTACCACAGCGCGTTTAAAAGTCGCCAGTTGTAACGGAAAAAGCCGCTTATTTGTAGCGTTGGCGAGACTAAATGGCATTCCTGCTCGCCTAGTGGGTGGGCTAATCTTAGACAATGGCAGTAAAAAAACCAGCCACCAATGGGTAGAAGCCTACGTGCAAGGCCATTGGGTAAGCTTTGGCCCCACCAATGGTTATTTTGCCACACGGCCCAGCCACTTTTTAAAGTTGTATCAAGGAGACGAAGCGCTATTTCGTCACACCAGCAACATTGGCTTTGACTACTTGTTCAGTATATCCAGTCAAACCGTTAGCCCCTCTTTGTACCCCGATCTATTAAGCGATAATCCAGCCAAAATTAACCTAGCGCCCACCTTAACCGAGCTACACCTATCCCCCACAACGGTTTCGATTATTTTATTATTTCCATTATGTACGCTCATCATCACTTTTCTGCGCAATGTGGTGGGCATTAAAACTTTTGGTATTTTCATGCCCATGCTAATCGCGGCCACCTGTATGTACAGTGGATTATTTTGGGGGTTATTGGGTTTTATAATCATTTTAATGATTGCGCTGGTGTTTCATATTTGGCTTGAAAAACAGCGTATTTTAAAAACCGCTCGCTTAGCCACGGTAATTTCTCTCATCAGTTTATTATTCATTAGCATGCTGTATTTAATGAACAACGATCAAAAAATGGAATTCGGCATGCTGGCCCTTATGCCGGTGGTCATCATCAGTTTTGTGGCCGAGCGTATTCATCAGGTGACGGTTGAGGGTCATTGGATGGAACTGCTGACCACGTCACTGGGGACGCTATTAACCATACTGCTTTGTTACTTCTATATGGACAGTTATCTATTGCAAAGCTTGTTCAGTATTTTCCCCGAAACCTATTTATTAGTTTTAGCTGGGCTCATTTTCATTGGCAAGTGGGATGGCATTCGCATCAGTGAATTAATGCGCTTTAAACACGTGGACAACCGCGTTAATAAAAATTTACTGGGCATCAACAATCGCAACCGTAATATTATTTACAAACATAACAGCAAGCCTCTGCTGCGCTTGGCCGCTGACAAACTGGCCAGCAAGAAAGCCTTAATAGATAAAAAAGTATTGGTGCCTAAAACCCTTGCCACTTTCAAGCATCAGCACCATTTAAATTCTCTTCAAGAGCAATTGACAGGTTTAAAAGAATTTGTCATCAAACCAAACAATGGCAGTCAAGGAAATGGGATTTTAGTAATTATCGATAAAAAAGAACATTATATAAGCGCAGGTGGAAAAACCTTCAGTCTTGATCAACTCAAGCAGCACATAAAAGAAATTTTAATTGGCAGCTTCAGCCAAAGCGGTGAAACCGACATCGCTTATATTGAACCTCTTATAAAGCAAGACCCACGCATCAATCTCATTAGCCCTCAAGGCTTAAGCGACATTCGAATTATCTTGGCCAATGGTCAAATCATCAGTGCCATGCTGCGCGTACCTAGTCAGGCCTCTAACGGCAAGGCCAACTTGCATCAAGGGGCCATTGGAGTGGCCGTAGATATTGAAACGGGTCAAACCTTAAAGGCTATGCACAAGGGCAAGGTTATTCAATTTCATCCCGACACCAAAGCTTCTCTTATTAATGTGCCCGTGCCCCACTGGTCACGTATTAAGGAGATGGCCGTCAATAGTTACCAAGCCGTGCCATTGGCCTATTTAGGTGTGGATGTGTGCCTAGATGAAATATTAGGACCCTTGGTATTGGAAGTGAATGGTCGAGCCGGGCTTGAAATTCAAAATATTCATCAAACAGGTTTTAAAAAAGAATTACTTCTCGCCATCGAAGGAGCACCAGCCCAATGAAAACCCTTATAAATAGCAGCTTTATTTATGCCTGCCTTGTTTTAATTTTTACCTTAAGTGTTTTTATTAATGAAACCTTCCTTAATGCACAAGCGCAAGATTTAGAAATTGTTCACTTAACTCAAAGCACGGATTCACCCCAAAATCAGTCATTTGATTTGGAGCAAAAAGAAGCCACATCCGATGAGCAGCCTATTCCTTTTTCACAAGCGCTCTCTTTAAGCCGACAAGGCAAAACCGAGCAAGCCATAAAATTGTACCAAGAGATCATTATTCAACAGCCTAACCACCAAATGGCCGCCATTAATGTCGTAATACTGCTTAAAAAATCACAGGGCTGCGAACAACTTGAGGCCAGTATGGTGCATGCCATTAATGTCAGTCGCGGTAAGCGAAAAGCCAAAGCCCATAGTTTATTTGCCAGCTGTTTAGATGAACAAAAGCAATACTCCAAAGCCCTTCATCACCTTGATAAGTCATTAGAGTTTCGCCCTAATCACGCAGCCACCTGGTTAAAACGAGCCCTCATACAACAAAAGGCGCAGTTACCTTTTACTCAGGTTTTACAAAGCTATGCTCAGGCTCTGGCCATGGATGAAAAAAACCAAAACATTCGCTTAGACATGGCCCAATATCAACAAGCTCATCTTGATTTTAACGGCAGCATAAAAACTCTAAAAGATAAATATAAATCACTTAAAAGCTCCACCCTTGCTCATCAGGTATTAGCTTGGAATTACTTAGAAATAGGCAAGATCAACAATGCTAAGAAACACGCCAACCTTGCTAAATCATTACAGGATAGTGACAACGGGTTTAATCAAGCATTAATCGATTTTTTAGACGGCGACACTGGCCAAGCACTTGAGAAGGCCTCTGAGTTAAAGAAAAAAAAAGCAGAGCATCATTATCTTTTAGCCAAGATTTACCAAAAGAAAAAATGGTTCAATCACAGCAACACTCAACTTAAAAAAGTGATTAACGCACAAGGTAATTCCCTATACGAGTTAAGAGTGGCTTGGATGACACTGAACAACCTTAAATCTAATCTTGATGAAGACAGCCAACTACAAGCCTTAAGCCAGTTTCTTAATAAAGACATTGCCCCAAGCTACGTGGCCTATGAAGCCAGTAAACAAGCAAAAGATTTAAATCGATTTAAGGAGGCCAAAGCGTTCATAGATTTGGCGAGAAACAACACTGTGAATAAAATACATTCCAAAAACAATGAAAAACTTTATGGTGAAATTTTGTGGCTAAACAATCAAAAGCCTCAAGCGGTTTCTCATTTAACCCAGTTAAGCCTTAAACACCCAAGCAATCGCAGCATAAAACGCTTACTGGGAAAGTACCTCATTGACCAACAGAAACCCAATGATGCATTAGCGGTATTACTGACCATTGCGAAAGACGAACGCAATAAAAAAGATTTATTCGCACTGGCCTCCTTACATAGCCAGCTTAACCAGCCAACCCAAGCCATTGACAATTTAACCGAACTTCTGCAACGCAATGAACGTCATATCGAAGCACGTTTTTTATTGGCCCAGCAGCTTCTTAAAACCGATCAGGTGAAAATGGGTAAAAGGCACCTTGCGCTGCTGCTTAAGTTAGACCAACACCATTTGGCCGCTCAAAAACTATTTTCCAAGGTTATTTAATATGCCAATTATATTCCCAATCATCGTATTAACCCTATTGGTAGTGGCTCCCTGCCAAGCGAAAACAGCTGCCTCTTCATTAGCCCACAAGAACGTGAAAATGTTTGATATTAAATTCACCTCCTCCTTTGGGGTAGACAGCAATCCCTACCGATTTTCAAACCAGTATTCAACAGACAGCCGCGAATATTTACAACAAGAACTCAGAGCTAAAATATTGTTAAGTAAACACTGGTACAGCAAATTTTCCCTGAAGGACGTTCAATATCAACACGCCTCTGACTGGGCCGATAGCCAAAAAATATCCGCTGAACTTGCCTACAACAAAGGTAAAAAAAGACAGAAAAGCCTTTTTAATCTAAAATATGAGCAGTTGGATAAAACCTACGTAAGTCGTTTATCAGGTGGTCTTAGCAGTTACTCAGATACTCAGCTTAATGATCGATATGATTACCAGCAGCTAAGTACTTATTGGAGCCAACAACACAAGGTTACACGCTCTCTTGATTGGCGTTATAAACTGGCCTACCGAGTAAAAGATTACGATGATTTTTCTACCATTAATATCAGTAACCTCGATTACCAATCAGTTACGCTCACCAATGACTTTAGCCATAAAATAACCAAAAGGTTACACCACATCGCCAGTCTAAAAATCAGCCATCGAGACTATCAAGACAAACGCCAAAAAGACATTAAGGGCGAGGACCTAACCAACACCGAGCTAAGCTACTTAGATTCCACATTGGGGTATGAACATCTGTGGCAACAAACTAAACGCCATAAGCTTTCTGCCTCATGGGATTATATGCTGCGCAAAGATAATGGCAGCGGATACTACGACAGCCGTGAGAGCACATTAAAAATCACCTCAAAATATCGTCTGAATGCAAAAACTGCCTTCACCGCTCAATATCAGTATGTGGACTTCAGTTATGAGCGCCCGTCAGTACAAAGTACCGACACCACCACTGAAGAATACAGCAGTCACCAGCAACATCGTATTAAACTCAATAGCCGTATTAATTTGAGGCGCTATTTACCCCTAAACGCACAATGGTTAATGGCTTATGAATTCGTAAATGAAGACAGTGACAAATCACAATACACCTATAAACGCCACATACTTGAAACGGGTTTACGCTTTAAATTTTAACTTAACGACAGCGTTTATAAAAAAAGAGTATTTAACAATGACACTTTAAACGCCTAAGTTTAGGCACCTTTCATTACCTGCTGATCTTGAGGCACTGACTAGGAACTTAGCCCCGTATTTTATCAATACGAGGGCTGCTAAGTTTTTAGCATTAAGGGCCCTCTTTTGTCAGTCGGCTCTTTAATTTTATGGCTCGCAGCAATCAATAAAGCGTTACCCATTAGCCGTTGCAGATAACGACTTTTGGGATTCGCAATAGTGTTTAAGGTCATTCAAAATACCTGAAAAGGCTTTCCCTAACCCTATTTTTAAAACGGGGCTCAGTAATTTTCCCATGATCTTTAAATCAGGTGTGGATTCCCACAACACTTTCGACTGGCCATTACCCAAATTCAGCACGGACATTTTAACGGTATTTTTGTTCACCGGCAGCAGTCCTGGGGCATTTTTAGGCACCACATCAAACACCAAATATTGCTCTTTTTCGTTGTACTGGGTGATCACTTCTTCAGCTTTTAAACCCTTAGGGCCACTGCCTAGTTCGCACACTCGCCCCGCAACAGGCGCCGACGTATTGTGATGGCCTTCGTCAAAAGCATAAGATTTTTTAACCGGTCCCATCCATAAGTGGGCTTGATCAAATTCTTCTGCCACCACTTTCCAAACTAGCTCGCTAGGTTGATTAACAATAATGCTTTTAGTGATTTTCATAATGTAACGCCTTTAATAATAGAGTGTTTCGCTTGACGTTGAGAAGCTTACGTGGACACTTAACGTTACGGAACCATCAAAAAGAGGCCATTACGGTGCAAAAATCGACCATGGGATGGGATGACGTGCAATTCTTCCTATCGGTAGCCCGCTCCGGCAGCGCACGTGCCACGGCATTAGTTTTGAACATCAGTCACACCACCGTCTCAAGACGCATTGAAAACCTAGAGTCCAGTTTGGGCACCCGTCTATTCGATCGCGGTGTATCAGGGTATGTCCTCACTGAAGGTGGTCATTCTATGTTGGAATTTGCAGAGCAAGCCGAGGATGTATTACTCAGTGCCGAACGCCATTTGGCTGGTAAAGACCGCGAATTAAGTGGTGACATTCGACTCACCACCCCTGATGTTATTGCCACTCAATTGTTACTACCCGACCTTGTACACTTCACCAACCAGTACCCAGACATAGACATAGACCTGCGTATCTCTACTGATCTATACGACCTCACCCGCAGAGAAGTAGACATTGCCATTCGCTTTTTAGGCTTTGGTAGCCCACCGCCTGATCCCTTGATCGGGCGTAAACTGGGCTCAGTGGCCAGTTGCTTTTATGCCACTCAAGAATACTTAAACCAACATGATTTGAACGACCTAAATACTCAGGCCCGCTGGCTAAGCTGGGGGGAACAAGAGCGCTTTCCTCAATGGGTGAAGGCCTCCCCTTACCCTCACATTACCACCCGTTTTCAATTGGATCATGGCGGCACTCAAATCGGCGCCGCTTTGGCAGGTATGGGCATTAGCATGCTGCCATGTTTTCTCGGAGACAAAACCCAAGGGCTGGTGCGCATTCCCAAAGCCACTCCCAATATTAACCATGAAATTTGGCTGCTTTCTCACCCTGATAATCGCGAAGTCACACGCTTACGGCGTTTTCGTGAATTTGTGGTGGCATTATTTGAAAATAAACAAGATTTATTGGCTGGAAAGTGACGCCAGTCCCCTTTGAAGCACTGCACAGTGGCCATCTCCCAACCCTGTTCTAAGCTTAACAACAAGACTTTCCCCAGAGCTTAAAATCGTGATTGAAAACGATTACCGCGACCTTAAATTTTTAATAGTGGATGACTTTGATACCTTTCAAAAAATCCTCAAACGCCTCTTACATGGCCTTAGTGCGCAAGACATCGACATGGCCCTCACCGGTGCCCAAGCCATAAAAGCCTGCAAGCAACAAAAATACGATGTGATCTTTTGTGATTTCGATCTTGGCAAAGGCATTAATGGCCTACAAGTCTTAGAAGAATTAAGGTATCTAGAGCTCCTGAAAAGCAGCACCGTCTTTATTATGGTCACCGCCGAGTCTGGCCGAGACGCCGTGGTGGGCGCCATGGAATACAAGCCAGATGCCTACATGAATAAACCCGTTTCATCAGGTGAATTACAAGCAAGGCTGGTGAAATCCCTCAAACAAAAACAAGCACTGGCCAGCATATACCGCCACCTAGACAACGGCGACTATCAAAAAGCCATAGTAGAATGTGACGAACACATATCGAAAGGCAGTCGTCACAAAAACTTTTGTTTAAAAACAAAAGGCAACCTGCTACTAAAATCAGGGCGCAGCCAGGAAGCCCAAACCCTCTATGAAAACGTTTTAAAAGAGCGCCCCTTGTTCTGGGCACAAATTGGGTTGGCACACGTATTGGCCGAACAAGATTTAAATAATGATGCACTACAAGCCTTTCAAAAAGCCTATGAAGAGAACCCAGCCAGTTTAGAGGCATTTGAGGGGGCTGCTCGAACTTTGGTGAAGCTAGGAGATGCCAATGCCGCACAAAAATTACTTGAAAAAAGCAGCACTATTTCATCGCGATCGGTTACCCGACAAAAATTATTGGCAGATATTTGTAAAGTGAATGGCGATTTTGAAGGGGCCGCTAAAGCCAGTCGCCGAGTGGTCAAACTGGCCGAATATGGCATTCATAAAAGCGCCGATAACGACTTAGATTTAGCCGACAACCTCACAGAAGCGGCATTGCATTCCACCAACGAAGAAAGAACCAAAGACCTGGCCCATGAGGCACTGGAGACCCTTAAGAACACCCAAAAAGAATACGACAACCAAGACGTTGCCATACAAAGTAAACTGGTGGAGTCCCGCGCTCAGGTCAGTCTCAACCACCCTAACGAGGCCCAACAAGCATTACACGATGCCGAACAAAAAATGCAAATGGCTTCAGGTAAGGCCAGTTTACGCACCCAATTAGAACTCACCAAAAGTTACCTACAAACAGGGCACAAAGACAAAGCCCATGAACTATTAACAATCCTTGCCGAGCAATACCGTAACGACCCTAATGTATCAGCCTTATTAGATCAACTCACCGATGAGCCAGTGACACAATCGGGCAAGCGCGAAGTGGTCCGCATTAATAAAAAAGGCATTGCCATGTTTGATGAAGGGGAATACCAAAAAGCCATTGAATTATTTTCACAGGCCATACAAAGATTTCCAAAACATTTGGGTATTCGCTTAAATGTCATTCAATCTTTTTTATTTGAGATGAAAAAAAAAGGTCCTAGTCAAAAAAAACTGGCTTTGTGTGAGCACCACATGAATACCATTAAAAATTTGGATGAAAACAACAAACAATTTAAGCGCTACCTCTCTTTTCAAGCGGCTTTAAAAGCCCTTAATCAACACTTGAATAAAAAGGCCAGTTAAATGGAAGCACGAGAAATGGAAATGCTGCTTGCCTCCAGCATTCATGACATGAAAAACTCCATCGCCATGATTTTAAATTCTGTTGACCAACTCAGTGTCGATACACTATCAGCCGACAATTCCAATAAACACTTAGCCCATTTACGGTATGAAGCCAGTCGCTTAAATAACGACTTAATGCATCTACTGGGTGTGTATCGCATGCAGGAACAGGAACTGCCTATCGCCATTGATGAACACGAAGTTTACGAAATACTTCACCACCAATATTTAAAGAATGAAATTCTACTAGAGAAGTCCAACATACAATTTAAGCTTGATTGTGACGAAGAAGAAATTTGGTATTTTGACAACGAATTGATTGGTGGAGTCATTAATAATGTGGTGGTAAACGCCGTTCGGTACTCTCATAGCAATATTTGCATATCAGCCAAAATAGAGAATCAACAATTGTGTATTGAGGTCAATGATGACGGGGATGGCTACCCAGAAAACATGATTCATTGTCGAGACAATCCCCTTAAATCCATTGACTTTCGAACCGGCAGCACCAGCCTCGGTTTATACTTTGCATCAAAAGTGGCAAATTTGCATAAAAAAGGAGCTCTTTGCGGCCATGTGGAATTAAAAAATGGCGGCGATTTAGGAGGCGGGGTTTTTGCTATTTATTTACCTTAAACGCGAAGCGGTTAACACTTCTGGCTGCAAACTCTCTGATAATTTGCGCAATGGATATCCTCGACTAAACTTAATCATCTTTTAATTTTCCCGCATCATTTTTCATTAGCAATTTTTATTAACACGCCCTGCTTATTCCATTTAATTTTTAAAACACAAAACGTAGCAAAAAGCCTACGAAGCATCACCTAATAATATTTTATGAAATAAGTATTAACACTTAGACTACATGAGTCGAGTCTGTGGATTAACGCATGAAGCATCTACTGCTTTTAGCATTTACAATTTTTATTACCGCTTGCGGTGGCAGTGGTGGTGGCAGTAATGTGCCCGAAGCACCGCCGGCTTCGCTTGATCAAAAGATCCTTGATGAACACGCCTGCCTTGATGGCAGTTGGCTTGCTGTCTCTCGTAATTTAAAAATCAACGGCAACGAGTATCCGGTCGCCACTGAAAAAATATTTCTCATTATCTCAGGGCAAAGCAATGTTAGCACCATAGAAGACATCGCTAACTTGCAAGTTCGATATTCAGGCTCTGGTTTAAGATCTTGGTATACCGATAACGGCATTACCGAAGACATTCACGCCCTGCAATGGCATTCACTATTTTCACTCACCAATAATCCAAACATTGGTAGCCTTTCTATTACGAATGCCTGTCGTAATCGCTATTCTGGAGCAGTGAAGAACAATGCCCTACCTCAATGTGACAACGATGATTTATTTGATCGCTTCACAGACATCTCCCTGGATTGCAGTGCTGATGTGAACCGTCTCACCATGGAGAATGAGAAAGCCTCGATTAATTTTCAACGCATTACTGACAACATGGATTTAGTGGAGTTTAGCCGCGATAATTTTTCACCTGACCTTGAGCCTCCCGCACCCGTGGAGTTACTGGATGAAGAAGACATTCAAGAAATTTTGGATGAACAATTAGCCGGTCTCGCCCCCGAAGAGATTGAGCTAATTGAAGAGGTGTTAGAAGAAATTTTTGAAGGCATGGATGACAACCCTCTTACCCCTGAACAGGAACACCCCGCGGTGGAACCCGACCCGGTGGATCCTGACGACCCAGACCCTCGCCAAGAAGACAGTGATGGCGACAGCTACCCTGACACTCTGGATGCCTTTCCAAATGATCCGCTGGAATGGTTAGATACCGACAACGACCTAGTAGGCAATAATGCTGATACCGATGACGACAACGATAATGTGCCTGATAGTGAAGACGCCTTCCCCCTTGATAATCAAGAGTGGCAAGACAACGACAATGACAATATAGGCGACAACAAAGACCCTGATGATGACAACGATGGGGTATCCGATGTATTAGATATGTTCCCATTAGATCCCAGTGAAACCTTAGATCATGATAATGATGGTTTAGGCAATAATCTTGATGGGGATGATGATGGCGACCTTGTCATAGATGCAAATGATGCCTTCCCATTTGATGCCACCGAATGGCTAGACACCGATACCGATGGCCTAGGCAATAACGCCGACCCCGATGATGACAACGACAATGTGTTGGATATTCTTGATGCCTTTCCACTGAACAGCCAAGAAGCATTTGATCATGACAATGATGGCCTTGGCGACAACGCAGACACCGATGACGACAACGACAATGTTTTAGATGTACATGACGCCTTCCCGTTTAATGCCAATGAACATCTTGATACCGATAACGATGGCACAGGTAACAATGGCGATATTGATGATGACAACGACGGTGTTTTAGATGTAAACGATGCCTTCCCGTTAAATGCGTCAGAAAGCGCAGACTTTGACGGAGACGGAGTCGGGGATAATGCCGACACCGATGATGACAACGATGGCGTGCTAGATGTAAACGATGCCTTCCCATTTAATGCCAATGAAAACGCCGACAGTGATGGTGACGGCGTGGGCGACAATGAAGATGCCTTTCCTAACGACCCCAATGAATCGGCCGATAGCGATGGTGATGGTGTCGGCGACAACGAAGATGCCTTCCCTAACGACCCCAATGAATCGGCCGACAGCGATGGCGATGGTGTAGGCGACAACAGCGACGCCTTCCCTAACGATGCCAATGAATCGGCCGACAGTGATGGCGATGGTGTAGGCGACAATGTCGATACTTTCCCTAACGATGCCAATGAGTCGGCTGACAGTGACGGTGATGGCGTGGGTGACAACAGTGACGCCTTTCCTAACGATGCCAATGAGTCCAGCGACAGCGATGGTGACGGCGTGGGTGACAACAGTGATGCCTTCCCTAACGATGCCAATGAATCTGCCGACAGTGATGGCGATGGCGTGGGCGACAACAGTGATGCCTTCCCTAATAACGCAGGCGAATCCACTGATACCGATGGTGACGGTGTAGGAGATAGCAGCGATTTAGATGACGATGGCGACATGTGGAGTGACAGCGATGAACAGGCCTGTGGCAGCGACAGTTTAAACAGCGCTTCTGTGCCTAGCGATCATGATAATGACCATATCTGTGACGCACTGGATAATGACGATGACAACGATGGGGTTAATGATGCAAATGATGCGTTCCCATTTAATGCAGCAGAATCGGCCGACAGTGATGGTGACGGTGTGGGTGATAATTCAGACGCCTTCCCATTTAATGCCAGCGAATATCAAGACAGCGACGGTGACGGGGTTGGTGACAATAGCGACCCATTCCCTAATGATGCTAATGAGTCAGTGGATACCGACAACGATGGCACCGGTAATAATAGCGATGCCGATGACGACAATGATGGCGTACCAGATGATGTGGATTTATTCCCACTGGATGCCAATGAAGACAGCGATTTCGATGGCGATGGCCTAGGCAATAATAGCGACACCGATGATGACAATGATGGCGTATTAGACGTCAACGATGCATTCCCATTTAATGCCGAGGAATCTGTTGATAGTGATGGCGACGGCGTGGGCGACAACGGTGATCCCTTCCCTAACGATGCCACAGAATCCGCCGACAGTGACGGCGATGGCGTGGGTGATAACAGTGACGCCTTTCCTAACGATGCCAATGAATCCATAGACTCAGATGGAGATGGCGTGGGCGACAACGGTGATGCCTTCCCTAATGACGCCACTGAGTCCGCCGACAGTGACGGCGATGGCGTGGGTGACAATTCAGATGCCTTCCCTAATGACGCAGGCGAATCCACTGATACCGATGGTGACGGCATTGGTAATAATAGTGACGATGACGACGACGGCGATGGCACATTAGATATTAACGATGCCTTCCCACTGGATGCCAGTGAATCCCTAGACACAGATGAGGACGGCATTGGTAACAACACGGATACCGATGATGACAATGACGGCGTAGTAGATGCAGATGACGCCTTCCCACTGGATAGCGGTGAATCGCTGGACAGCGATGGCGACGGTGTAGGCGACAACAGCGATGCCTTCCCTAATGATGCCAATGAGTCTGCCGACAGTGATGGCGATGGCGTGGGCGACAACAGTGATGCCTTCCCCAACGATGCCAATGAATCCACTGACAGTGACGGCGATGGCGTGGGCGACAATAGCGATGCCTTCCCTAATGACGCCAATGAATCCGCCGACAGTGACGGCGACGGAGTCGGTGACAACAGCGATGCCTTCCCTAACGATGCTAACGAATCCGCCGACAGCGATGGCGATGGTGTCGGTGACAACAGCGATGCCTTCCCTAATGACGCCAATGAATCTGCTGACAGTGATGGCGATGGCGTCGGTGATAATGCCGATCCATTCCCCAACGATGCCAGTGAAAGCGTGGATACCGATGGCGATGGCATTGGCAATAACAGCGACACAGACGATGACAATGATGGCTACCTTGATAATGAAGACGCCTTCCCAGAAGACGACAGCGAGTGGCTAGACACAGACGGCGATGGTGTAGGCAACAATTCAGATACCGATGATGACGGTGACGGCGTGTTGGATATTAACGATGCCTTCCCATTAAATGCCGGCGAATCGGCGGACAGTGATGGCGATGGCGTAGGCGACAATTCAGATGCTTTCCCTAACGATGCCAATGAAAATACCGACACAGACGGCGATGGCATTGGCAACAATACCGATGACGATGACGATGGTGATGGCACGCTGGATATTCACGATGCCTTCCCACTGGATGCCAATGAAACCCTAGACACAGATGGTGACGGCATTGGTAACAACACCGACACCGATGATGACAATGACGGCGTATTAGATGCAGATGACGCCTTCCCACTGGATAGCGGTGAATCGCTGGACAGCGATGGCGACGGTGTTGGCGACAACGGTGACGCCTTCCCTAATGATGCCAATGAAGATACCGACAGTGATGGCGATGGCGTGGGTGACAACAGTGATGCCTTCCCTAATGATGCCAATGAATCCGCTGACAGTGACGGCGATGGTGTAGGCGACAACAGTGACGCATTCCCTAATGACGCTAATGAAAGTTCCGATACCGATGGCGACGGCATTGGCAATAACACCGATACCGATGATGACAATGACGGTGTGCTTGATATAAATGACGCCTTCCCACTGGATGCCACTGAGTCGGTGGATACCGATGGCGATGGCATCGGCAATAATAGCGATTTAGATGATGATGGTGACGGCGTACTGGACATAAACGATGCCTTCCCATTGGATGCTGCGGAATCAGCCGATAGCGATGGCGATGGCGTGGGCGACAATGGCGATGCCTTCCCCAACGACGCCAATGAAGACACCGACACCGATGGTGATGGCGTGGGCAACAACAGCGATACCGATGACGACAATGACGGCGTACCAGATGCAGACGACGACTTCCCACTGGATGCCACTGAATCCCTAGATACCGATAACGACGGCGTGGGCAATAATAGCGATACCGATGACGACAACGACGGTGTATTAGATGTGAACGATGCCTTCCCATTAGATGCCAGTGAATCCACCGACAGCGATGGCGACGGTGTAGGCGACAACGGTGACGCCTTCCCTAATGATGCCAACGAAGACACCGACACCGATGGCGATGGAATAGGCAATAACGCCGACACCGATGACGACAACGATGGTGTGCTAGATGGCGATGATGCTTTCCCATTAGACGACAGCGAAACTCTGGATACCGACGGCGATGGCATAGGCAATAATAGCGATTTAGATGATGACGGTGACGGCGTATTAGATGTGGATGATGCCTTCCCACTGGACGCCACTGAATCAATAGACAGCGATGGTGATGGTGTGGGCGACAACAGTGACGCCTTCCCTAATGATGCCAATGAAACCACCGACACCGATGGTGACGGCATTGGCAATAACACCGACACCGATGATGACAACGACGGTGTATTAGATGTAGACGATGCCTTCCCTCTTGATGCCAGCGAATGGCTCGACACCGACGGTGATGGCATAGGCAATAATGCCGACACCGACGATGACAACGACGGCATTCCCGATGTGGATGACGATGACCCACTTAACCCACCAGCAGATGCCACCATCGCCACACAAGATTGGCAGGGATTCTATACTGGCCAAAGCTGGTACCTTACCGACTTCGGCCTCACCCTAGACAGTGATCGTGATGAATACGTAGTGGATGAAGAAATTAAATTTGATCTTAGCTGGACCAAGCGCACCCGTAATCAATTGGCCGACATATTTGGCATACCCAGAAATGAAATGAGCCACGACCTGGCCAATGCGTTATGCCCTCCTAAAATTGAAGTGGGTAAAGCCAGTGTCTATGGAGCCGGCAGCGCCACTAACATGATTAGTGAGCTCGACAGCGATTTATACCACTGTGGCGTCAGCGGCAATGAGCCCGCTACGCTTCGCATTCGTTCCTTTATTCCCACTAAAGTGGGATATCGTTATCGGGTTAATGCCAATTATCAGATGCGTAATTACAACATGCCTAACAATGCATACCGTCATTTGGTCATGCGCTTTGGTGGCACCGTGAACCACTTTGAACCGGTATTTGGTGAGTTCCATGAGGCCACCATAAACATAGTGGCCACCCGTCCATTTAGTAAATTGGTATTAAAAGACAACGGCCTGCCCGACAGTTACGGAATATTAGTTGATGAAGTGGAAGTAATTGAGCTGGGTAAAGTAGAAGACTATGACGCTTGTAGCGCCCTATTTGCCACTAACTCTAAAGGCTTCCGTAAGTGCATACTGGGTGAAGTGGATACCACTCAAGCGTGCACCATGGACAACTTCGAGTTCACCTACCAGCCTAAAGGTAATGTCAATGCCGACAGACAAGGGGTCGCCAATGTAATGCTTCAAGAAGAAGCCACTGATGGCGAGGTCAATTTCTTATCTTTGGGTGTGAAAGGCCGCCTAATTAGCCGCTGCTATATCGATGACTACCTTGCTGCCTTCCCAGTTTATAATCAGCAATTAATATTGCGGGAAATCGCTTGGGGGGATGAAACCGTAGAAAACTACCCAGAACAAGCGCGCATTAACGTTCGCCTAAGCCATTGTCTGGACGACAACCTTAACGGCACCCAGCATTTAGGCTTGATAAATACCGGCGAAGTATTCAGCTACGACTTTACAGAAAACGAAGAAGGTAAGAGCTATGAAGGTTGCCGCATGAAAAAACTCATTATACGGGACAAGACCCCTAACAATAGCCCATCAACTGACGGGGTTGACCTTAATTCCCTAGAGTTCCGCGCCCTTTAAAGCTGTCTTAATTGTTACGCGAAAATGAATGAAGCCCACTTAATTTAGTGGGCTTCATTCATTTGGTGCTTATTTGCTTAAATTAGGTGAAGAACAACCCCAAAATACAGCCTACTGCCATGGTCCATACAATGGTTCTGGGTAACCCTTTATTGGCCAAGTACAAGGCCCCATAAATAACCCTTAATACAATGTAACTCACCGCTAACCCATCAATTAAGGTCTGATCGCCTCCTATCTGATGGGCAATGATCACAGCGGCCATAAAACCAGGAACCGATTCAAAAGTATTCATTTGCGCCCAATTAGCGCGCTGACGATAACCCTGTAATTCATTTAAAAACGCTCTGGGCGCAAGGTTATGCTTAGGTTTATAACCGGGCCCTGAAAATTTAGCGATGCCGGTAAATATCACTGGCAATAAAATAGCCACAAAAATACACCAATAGGCAATGGTCATGATTCATCCTCTTATTTGTTATTATTCGATTAATATAAATTTCACACAATTTATTTGTGTAAAGTAACAAATCTTCTTAACCAATTGAATAGCCACAAGATAAACTTATACACGGTATTAAAAGCTAAACGATGTCTGCACAGAGACATTCATAGCTAATTGGCTAACAGAGTCATTGCCAGCGTGATAAAAGCTCCCTCTTCGCCTGCCCTGTGGCATAATACCGCGCCTTAGCAGGAGCACACATGAACGAACGCGCCAACAGCACAGACTTCTTAAAAATATTTTTACAAAATATTCCCATGATGGATGTTCGCGCTCCTGTGGAATTTAATAAAGGTGCCTTTCCCAATAGCCAGAATATTCCGTTACTAAATGATGAACAGCGAACCATCATTGGTACCCGCTACAAAGAACAAGGCCAAGATCAAGCCATTGCGTTAGGCAATGAGTTGGCCACAGCAGAAATACGCCAGCAACATATTCAAGACTGGCAAGCCTTTACCGAGCAACACCCAAATGGCTATTTATATTGTTTCCGTGGTGGCTTGCGCTCTCGGGTGTCGCAACAATGGTTGAAAGACTCAGGCACCCATTACCCTTTTATTGAAGGGGGCTATAAAGCCATGCGCACCTTCTTAATAGATGAACTAAAAGCCAGTATTCAATCAATTCCCTTGGTGCTCATCAGTGGCAAAACCGCCAGCGGCAAAACTCACTTTTTACACACACTGTCACGCTATGTGGATTTAGAAGGTTTAGCCAATCACCGAGGCTCAAGTTTTGGGGCCATGGTGAGTCCACAACCCAGCCAAATTGATTTTGAAAATGCCTTATCTATCGATTTATTAAAGCAACGCCACCAACATTCGTTGCCGGTATTTATGGAAGATGAAGGCCGTTTAATTGGGCAAATTGCCATTACTCCTGAATTGCGCAATGCCATGACGCAGCAATACCCTATTGCCATACTAAACACCCCCATGGAAGAGCGAGTGGCCATCGGCGTAAAAGATTACATCACCGACCTTATGCCCCACTACCAAGAGCAATATACCGAACAAGCCCATGCTATCTTTAGTGAAAAAATATTATTTAATTTAGGACGTATACAAAAGCGCTTGGGGGGCGAGCTTCATAAGACGCTTCACACACAACTTTCTGATGCCCTAACCACATTTAAAAATGGCGACGACAGTGGTTTTTATGCCCCCATCGAAACCTTATTACGCCAATACTACGACCCCATGTACGACTACCAATTAAAAAAACGTGAAGGGCGAATATTAATGCGCGGTACTAAAAAAGAATTGCAAGAGTGGGCCGAGCAGTATCGTCCATAATGACAAGAATTTTCAATTTCATTCACTTTATCCCACACTTAGAAAAAATAAAAAGGACTAAAATGCACCACACACTAAAACGCTTATTTTCCATTTTCACTCTGTCAATGGCCCTGATTTTAGCCTTTAGCCCTTTGGCGCAAGCGCAGCAAACCGGCTTCAGCTTTACCGCCATACCCGACCAAGACGCCACACAATTAAAAAAACGCTTTGATAAAGTAGCGCAATATTTAACGCAACAACTGGGCTTTCAAGTGAATTATGTACCGGTAAAAAGCTACGCCGCCGCCATTACCGCATTTCGTAACAATCAGGTTCAACTGGCTTGGTTTGGTGGGTTGTCAGGCGTGAAAGCCCGTCAGTTGGTGCCCAATAGTCAAGCCATTGCACAGGGCTTTGAAGACCAATCTTTTGTGAGTTATTTTATTGCGCATCAAAGCACCGGCCTTCAAGCCAGCGATGCATTCCCTAAAGACATCAAAAACAAAACGTTCACGTTTGGCTCTAAGGGCTCCACTTCTGGGCGCTTAATGCCGGAATATTATATTCGTGAAAATTTAGCGGCCCCTAAAGATACCTTTAAAAAAGTCGGCTTCAGTGGCGATCACAGCCGTACCATTGCTTTGGTTCAAGCAGGCAGTTATGAAGTGGGTGCTGTAAACTACAAAGTGTGGGACAAAATGCTAAGTGAAGGCAAAATAGATCAGAACAAGGTATCGATTATTTGGAAAACCCCCAGCTACCCAGATTACCAATGGAGTGTTCGCGGCGACCTTGATCAAGTATTTGGCAAAGGCACCAAAGATAAAGTTCAGCAGTCATTATTGAGCATGAAAGATGAAGCCTTATTAAATAGCTTTCCACGTCAATCCTTTATTCCTGCCACTAACCAAGATTACGCCCCCATTAAGAAAACCGCACAAGCTATTGGTTTAATGGACTAAAATGCTATTCGCTTTAAATAATCAACATTTGGGTTATGGCGCGCAAACGGTTTTAACAAACCTGACGCTTACCATCAACCCAGGTGAAAAAGTGGCCATTATTGGCGAAAGTGGTGCTGGTAAGTCCACCTTACTAAGCGCCCTTCGAGAACAGTGCCCCCACAATGTTGCTTGGTGCCCTCAACAATTGGGCTTGGTGCCCATGCTCAATTGCCTACACAACATTTACATGGGGCAACTTCATAACCACCATTTTTTAGTAAACCTTTTGCGCCTCATTTATCCTGGCACCCGCATTACACAAGAGATTTCACTGCTCACTCAGAAACTTGGCATAGAAGAGCAACTTCACAATGCCTGTGAGCAGCTCTCGGGTGGCCAACAACAAAGAACGGCCATAGCTCGGTCCATTTATTCGGGCAAAAACATCTTTATTGGCGACGAACCGGTCAGTGCCCTTGATGCCTTTCAAGCCCAGCATGTGTTAACTGTACTCACTCAAACCTTTGACACTCTTGTGGTCAGCCTGCACGATGTAGCGCTAGCCAAACAGCATTGCCAGCGCATCATAGCGCTCAAAAGCGGCCAAATTTTATTTGATATGCCCAGCCAAAAAGTGAGTCAACAAGCCCTAAATGGGGTTTACCAGTAAACATGCTTTCCTTTACGCCTTCCTCCACAGGCCAAGTGTCCGCCTTGCGTAAAGTCACTGCATTCATGGCACTATTGGCAGGTATAGCCCTGCTATTTGCTGATGTAGAAATTAACAGTGCTAGCCCTTGGTTTGAGATTCAGCTCATGGCCAAAGGTTTTAGCCAACCTGCATTTATGGATTTATCTACCCTAAGCGAAGCGCTATTTACCACCCTAGCCTTTGCTTTTCAGGGGGTACTTGTGGGGGCTATTTTAGGTTTCATCATGGCGCTGGGGTTTGGCTCAGTCTGGGTACGCGCCTTTGCGGCTTTTATTCGCTCCATACATGAATTGTTTTGGGCACTGCTGTTTATTCAAATATCAGGCTTAAGCGCCTTAACTGGTTTTTTAGCCATTCTAATTCCGTTCACTGGTATTTTTGCCAAAGTGTTTGCAGAAATTTTAGAAGAAGCCGATCACGCACCAGAGCGTACTCTTAACCCAACTACTTCGTATTTAAGCCGATTATTTTATTCGCGTATTGTCATGGCGTGGCCTCAATTAAGTGCCTATGGCCGCTATCGCTTAGAATGTGCCATTCGTTCAAGTGCGGTATTAGGGTTTGTGGGTTTGCCCACCCTAGGGTTTGAAATGGAGAGTTATTTTAAACAAGGGGAATATGCCCATGGGGCAGGTCTTTTATACGTATTTTTTATTTTAATCGCCACTTTAAAATATTGGGTAAAACCCATCTTATTTCCCATCTACGGAATATTGGCCTTTGTGTATTTACCTCCAGTGGCGAATATTCAATGGCCCTTAGTGAAAACATTTTTAAGCCATGACATTGTTCCGTTGTCGTTGCAACAAGGGGACACAGCGGGCTTTTTGGCTTGGTTACAATTTTTATGGCAAACCCAAATAGCTCAAGGTCTTGTTAACACCCTTTTACTTAGCCAAGTGGCTTTAATTTTAACCGGGCTTTTGGCATTGATGTTATTTCCTTTTAGCAGCCCGTTGTTCTTTTCAAAAATGCCAAGGGCCTTGGGCCAAACCACACTGATTGTTTTTCGTTCTTCTCCAGAGTATTTACTGGCATTTGTGGGGTTAATCATTTGGGGCCCTTCCATGCTGCCTGCCATTATTGCCCTGACCATTCACAATGGCTCTGTGATTGCCCATTTATTGGCCCTACAAAGCCAAACATTAAAATTTAGAGCCGACGCAAGCCAAGGGCTGAATTTATATTTCTTTGAAGCTCTACCGCGCTTATACGGCAACTTCGTGGCATTGCTGTTGTATCGCTGGGAAATTATTTTAAGAGAAACCGCCATACTGGGCATGCTGGGCATTCCCACACTGGGCTTTTATATCGACTCGGCATTTGAAGAGATTCGCTTTGATCGCGCTATACTGCTGATACTGGTCACAGCTTTGTTAAATATAATCGTAGACCATGTGGCTCGCTACTTACGCCACCAGCTGCATGTATCAGCTGTGCCCGAATCTTTATGAATCAGGTTAAGATAACAACACCCATTTATTTTACACAATTATTATTGGATAGCCGTTCGTGCAATCATTGCCAAACGTAAAAGACATAGTATTAGTGGGCGGCGGCCATACCCATGCATTGGTCATTCGCATGTGGGCCATGAACCCTGTGCCGGGCTTGCGCATAACGCTTATTTCACCACAGGTACATACTCCCTACTCTGGTATGCTGCCTGGATTAGTGGCTGGCCATTATACTTTTGATCAAACTCATATCGATCTACAAAGGTTATGTGCTTGGGCCAATGTACGATTCATTATGGCCAGTGCCAATGCCATTGACCCTGATAACAAAACCATCAGCTTACCAACACGACCCAATATTCATTACGACTTTTGCTCGGTAGACATTGGCAGCACACCTAACCAAGATATAACGGGCTGTAAAGAACATGCAGTGGCTGTAAAGCCCATTAGCGAATTTTACGGTCAGTGGCAAAACTTGCAGCAACAATTATTGCAGCGAAAAACCGAAACCGCTGCACAAGCGCCCATGAAAATAAGTGTGATTGGTGGCGGTGCCGGTGGCATAGAACTGATATTTGCCATGAATCATTGGTGCACACAACACGACTGTCAGGCACAGTTCACGCTTGTGAGCCGAGGCAAAAATTTACTCAGTGGTGCACCAAAATCTTTACAAAAACAATTAGACAAAAAACTCATTAAAAACAATATTCATAGCTTGCTGGGTTTTGATACACAAGAAATTTCCGCCACCCACATTCATGGCATCACTGTGCACAACCATACCAGCCAAACAATTGAATGCCACCAAGCTTTTTACTGCACACAAGCCTCGGCCGCCCCTTGGCTGAATAAAAGTACCCTTGCTTTAACTGAACAAGGCTTTATTAAAATAAAAGATTCCTTACAATCCACCAGTCACCCAAGCCTGTTTGCCGCCGGTGATATTGCCCATCAAGTGAATGACCCACGGCCTAAAGCCGGTGTGTATGCGGTACGCATGGCGCCCATTTTATTTCACAATTTAATCGCCACTGCCCTCAATAAGCCTTTAAAAACTTTTAAACCCCAAAAAGATTTTCTAAGTCTCTTAGCCCTAGGGGATCAATATGCCCTTGCCAGTCGTAAACCTTTTTCCTTAAGTGGCAAACTAATGTGGAAATGGAAAAACCACATTGATGTGGAATTTATGAATCAGTTTCACCAATTGCCCGCTATGGATGCCTCTTCTGTAACATCTACTGCAATAGATTCAAACTTACAAAGTGAATTAGGCATTAAAGATATTCACGAATTAAGCATGCGCTGTGGCGGCTGTGGCGGAAAAGTGGGGGCCAGTGTATTGAGTGAAGTGCTAAATGAGCTTAAGCCTTACCCTCAAGCGGATGTATTAGTGGGTTTAGACAGCCCAGATGACGCAGCGGTGATCAACATCCCCACGAATCAAAATTTAGTGCAAACCATTGACCATTTAAAAACCTTCATTGACGACCCTTACCTGTTTGGGCAGTTAGCTGCATTACACGCCTTAAGTGATGCGTTTGCCATGAATGCCCAACCACAGTCAGCACAAGCCTTAGTGCAACTGCCCATTGCCAGCGAAGCCATTCAAAAAAGAGATATGGCTCAGCTCATGCAGGGGGCTCTGAAGGTATTAAATACGCACCACTGTACTTTAGTGGGTGGGCACACCAATGAAGAAACTCAATTGAGTTTAGGTTTCTGCATTAATGCATTAGCCCAACCAAAAGACATATTGCATAAGCAAGGGGCCAATAAAGGGGAAGTGCTGATATTGACTCAACCTTTAGGCAGCGGCGCACTGTTTGCTGGACACATGCGCGGGCAGGCCAATGGCACAGATATTCAGCAAGCACTTAAACATATGCTGCAATCAAACCAACAAGCTGGCAAAATTTTTCAACAGTTTAATGCCTCAGCCTGCACCGATGTCACCGGCTTTGGTTTGCTTGGTCATTTAGTTGAAATGTTAAAAGGAAAAGAGATTGGGGCAGAATTAACCCTTGATAAAATAGATGCTTTATCGGGTTCACTGCAGGTCATGAAAGCAGGCATATTTAGCTCATTACAGCCTAAAAATGTACGTTTACGCCGCGCCCTTAATGATCAGGAAGCGTTTATTCATCACCCAAAGTATCCATTGTTATTTGACCCACAAACTTGTGGTGGGTTATTGGCAAGCGTAAGTGCTCAGCAAGCACAAGATTGCATCGCTGTGTTAAAAGAAAATGGCTACTCATGCAGTGCCATTATTGGCCAGTTAACTCCATTACCAGAACAGGGGTTAATTACGCTTAGCCACTGAGCATAATCAACCCAATACAAATTACATATTAAAAATTGATCAGCACGGATTATTATGAACACTAAAATTCACAAAAAATTAAATGAATTGTCCATTAATTTAATGAAGGCGGCCGATCGCCAAGACGCAGAAAAGTTTTACCCCCTATACGATGAGCTTAAAGCCCTTTGCTTTGATAACGAATCTGACCCGGTTAAAAATCACCCAGAACAATGGGAAACCCTTGCCGATTTCACCGATGAATTAGATCAAGCCATTGAGTATTACCAGGTGGCCCTAAAATACGCTGCCCCTCTTAAATCGGGAGAATTCAAAGCCTCCATTCATTATTCTATGGCCGTTTTATACAAAGACCATAATCAAGCGGCACTGGCCCTTGAGTGTGTCAATATAGCCAACGCCAGTATGAAGCGTGTACATGATGAAATTCTGCAAGAGGAGATTGACCAGTTAATTAGAGAGCTTTCCTAGAAAATTAATAAATAACAAATGAAAACTAAAAAGCCTTTGCTGATGGTCAATCGGCAAAGGCTTTTTAGTTTTTAATTCTCTGTCATGTCATACGACATATGTCATTTAAAAATCATTCTTGTATTAAGGTAAACACCCCAGTGGTGTGTTTATTTATATTGTCAGACGTACCAAGGTTAAAGCCCCCCGCAAATATATCACCAGGGTTCACAAAAAATCCCCCTACTGTGCCAATCACTTCGTTGGTGATAATAGTCCCTTCCATCCCGCCTTGATGAATGTGCCCTCCAACCGTTTGAGTATAAAATTCTGGATACGCAATTTCATCGTATTCATCCGTCATCATCTGACCGCTAAATTGAACATCCCAATAAGACTGGGCATCACTGGTTTCCATGTTCATGGTTTCTATATTCAATTGACCATTGGTAATTTGACCATTACCAAAGTCCACATCAAATTCCCCAGTAAAATGACTCACAATACCATCATCCGCAAAACCAATACACTGACCGTAATCGCTACAATCGCCGCCACCAGCAAAACTCACATTGCCCGTTAAATCATTAATGTCGGCCCGCTCGCCAAATACACCAAAGATTAAATTGCTTTCATCAAGGAAATTAAACTCAGAACCACCCGACACTAAATTAATATCCACGCCATCACCCGGGCTGGCCAACCAAGCCCCCCAACGAATATTGCCATTGTTGGCATCATTCACGTTGTTAATTTGAATGTCACAAATTTTTCCATTATTCGCACAACTTTTAAAATCTTTGTAAGAGTCCACGGTATCTTCCGTATCCCGAGTAGACGTTTCTAAAAACGATAATATAAAGTCACCATTAGAGTCTTCACTGCCAGATAAGCTCACCCAAATTGGACTGTCGTTATCCGCACGCCACGACCCATACCCCAAACTTAAATTGGTATTGGTACTCCAAAACCAATCGGTATTAGGGCTGCTACTAGAGCCCCCTAACTGGGCCATAAGCTGCTGATCTGGAATGGAGTTTCCTGAATCAAATGTCAACGACATTTGGCTAATGTAATCATCTCCAGAGTCCACCGGTTGAAACACAAAGCGCTGACCCGCAGGGTCATCTACTAACAATACTTCCACTGGAATACTGTTATAGGTTAGCTCTGAATTTAAATGCTCCACCAAGTCCTGAGGGTTGGTTATATCAGCATTAATATAAAGCATGGTAGTGGTTGGTGTACCAATATCACTCACTGAATCATAGGTGGTGTAATTAAAATCAAGATAAGCCGTTTGCCCAGAGGCTGAAAAATCAAACGCGATAAAATTATTCACATTTACCGCATTAGGAGATTCTAACTGGCTATTAAAATTAGGAAGCCCATCACTGCCAATGCTATAACCTAGTTGCATATTTAAGGCCGATATATTGTGTGATTGAGCAAGACTCCATTCTTCGTCACTTAATATATTGGGATATGGACTAGTGTGTATATCGATGCCTGAGTATGGGTCTTCAAAGATTGAGGGGGCACTCACGGTTGTTTTCACTATTGCTTCTTCAATATTTACTACTAACTCCTCTTCATCTTCTTTACTTTTCTTCTTAATCGCTTCTTTGGCTTCTGTTGTTTCAATTTCCTCTGGCACTTCTGTATTTTCCACAAGCAATTCTATGGATTCATCCTCTTCTGAATCTGAAGACGTTTCGTCAGCGTCTTCATCTGTCGATTCTTTTTCATCAGACGTATTTTTCGTCAATGAAGCAGGGACAACCAATAACCCAAGAGGAGGCATCCCCAAAGTTACCCGAGTATAATTAAAGTCATTACCCAAACCTAAATCAATGGAGCCCGCTTCGTTTTCAACACTGATGCCGCCCACATAAACCGCCATCACATAACTATCACTGCTTTCTTGCTGTATTTCATAGTTAGTTCCGCGTATTCCCACTGAAGCGGCAGGTGTTTGAACTCGGTAGGCACTTTTATCACCCTTACCAATAATACCGGTAATGGTTCTAAAGCCTCCTGTGACTAAATTCATCACCACTTCTTTTTTACTGGTGCCACGGCTGCCATCATCGTATAAATAACTGGTAATGCTTAATTCACTGCCGGGTTTAATGGTCATTAAGGCTTTATCAATAAAACGTAATTGCACCGATCCATTGGCTCCGGTTTTAATCACCTCACCGCTGTAAATTTTTGAGCGACGTTCAAGCGTACGGGTTTTCCCTAAGGTAGACACCGCACTCACCTGACCTTTGGCCAATATTACTTGTGCTGCCAAATCAGCAGCACTGGCAGACAGGCAAAAGCTCGCCACGAACAACAAAACAACACACTGAACCAAAATATGTGTGAGCGATTTAGGGTTCATGTATCCTCCACGTAAACAAGTGCTTAGCATTAAAAACGATAACTCATGCCAAATTCAATTTTCGATCTTTGATAAGTATTGGCTTCAAGGGTACTATCTGAATCCATAAAACTGACGTCATTCCTAAAGCCTAAATGCTTATTCATCGAATAACGCCACCCCACCACACCCACTATTACGGTGTCTTCTCTTAATTGAGTATATAAAGCCCGATTAATGCCATCGTGTTCACTTTCCACCACACTCAGAACGCCATAATAACTAATACGACTTCCCCAAAGGTTAGTACTTTGCAAAGTGGCCCCATAATATTCTTTGCCATTAAA
>CAJXRF010000043.1 GCA_913058575.1 uncultured Bermanella sp.
GCGTAAATTCATCCTTAAATGCTGAGGGGTTCTATCGCAATATGGGGTTTGAAACTTTCAAACCGGAAAAAGAGATGCCTGGCTTTGTTGTTCCGCTTATATATAACTTCCGGAGTTTCTCAAGGTAGTTTTCATTTTTTATTGTCACACTACCTGAAATTTCACTTCAGGGTTTAGCTCTACAAAATCAATAAACCCCCAATTTCACTCCTATTCACGAATACAGGACAATAGCATGCAATAAATTAAATCTTGTGGCCCATCTTAGAAATAAATATTGCAGAGCGGAGGTAGTAGAGCATTGATATAAAAATGTAATCCTAGTAAGAAATATTGAAGGTTTATAATTTGGGTATTCTTTAAATGGAATATTACCTATCACCAGTTTTTATTTCTGTATTATAGAAAATAGTCTTGGGTCTTGGGTAGTAAATTTACATTGAATTCATATAGCAATAAGCCGGCCTAAAATTGCCAATGTTTTAAATCTAGAGGTAGTACAATGATAAATACACTGAGTTATATACCTGTCGACTTAGAGAAAACCTTTAATCTTTGCATTCAGTTTAGAGAGGATACCTATCAATGTAGCTTCCAGAATTTAAAGGGGTGTTCTGATCAGGTTGAATTCAACGGTGAGAAGTATGGTAAGTATCTTAGGTCTTATAAACCAGAAGGTTTAAGGCACATAGTATATAAAGGTGGAATCATAGGCCAACTTGAATTCAAACTTATGCCTACAAACCCTAAAATAGGTTATATAAATTTGATCTATGTGGCGCAATCCTACAGGGGAAGAGGAGTTGCTGAAAAAGCCATGAATTTTGTTATGGAGTATTTTAAAAATAACTCCTGTGAAGAGGTAATGCTGTCAGTCAGCAGAACAAACCAGCGTGCTATAAAGTACTATTTAAAGCATGGCTTTCAATTTCGTAAAAAGAGTATCAAAGACCCGTTGGTTGATGTTTATAGTCATAATATTTAAGTATTATCGTACAGGAGTGCAATAATACTTTTTACGAATATACTAATGACCACTTCGATAAACTTATAATTAATTATTATCGATAGTGTATACAAGCGCCATCACTTCTTTCTGTTCGATAGAGTAATGACTCATATGTAACCTATTTCACCTTCTGTGGATATTTAAAGAAGACGACAAGTAACCTGATACGAAGAGCTTCACCGCTGTCCCGCAGTTTTCATAAATCCCAACATATCGTTTGGCTCTTATCTTTCAATAATTCTGGAGGCTTTAATAGCGCTACAACGCATTTTCGATCAAAGCTGTGTCGCTTGAAAAGCTGAATGATTTGAAGCCATTGAAAATTAAGGGAGAAATTAAAGACTCCCACTAAAATATTGAAAACCTCCATAATAGCCATATTCTAGGTTGTATTGATGTAGTGGAAGTTTTTAATTATTCAAGGGCCTATGACGTTAAGTTAATTTTGTTAAGCGTCATTAGAACGTTGGACAATTGCCCGTGGCTAAACAAGGGCGTTGTGTTTTTAGTTGGTTGCACATATCGCTGCTATCACCAGTCACATCAAAAACATCTTGCTCCTCGGTAATATCAGTTAACAGGTTAAAACATTTCTCATCGGTTTCATTCGTGTCTTGTACATACATGTATTTCACTTGGCTCGCGGCATCGAGTATTGCCCAATAGTTGTTGTCTTCGTTGTCTACTGTGCCTTGGGTGCCTGAATCGGCAAACAATTCGCTGTATAAGGTGGTGCGATCATTTTGTACTTGGCTGTTGTCTAGGTAGGGTTTAAGAGATTGTCCGTCTACAGGATTAGCTGAACTGGCATTGGCCACTTCTAAAACGGTGGAAAAAATATCTTGTACTTGTACCAGAGCATTTTGTTCACCGATGTTGAGGGTGATGTTACTTCCGGCACCTATAATTAAGGGCACGTTAACGCCCCCTTCATAAACGGTGCCTTTACTGTGATTGCGAAGAAAAGGTGTTCCGTCTTGCTCTTCTACTGTACCTGCTGCTGGGCCGTTATCGGCTACAAAAATAATCACCGTGTTGCTGGAATCTATTTGGGAAATAATATTGCCAATATAGTGGTCCATCACTTCAATCATGGCGCGGAAACAATCATTTTTAGTGTCAGTGCTGTTATCGCAGGTTTCTCCAAGTTCTCCATTTAAGTCTCGACGGTCACCCACATCAATGGGAACTTGTAACGGGGTATGCCCTGCATTAAAGGCCACTGTGGCAAACCATGGGCCGGTTTGGTTATTAATCCATTCCACAGTATCTTGAGCGGTAACCGTGGTGGCGTAGTTTTGCTCGTTGTAACCCGAGTATTCCACCGTGGTATCGACACTGCCATCGCTGGCTTTTATGTATTTTGTCCATTGGTAATAATCACTAAGGTTATCTTTAGGGCCGGCCCAATAATCAAAGCCCTGTCGATCTGGAGTATGGGTTCCCCAGCCTAAATGCCATTTGCCAAACAAGGCTGTGCTGTAACCAGCCTGGCTTAGAATTTCGGCACTTAAAATTTCGTCGGTAGACTGTCCAGGCGTTAACAGCTGGTGATTATAGGCATGTTGTCCGGTGTAAATACTGGCACGGGAGGGAGAACACATGGGGTTAGCCCAAGCGTTTCTAAACAACACTCCATTATTGGCAATGGCATCGATGCTGGGCGTGGCTGCGCTGTAATCGGGCTGCTCGTTATAGAGGGATATATTGTCTACCCCTAAATCATCAGCAATGATCAATAGAATATTACTTTGGCCGTTGGAGGGTAAGTTTGCTACAGGCGTGTCTGTGGTGGGGTCGGTACTTGTTTCAGTAGTCGTATCTGAGTCGGTATCACTGGATGACTCATCGTTAACTGAGCCGTCATTCTCAGCCCGATCATTTGGTTCTTCTGCACTATCGCTAGCGCCTCCACAGCCGCTTAGTGTAAAAATACTCGCCATCACTAATAGGCAAGTCCAGTTTGAAATAGAGGTTCTTTTAAAAGGTTGCTGGGTACTGAAATTCATAGGGACAGCCAGAGTTTAACGATGTAAAGAGTGTCCTATTCAAGAGGTAGGCTGTCAAAATAGATGTGTGAGTTTGTGATGCTACTTATCAAAAATAGCGGTTTTTGCACATTTTCTTAACGTTACTTTACGCTGTGAATCATTTTTAATGAAACACCATAGTGATAGCGTATTTGCTCATCAGTATATTGCTGGCTTTTACCCACAGGGCAAGCAACTCTAGCAAGGCAGGTATTTTGGCATAAAGAATTTTCTTTAAGCCGATACTGTAAGCAAGCATCCATATTAAAGGCCGCTTCGCTAACTGCTTGAGCCGGGCATTGAGTGATGCACACCTTGCTTTGGCAAGTGTTGCAAGGAGATTGGCTTTTAATAGGTTCAGAAGTGATGAAATCGCTATTGCACAGTACTGCCGCGCGATAAGCAAACCAAGTTCCATACAAGTTATTAATGCCTACCAAAAACGGGCTAGGGTGATGCCAATGTGCTAACTGGCCTAGCGCTTGTAATGGAGTAGGCAGTGTTGATGGGTATATTATTTTTTTGTTCAACGTTGGGTGATGCTGCTTAAACCAGCCATTGATGCTGCTAACTGTAAAATCATCTATAGGGTCACTTGATTGCTTTTGTAATTGTGTCATACCGTTTACTGCAAGTGTTTCCCATAATGGTTTGCCTGCATGAGCCACGAGAATGAGCTGGGTAAAATCATTCAAATCACTATTTTGCTGTTCTAATTCTTTCAAAATAGATTGGGGAAGCTGTTGTATATCAAATACAAAGTGCAGATTTAAGCCTTTTTTTATAAGCGACTGTGGCTTAAATATTATTGGGGGCTTAACGGTCATAGGGCGCTCATATGAGGCAGCTAAAAGAAATTTAAGTGAGTGTAACCTTTGTGACAGTGGTCGTTAAGGGCATTATGTGGGTTGAAGATATTCAGGTACAATACTCCCTCTAATTGCTCCATACAATAACAATAAATTTTATAAGTTTTCTATATGACCAATTTACCGTCCATATTTAACGTTAAATACTTGCCCTCGCGAATAATGGTGTTTGTTTTATACAGTATTTCATTTTTATCCATTAAAAATAAAATGCGCTTTGGAAGTTGGTTGGGGCATTTGGCCAAGCGTAAACTGTCATCTCGCGCCAATATTGCCCGTAAAAATTTAAAGGCATGTTTTAAAGATAAATCAGATAAAGAAATTGAAGATATGGTGGAGGATTGTTTTGTACAACTGACCACTGGCTTCATTGAAGGCACGCACGCTTGGTGGCAGGACATGAAGCCTCACCAAGCACGAGTAAAATCAACCGGCATTGAGCATCTAATAGAAGCGCAAAAAAAAGGCAATGGGGTTTTATTATTAGGTGGCCACTTTGCGGTGGTAGATTTTGCCATACCTTTAATAGCGGCCCAAATCAAAAACCTCGCTTATATGTACCGGCCCAATAATAACCCCATTATAAATGACATGATTGAAAAAGGGCGAGCTCGCGCTGGGGTAAGCAGCTTTACGAAAAAACAATTAAAAGAAATGAAAAATTTCATGGCCGACGGTGGTGTGGTTTGGTATGGCTGTGATCAAGATTTCGGAAAGAAAGGCGAAGTGTTTGCGCCATTTTTTGGTGTAGAGGCCATCAATATCACCACCCCAAGTTGGATCGTAAAAGAAACCGGCGCGGCGGTTATTTTTATGGGCATGCGCAGACTGGGTGAAGAGGAATATGAAATAGAATTCTCAAAAGAATTACCTGAATTTGGCCATGGTGATGAGCAAGATGCGCGTTGCTGGAATAAAGAACTAGAAGAATCGGTGAGCCGTTTCCCCACTCAGTACATGTGGGTACATAAGCGCTTCAAAACTCGGCCAGAGGGTGAGAAAGATTTTTATTAAGTGTTCTTTAAAAGGCACTGTAGAATCTAAAATAGTGCCTTTGTAAAAAGACTAATTACAAGATTCAAGGCATATATCAGATATCTCCACATCGGCTCCCGGGGTTAAGCCTGAACCCCTCATAATGGTTAGGCTATGTGTTCCGGGTTCATCAATATTAATTTCCTCAGTGATCCAATGCCCATTAGTTCCCGGTATGCTTTTTAAGGTTGTATATCCGTACATTCCATAATCAAGGCTTCTTCTGCCAGAGAAAAGGATTAAAGCATCTGGTTTATCATCAACTGTTTTATAAGTAATATGAACTGTATTTGGACCAGTCATATATGTATTTAGCTCTATGATGGCACGGCTACTAAAAGAATCGTTTGTGTAAATACCACCCTGTCGACCTATGTTGCTTTTTTTCCAGCCTGTAATATGCCATATGGATTTTCTACTGCCTTCTATAGGTTGATCACTATATCCATCAACCCCTAAAAAAATCGCTGAATTTCCTTGGTTGGAGTTAAAGACTAGTTTATCGATATAGATTAATGGATGGTGGATTTTAGATTTAATGACTACTGAACAAACATCACCTGGCATTAATGTTCCGCAATTATTTTTATTTAGGGTGAATACTTGCCGCTTATCTATTTTAAAACTATCTAAAGTAAATATTTTTTCATCAGAATTATTTTTAATCTTTAAGGTTAATTTGTTGCGAGTGTGAATAGCCTGGCGTCCCACTTCATATGCCGTCGCTACTGACAGTCCTTGTTTTTTTAATGCCACTAGGTTGGACCAGTCGGTAACACGACTAATGTTAGTAAACCCCTTATGGTCAGTTATGTCCTTTTTCATTCCAACCAAAAGCTGTTGCCCATCATTAGTTGTCGCTAAAATTGCCGCCCCTATGACACCCTGTTTTTGAAAGCACTCATCAATTTCGATAGGCTTTAAGCAAAGAGTGGGCGCATATTCATTTTGATAAGGTGTATCGCAAAGGGAGGGGGGCTGAGCTTGATAATCTTTAATCGCAATTTCAGAAGAACTCCAATTTACGTATTTTCCTATTAAGGAAAATTTTGTGGTGTTATTTTCTAATAACTCATCAATTTGAATTTTACTTGCTAATTTAATCGCAATGGCCTCTTCTGGGACGGAATCAACGATATATATTGAATCGCTTGTGGAAATTGGATGTTGGTATCGTACAGTTTCTACCGTGCTCAAGGGAATCGGCTCTGAATTACCATCAGGCAATAAAAAAACGGCTTGAAAAGGCGTGGTGAAATACCCAATGCCAGTACCCGGGCAGCTTAGCGAATCATCAATTGAGCCGGTTAATACTCCACTGCCTAACTGATCTGACCAGGTATCATCTAGTGTTAGATTTTCAGTGGCCGAAATGATGGGGGAGCCTGTAATTGGGTCGATAGGAATAGGAGTAATAATAATAGGGTCAATAGGTGGGCTAATAATAATCGGATCAATGGGTGGGGGGGCCACCGGAGAAATAGGAGAGGCGTAATGACAACTCCCCTGTGACAGTATTTGATTGTTTCCAATGTAACTAGCATTGCATAAATGATTGCCCTTATCATCTTGTATGGAGACTAAAAATGCCGTGTTGGTTTCGGATAGTGATTCATTGGCCTGAGCGTTTATTGGTAATAATAAAAATAATCCTAAAGATAACGCATTAATTTTTCTAACAGATAAATTCATTATGCTTCCTTTTGTTGACATAAAAATAATATTTCCAATATGGAAATCAACACGAGAAATGCAAGAAAGGTGCTCAGTAATAGTTAATTACATTAAGCTGGTGAAAAATAAGGATTAGGTATTAAGCCATATCCTAATTTTATCTATTCATACTAATAACGCCTTTTTCTTCAAGAGATGTTCTAAAGTCTTCACTTCTGAAATAATTAGCAAAAAAGTCAGTAATGCCTAATAACGATGAAGATCGCACATTTAAGCGGTTTTCTTGGGCTACATATAACACCTCAAAGTAGTCTAAAAAGTGAAAAACCTTAGTGTGTGTTTTTGCATAAATATAACCTGGGTATTCATGTTCAATATTGGCTCCTTGCAAGCTTGCAACGCTTTCGCGAATCAATGGCCAAGCTTGTTCATAGGGCATAATTAGCTCAAAAGGCTGAATGCTATGCACAAAAGTTACGGCCTCAGTGGAGGCACAGTTGGGAAGTGGAGGGCACCACCAAAGGGCTTGAACGGGGTCTGATTGTTTTAACGGAAAAATTAAGCAACCGCTTAATACACTGGTAAAACCAATTAAAAAGAGAGCTTTTAAGAAGCTTTTAAACTGAACAAAAGAAGATTTAAAAAATTGCATTTTAAGCCACAATTAATGATTAGATTATTTCATAATATTAACCCCCCTAGTCTTACACACTTCTTATAATATTAATCATTTATTCAGTATTTAGACTGATCTTTTAGCCGATTCTTAAGAAATTTTCACCAAGCATTCAAATTGTCACATTCGATTACGGATCTATACAAATAGTCTGTGAAACATTCCGGCAAAGGCTGCGTTCTATGTCCATACTGAAACTAAGTTTCGCAGGAGTGAATCATGATGAACATTTTGTATCGCTTTTTCTTGTTGCTTTTATTGTCTGTCCCTTTTTGTTATGGCAGCGAGGACAGCCCCCAGAACTTGAGTGATAATGTGGATAAGGCTTTATTCAGCTTACAAGGATGGGATAACCAATTGATTAAAGAGCAATTAACTCTGCGTATCGAAGATAATCAGCATTTAATTACTTTTTTAAACGAGAACAAGCTAGGTAAGACTGACCAAGATACTGATGAGTCATTTCAGACCTATGTGAACTCATTAATGGAAGATCAGCAAAATTTAACTTATATAACTGGCCAGCTAATTACCATTAGTGATAAAGAGTTGATTAATTTAGATGGAACTCTAGCCAAGAAACCATTGTTCCGTCAGCGCCTTCAAAAAGAATTAGATTCAAATTTAGCGAGAAAATCTAGCGACATTTTACTCTTTAGAATGCTTTATTTTAGCCTTATGGAGAAATATGCAATACGCTAATGGTGGCTAGCTTGTAAGCTAGTCATTATTCTTATTCCATAAAATAGTTAATAAGCATCTTGAATCACTATTTTTTTCTTTGGTTGATCAAAAATGGCCGAAGAGTTGGATGGCTGCTATTGTCCAATGTATGAGAGCATTATTTTTAAGGCACAATGGACTTTTGGCCGCTTCGTTAAGCGTGATACTAATGATGGGTGGAAGTATTCATCTGGTGAAAAATACGTTAGCAGATCCACCCAAGCAAAGCTGTATTAAGGGAATTGATACCGCTATTGCAATGAGTTTAGGTTCTTGGTTTAACATCAAATGCCGAAAAGAATAAGCTTGCAAGAGATGTGAATTAAAAATTAATTCTGACTTTGGGCAACCCAAACGGGTAGATAACGATATTGAATGATTACTTGAGTATTGATTTCAAGAGCTTGTTCACTTTCGATAAATAGCGTTTTCTCTCCCAGAGTCACTTCGTTGCGATAACGGTACCCCACATACAAACTATCAATAATCGTGACACTTTCACCTTGCGCAACGTTTAGGTTAAAGCCGTTTTCTCTTAATAAAAAGTATCCATCATTTTTAAGTTCAGAAAGAGGCTGGCTAAACAGAGCACCACTGACTTTCTTAGCGGCGATTAAATTTCCCGACTCCATGAATTTGGCCACAAATGGATCTGCGGGTTTTTCATATAAGTTTTGAGAGGTATCCATTTGCACAAGTTTGCCATCATTTAAAAGGGCTGTTTTATCGGCAAATGCAAACGCCTCTTGCTTGGCATGCGTGACAAATATGCAGGTAATATTATGGCTTTTTAATAGGCGCCTAAGTTCGTTCATAAGGCTTTGTTTGACTTGTGCATCAATGTTGGAAAAAGGCTCATCCATTAATAACAGCTTAGGACGATTGGCTAAGGCTCTGGCCACAGCGGTTCTTTGTTGTTGGCCACCAGATAGTTCGTGTGGGTAGCGACCTTGTAGGCCATCTAAATGCACTAACTTTAGGGTTTGCTCAATAATGGCATCGATGGCCTGTGCGGGTTGCCCTTTAAGCGAGAAGGCAATGTTTTGTGCCACATTCATGTGGGGGAATAAGGCATAGTCTTGAAAAATAAAGCCAATATCTCGCTTCTCTGGTGGCAATTCAAACGCATTTTTTTTAAGCAATTTTCCAAATAATTCAATCTTGCCGTGCTGGGTTTTTAACAACCCGGCCATGGCTTTTAAGGCGGTGGTTTTTCCGCAACCACTTGGGCCTAACAAACATAAAATTTCTCCTTCATTTAAGCTTAAGGAGAAATCTTGCAGTATGGTTTTATCGTCAAACTTAACCGTTAACTGTTCTATGTTTAGTGTTTTGATGGGGGCGCTGTTCATAATAGTTTGTGGCTGTTCAGCACTTGGCAAGTGAAAGGCTTGGGTATTTGATGTCATGAATGATGCACCCTAAGACATTTTTTGTGTACGACTAAGTACAAAAATGGGAATTAAGCTTACCGCGATAATCAGTAATGCCCCTAAGGCCCCATGCTCTAATTGCTCATCGCTGGCAAATTGATAAACATAGGTCGATAGGGTTTCAAAATTAAATGGCCTTAACAATATGGCTGCGGGTAACTCTTTAACGCATTCGATGAATACTAATAATAGTGCACTGATGGTGGCAGGCGTAATTAAAGGAAGGTGTATATCCTTAAACAGGCGCCAAGAGTGAGTATTTAAACTGCGTGCAGCGGCATCAAGGTTTGGGGGGATATGCTCATATGCACTGTGCACACTGCCGTTAGCAATGGCCGCGAAGCGAATAACAAACGCCATCAACAATGCAAAACTGCTGCCGGACAAGATAAGTCCCACACTGTCCATGTTCCAGCTTTCAAGTATTGCATTTAGCCCTAAATCCATAGCGCCCAGTGGAATTAAAATAGCAATGGCCAGTACGGTGCCTGGAATGGCATACCCTATTGAAGCTAAATTCTGTTGGCTAGCATGAAGTTTTTTGGGGAAAAACCGTTGGTTGGCATTAAACAATAAAGCCAGTGCTGTACAAATAACCCCAGCAGATGCCGCAAGCGTAAAAGTATGCTGAGCATGAAGCCATAATTTGCCGTTAAGGTTTTCGGTTAGGTAATCAAGGTTATAACTGATAAGGGTTAACACGGGTATCACGAAGCCTAAAGATAGAATGCTCAGGCACACCATCCAAATGAGCAATAGCTGTTTTTTGGAGGCTGTTTTTTTGGTGAGGCTGTGGCTGCCTTTTAAGTCGTAATGCTTTTGCGATTCTCTTTGTTTGCGCTCTAACCAGGAAAGACTCACAACAAATAATAATAATAAACATGAGATTTTGGCCGCCGTGCTTAAGCTTCCGTATACCAACCAGCTATCGTAAATGGCCGTGGTGAGGGTGCTAATGGCAAATAAATGTACGGTACCAAAATCAGCCAGGGACTCCATTGCCACCAAAGTACATCCTATGGCAAGGGCAGGGCGGGCAAGTGGCAGGCGAATTTTAAAGAATATACGGCGCTCATTGGCCCCTAGTAAGCGACCAGCGTGCTCTAAATGATCGCTCTGATTGGCAAAGCCATTACGCATTAATATGTAAATGTAAGGGTACAAAGCCAATGCCAACATGAGGCTGGCGCCTGTGATGGAGCGAATGTCGAAAAACCAATAATCACTGGGGCTGCGCCATTGAAAAAGGTCCCGTAAAAGCGTTTGAATAGGGCCTGCGTAATCTAGCGCTTCTGTGTAGACGTAAGCACTGATGTATGCAGGAATAGCCAATGGAAAGACCATGGCCCATTGTAAGATACGGCGCCCTTTAAATTCATAGCGAGCACACCACCAAGCAGGGGCAATGGAAAATAAACAAGCAAAAATGAGGGTGCCAAAAACCACCAGTAAGCTGTTGGTCAGGTAATCAAATAAAACTGACTGAGCAAGGTCTTGAAAGGTATCGTCATTCAGTGCAGCTGCACTGAAAAACGATTCGTACATCAGGGCCAAAACCGGTGCAAAAATAAGCAGGGCAATGGCGCCTGAGGAAATAGATAAAACGTTTATTGATCGCATGGCGCGATTATAAGTCGAACTTCACTTTATCCACTAACTTTAATGCTGCTTTTCTTTGGGCTGCCACTTGATTTAGAGCAATAGTATCCGCTTTGAAGTCTCCCCAGCTCTGTACCAATTTAGAAGGAGCCACTCCAGGCTTAACTGGGTATTCCATATTTAGCTCGCTATACATGGCTTGTGCTTTGTCTGAGCTTAGGAAACTTAGTAGTTTCAAAGCTGCATCTTTATGAGGAGCATGTTTGGCTATGACGGCACCTGACACGTTTATATGAGAGCCGCGGTCTTGTTGGTTAGGAAAGTTTAGCTCAACAGAATCTGCCCAAACTTTTTGTTTGTCATCCATTAGCATTTTGCCAAAGTAGTAGCTGTTGCCTAAAGAGATGTCGCACAAGCCAGAGTTAATGGCTTTCACTTGGCCACGGTCATTGCCTTGTGGCTTGCGGGCTAGGTTATTTTTAACGCCAGTTAACCATTGCTCGGTTTGATCAACACCATCATGCGCGATCATGGAGGCAATTAAACCTAAGTTGTAAGGGTGCTTACCACTGCGCGTACAGATTTTGCCTTTGTATTTGGCACTGGATAAATCTTCATAACGAATGTTCAGCTTACCCACACGCTCTTTAGAGCTATAAATGTTTCGTACTCGCTTGGTCAGTGCTACCCATTGACGGTCTTCATCGCGAAATTGTGAAGGGATGTTGCTTTGTATTAGGCTGTCTTTATCAAATGCTTGAGTGAGGCCCTGATCTTTTAAATCTAATAACTTAGAAAAATCAGAGGTTAATACCACGTCGGCTGGGCTTAATTTACCTTCACGTTTAATGCGTTGAATCAGGCCTTTTTTAGCAAAAATAACTTCGCTTTTAATGCCGGTTTCTTTGGTGAATTCATCAAGAATCGGTTGAATTAAGAAGTTCTGGCGAAAGGAATAAACATTAACGGTTTCAGCCATCGCTTGATGGCATATGGCTAGAAAGCCCAGTACAACAAGAATACGCATGAGTATGATACAGCCTTTTAATTGATAATGATTATCATCTTAGCATAGGCTTTAATCAGTAAAAAGGCACTTAAGTGCAAATTTATGTAAGTCTTGATGCGTATCAAGGCATACATTCAGTGAGGCTAAATAAAGAGCTATTTAGCTGGTTTCGTTGGCCTGTAAGGCGCTGATGTGTTCAATTAGCTGGGTTCAATTTAACTGGTTTCGTTGGCTTGTAAGGCGCTGATATGTTCAATTAGCTGGGTTCAATTTAACTGGTTTCGTTGGCTTGTAAGGCGCTTATATGCTCTATCTGACGTTCAATTAAGGCTTGGTAATTGGAGGTTAAGTGCTCTGCCCAAAAGGTTTCAATTATTTGTTCGGGCTGGCTGCCTTGCATGCTCTGACTGGCATTTAAAATGAGCTGTCCTCCTAACCGGCCCTGATCGACCACCTGCTTACTGACCAATAAACGGTTAACTTCGCTTTTGCGACACAAGCGTGCTGCCACATGAATGGCATCACCAATGGCGGTGTAGGTGAGGGTGTCTTTGTCGCCAAAGGTACCGGCTAAAATATTGCCTGTGTGTAGCCCTAGCTGAAACTCAACCACGGGCAATGATTGCTCAAGGCGTTGCTTATTAAATTGTTTTAACAACCCCACAATTAGCAACGCAGTACACACCCCATGAAAGCAGTCTTTTTCATCTTGCTGGGGAATGCCAAATAACACCATGACACCATCTCCCACGTACTTATCCACATTTCCGTTATATAGGCGCGCCGCTTGGTGAATAAAGAAATAATACTGGTTTAAGAGGGCGGCCAGTTCTTGTGGAGACAGAACCTTTTGAGCGTATTGAAAATCTACAAAATCAATAAACAGTATGGCGGCATGGGCATAAGTGTCGGGCAATTGCGGCTGCTGATAGTTAAGGCTTTGGTCATTGTTTACATTGGGTGTCATGAAATGATTAAGGGCCTGGTGCATGGCAAGGCTTGAGCTTTGCTGATCTTTGTAGCGTTTAATTTCCTTGCTTAAGCGAGCAAGCTCTCCCCAGTGATGGCTATGCTGGTTTCTATCCAGAGCGTCTAAAGATTGAATGTCTTCACTGCTTTGTTCAATTTTGATGCCTAGCTTCTTGCCTGCAAACCAACCAACCACCCCAGCCACGATGGAAAACAGCAAACTAAGTATGCCCCATAGCCCATAAATTTTTTGAATGGCGTGATTAAGCGGGGTTTCATCAATGCGTACTTCTAAAAGGCCAATCACTTCATTTTGATATTGAATACTCATGGGCTGGCCAGCGTCATTATTTGCTTGGCCTTGTTCGGCAATAACATGATTGTCTAAATCATATACCGCGCTATAGCGAATATGAGGGTGCTCAACTAGCGTTGTTAGAATAACGTTAAGACTTAATAGGTCTTGGCTGAAGATGGCGTCAGAAGCTTGTACGCTGGCTTGCCTGCTAAGCGTGTTACGCAGTTGCAGGGCTTGTTGCTCTAGCTGATGTGTTGCTGCGCGGGTAATCGGCAGCGCCACGATCAAGCTGGCTAAAATACTTAGGGCAAGGCTAAAAAATAAAACTCGGTATCTAAAGGGCCAATTTTGTTGTTGTAATGTCATGGCGTACTGCAAATTATAATAGTGAGATAACGAGACATAATATCGGTAAATTCCACTGGCTCATATGGCGCTATGGTTATAAGTAAGTGAGTTGTTTAACAGTTTTGTTATATATACTGATAATTAAGTCGAGTAAATAATGGCTTAATTGCTAAATTGTTTGAGCTGGATTCTCAAAAATGCCTTGAAATGGTTTATCATTACGCCGCTTTGGATAGGCCCCTGCCGTTTCCTTCTTTAGTTTTAATATCAAATAGGTGAAATCATGAGCGATGCCAAGAAAATTCTTGAAGAAAAACTAGCCGAAATGGATAAAGGTTTGTTTTACATGGGCCGCGATCGCGCTCGTGCTTTGTCTTACCATGAGACTGAAGATCTGATTGATGAGCTTCGTGAGTCTGTTGCCTTAATGCAAGAGCAAGTTAAAACGCTATAAATTTCTGAGCAAAAATCAGAAAGATCAAAGGTAAGACATCTTAATATCAATAAGCAGAGGCCTTTAGCGTGAAAGAAGTTGTTCTGATCAAGGTGAACGGTGCCGATAAACCTGGTGTCACCGCCAGTATTACTGGCATCCTTGCCAAGTACAACGTGAATATCTTGGACATTGGCCAAGCTGAAATTCACGATAATCTTTCCTTGGGTATTCTGGCTGAAATCCCGAGTAATGCCGAATCGGCTCCTGCTCTAAAAGATGTTTTATTTCACGGTTATGAAATGGGCATGACGGTGACATTTACACCAGTCACCACTCAAGAATATGAATCTTGGGTATCTGCTCAAGGTAAACCTCGCCATATTATTACCCTGCTGGCTCGCAAATTAACTGCCGAGCACTTATCTCGCGTCACTGAAATTGTGGCACGCTATGAATTGAATATTGACAATATTTCTCGCCTGTCAGGTCGTGTGCCTTTGGAAGGGGAGACGGTTAATAATTTAAGCCGTGCTTGCGTGGAGTTTTCAGTGCGTGGCCATGTTGATCAGGGGTCCATGCGTGCTGATTATTTAAATCTTTCCAGCGAGTTAGGCGTGGACATTGCGGTACAGGAAGACACCCCTTTCCGTCGTAATCGCCGCCTTGTGGCATTTGATATGGACAGCACCCTGATAGAAGCCGAGGTGATTGATGAGCTTGCTAAAGAAGCGGGTGTGGGTGATGAAGTGGTGGCCATTACAGAAAGCGCCATGCGCGGTGAAATAGACTTTAATGAAAGCTTCATTCGCCGAGTGGCTTTATTAAAAGGCTTAGATGAATCGGTATTGGCCGATGTGGCGCAGCGCTTACCGATAACAGAAGGGGCTGAGCGTTTAGTGAGCTCTCTTAAAAAATTGGGATATAAAACCGCTATTTTATCCGGTGGTTTTCAGTATTTTGGGCGGTTTTTACAGAATAAACTGGGCATAGACTATGTGCATGCCAATGAGCTTGAAATTGTAGATGGCAAGGTCACGGGTAACGTTACCGGTACCATAGTGAATGGAGAGCAAAAAGCCTTTTTACTGCAAGAAATTGCCAACAACGAGGCTATTTCTTTAGAGCAAACCATTGCCGTGGGCGATGGTGCTAATGATTTGCCTATGCTGAGTAAAGCGGGTTTAGGCATTGCTTTTAGGGCAAAGCCTTTGGTTCGCCAAAATGCAGAACAAGCTATTTCTACACTGGGTTTAGACGGCGTATTGTATTTAATTGGTATTCGCGATCGAGACGATTTAGGCTGAAGCCGACTTTCTTTAGGCGCATAAAAAAACCGGCAAGGCCGGTTTTTTGTTTTTCATAGCTTGTGATTCACAGTCTATTCATCGCTAAAGCTGTAATCCATATTAGCGCCAGGGCCGCTTAAGTAATAACCCTGAATATAGCTCACACCGCTGGTCCATAATTGGGCGACGATGTTGGCATTTTCTACAGAAGGCACAATCGATGCTTTTTGATGCTCTGAGATACCAGCCAACAATTCTTTCAAGCCCGCCATGCCTTTTTCACTTTCAAGTTCTTGAGTGAATGAACCATCTACTTTTACAAAGTCCACATGTAAATAATCAAATAACTTGAATGGGTCTATGGCTGAACCAAAGCGGTTAATGGCCACCAAGCAACCCAGTCTGCCTAAGGCATTCGTCATGGACTTGGCTTGTTTTAAGTGGCTGATGGCATCGGCTTCCGTGAACTGGAAAATCATGCTTTTGCTAGGCAATTTAGAGGCGCGCAATAATTTTTGAAGCCAGGTAAGTAGGCTTTCATCTAGTAAAGATTCATTAGTCAGGTTAATGAATAAGCGCGTGTCGTTACCTTGAGCTCTTTGTTGAGCTAGGCGTTTAACGGTATTTAAAATTACCCAGCGGTCTATCTTGCGCTTTAACTCGGTTGAAATGTCAGGTAAAAATTCTTGTGGCGAGACGTCAGAGCCATCGCTGTCTACAAGGCGCAGTAAGGTTTCGTAGTGCTCCCCTTCTTCGTCTCTTAAGTTAATGACCGGCTGAAATAGAAGTTTAAAGGTATTATCTTTAATGGCCGATTCTAGTTTTGCGGTTAAGCGCTCACCACCTGAGTTGGCTAGTTGAGCAGGGTTATATAGGTAAAAGCCATTACCCGTTTCGTGCCCTTCTAATTTACGAACGTAATAACTGGCTTCGTGAGCATGTTGCAATACTTGTTTAGGGCTTTGTGAGCTTTCGTTTATAAGGGCGAGACCCACACTGACGGTAATTTGAATGGTGCGTTGATCTACCGCCACTAGGTGCTCTTTTATGGATTTACGAATGTGTTCGGCAAATCCTTGGGCTTGTTCAGGGTCACTGTCGTGCAGTAGTACTCCGAAAATATCTTCCCCTACTCGTGCCACCAAATCTTCTTCACGGCATTTACTGCGCAGTAAATGGGCCACATCACAAACAATGAGGTCGGCGCCTTCGATGCCCACATCGGCTTTACACTGACCAAAGCCATCAATATTCACATAAGCAACCGCGCCTTTGGATCCGCTAATTACAGCTTGATCCACAGCATCGGCCAGTTTTTCATTGAAGTATTGTTTGTTGTATAGGCCGGTTAATAAATCTTGGGAGCTAATTTGTTTTAGTTTAATTTCTAAATCTGCGTTGCCACTATTGGTGCGGATGATGATTTGCATGCAGGCTTCGTCTTCATAAGTGGCCTGTGCAAAGTGAATGTTGGTATCGACTTCTTTGCTGGCAAAGTTCAGCATCTTGCACTGAAATTGGCCGCTTCGAGATTTTCCTGAATTAAAGTCTTTTAAAAATAACTTGAAACGCCCTTGGTCTTTTGTGGCAATCATGTCCATTAATGGCGTGGTTAATAGATCATCGGCATCTTCATAGCCAAAGATGGCCGAATAACTTTCATTAACAAATAAATGCATGCCATCGTGAACATAAGCTATGGCATCTTGGGCGCTTTCTAATAAAACTTGGCAGCGTTTCTCTGCCTCACGTAATAGAGCACCCGCTTCGCGAAGTTCTCGGCGCAGTTTAAGATTGTTAATTTCTCTTAGCAGTACCTGTAATACATGGTTGTATTCACCGGTGGGCACCAAGTCCATAGCGCCAAGTTTTAAGACTCTTTCTGCGTCTATGCTGTCAACTTCTTCACTGAAAAAGATCGTGGGGATATCTTTACCTTGGCGTTGAATTTCAGCCAGTACTTCTTTGCCTGTTAAATTAGGAAGCTTCATTTCACATAGGCAAATGTCCCAAACTTGCTCATTTAATTTACTTTTTAGTGTATCTAAATTTTGAACTAGGCTTGCTCGTGTGGCGTGTCCAGCATTTCTTAATAAACTCGTGAGGGTTTCGGCTTCTTGTGGAGATTGTGAACAAATTAATAGTCGAAGGGCTTCTTTGGCCTGCATAAAAGCGGTCCTGTACCTACCAGGAAGTTGAACACACCCATCTGGTGATTCAGTAACCCGTTATTTAATTTTTAAGTTGGCTGGAGTATAACCTGTTGGAGGAGAGGTAATAAGGGCTTTTCGTGCTTAATTAGTATCTATGTTGGACAAGATTGTTTAAGCGCAGTCTTACCCAAGTAGTATCGGAATAAATGTTTGGGAAAATACTTAGTTAATGAATACTTACTTATAGTTTATCCCATATAGATGCGAACTCATCGCCAGTATCATCGCTATTGGTACTGGTGTTGAGTACCTGTGTCAGTGTTTGGAAAGTGTATTGCACAAAGCTGCGGGAGATATTTACCCGTTTTAAAAGCTGAATACGTTGATTGACCTTGTCATTTTGCCATTGAACTTTACTGCCAATTTTAAAGGGTAGAGTTGGCAATATGAGCGTTTCCTGCTGGTCTGCGGCAGGCAAAGCTGGTATGCAAATGCCGCGTAAGTATTCGCCATTTTCACCGGTTTTATTCAGTATACGCACCGCCACAGCTTCTACCTTGGGTGACAGTAACTCAATACCCAGTTGGGTCGCTTGATTTCTTTGTGTGCGAATCCAGCGAATACATCCTAAAGACCAGTGATTCATACGCTCTTCTTTTATCACAACAAGCTCACCGGTTTGTACGCTACTGGGTGGGTTCTCCATGGTAATACCGTAGCCAAATGGACTGGTGTTAATGATTTGGGCGTTGGAGTACTTGCCTTGCGGCCCATCGTCTATACCTTCTTGGCCGTGTTTACTGATGAAATCGATGCTATCAAAAGCAATGTTGTCAGTGTCTTGGCTGAAGTGGTTGCCAGCGTCAAAACTTTTATCCCAAATATCATTACTTTTAGGTTCTTTTTTTTCTTTAACCTCTGTATTCCACTGCTTTAATAAATACGGGAAACTTTGCTCATTAGCGGCAAAAAAATGGCTGGCTAATAAACCTATGCCTATTTGAATTTCGCCACTGTTTTGCGTTCGACGAAAGCTACGTTCTGCTGCGGCGCCCCACGAATTCACAAGATGACTTAAAATTGGGTCGGTTATGTTTTTAGGGATGGTTAAGGGGGATGTTTCTTTATTGATATGTTTTTGTAATGCCAGCACAAGCACATTTAAGGAAAGTGAGCAGCTAGCATTAGCAATACTTGGATTGACTAATGAGCGGTAAGCTGGGATGGAATCTTTATGTTGATTAAAAAGAAAGAGTGCCTGAGCATCACTGCCATGGCTGAGTTTGACAAGGCTAGACCATAGCTCTGTGGCTGCATATAAGTTGGCTAAATCAACTTGGCGTAGTTGGTTTGGTTTACTGCAACCCATGAGCAGCATGCGTAAATACGCTTCGGAAATATTTGAACTGGCCACATATTTTGCGCGACTGTCTTTTACCGGATATTGTTGAATATTTTTTTCATCAGCCATCAAATAAAGTTGGTGCAGTTCAAGCCAAGCATTTTTTGGGGCGCTGCTGTAAAGCTGCATAGATCTTAAAATGGTTTGGCTTAAATCAGTAAGAGCGCGATGAATGGCGAAGGTGAGTAGTTTTTTTTCGCTTTTTCTGGAAGGTTCTTGCAGTTCATCTAATACTATTCGTTTGTAGCCTGTTGCCAACTGATTTTGCAGTGTCTGGGTGAGTGTCACGATCTTTAGATCGTTATCATTAAGCATAACCGATTGTTGTAGAAATCGCTTACTCAATAATTCACAAATGCCATATACCTGAGTACGGATGATTTCTAACATTTTATAGCGATAACTACTTTTAATTTCCGTGACATTTAATTCGCGGGTGGCAAGAAAAAGCATTTTGGCCGCTGCGCCCACATTGGCCATGGGCAGATTTTTAGCCCAGCTTTCAAAGCCATCTAAAGTATTGTCACAAAAGGACAGTTTTTGTTGTTGAATATCAGGAACTGAAATTTGAAATGGTGCGTCATGCCCTTCCATGATAATTCTCTCATTAGTCGCAGCCAGCAAGGCAATACCCTCGATACTTTATTATTATAGTAGTGAGCGTTTACTGTGCGTTGATTGGCACTCATCCGTAAGTGGCTCATTTGTTAAATTCTAATCAGTAAAGGCACTATTCGCCAATAAAACGAGTCGAAATAGCGATTAACGGGGTCATATTGGCGATAACGGAGTAGATATGGGGGTTTTCGACGGACGTCCATCCACTTCTCGTACTAATTTGGGAACGAGGAAGCCAGGTAATTTATTTTGAAGTGCTAGCATTAAATTTTGCCCATCCGCTTCTTTAACATCAAAATGATGCGCACCCATGACCGGATCAAGTAAGTGCAAATAGTAAGGTAATACGCGGCAGGTGAATAATCTCTCACTAAGATTAACAAGGGAATTCAGGTTGTCGTTAATGCCTTTTAATAACACACTTTGGTTTAAAAGATGAATCCCTGCGTGATGCATTGTTTGCAATGCAGCTGCTACCTCCTCATCAATTTCATTCGCGTGATTACAATGCACTACCATGACCACATTTAAAGAGCTGTCGTGTAATCGTTGCACCAGTTCATTCGTCACCCTTGCCGGAATCACAATAGGTAAGCGGCTATGAATACGTAATCGAGTTACATGAGGGATGGCTTCAATGGCTGATATCAAAGCAAACAGTCGTTTGTCGTTATTCGTCAGCGGATCACCACCGCTTAAAATAACTTCGTTTATTTCTGGTCGTGCTTTGATGTAATCCAGCGCGCTCAGCCATTGCTTTAGGCTTAAATTATTTTCATCGTAGGGAAAGTGACGTCTAAAACAATACCGGCAATGAATGGCACAGCTGCCGTTAGTAATGAGCAACACTCGACCGTGATACTTATGAACAATGCCCGGGGTTTTATTACTGCTCGCTTCGCCTAATGGATCAAGCACAAAGCCTGTGGGGGTGGGTTCATTTTCTTCTTTTAAAGGCAATACTTGGCGTAACAGAGGGTCATGGATATCGGCTGGTGTAATGCGATTCAAATAAGCTTTGGGTACACGAATAGGAAAGTCTAGGGCCCCTTGATTGGCAGCTGGTAAATAATGAGGATCAAGATTGAGCTTGGATATGAGCTCACGGCCCGTGGTCACGACATCGGCAAGCTGTTGCTGCCAAGAGGCTTGTGTAGAAGTGTCCACAGTCTCAATGGGGGCTGGATGAAAAATGTGCGTCATGGTTAGGTCGTTTGATATTTAGATTGCATCATAATGTTTAGTTGAGCGTGATCAAGAGTTTTGGGGTAAATCTGAGCTTTCCTCTTCTCAAGCGCTTCATATGTGCCTGTTTAGGGAATTTAATGTATCATATTGGCCTATTTTTTTAGTAATCCTGAGTCGGTGATCATTAATGGCGAACTTCTCAACCAACGAATTTAAATCTGGTCTTAAAGTGATGTTAGAAGGGGACCCGTGTTCCATTCTTGAAAACGAACTGGTTAAACCAGGTAAGGGCCAAGCTTTTAGTCGTGTAAAACTGCGCAACCTTAAAACGGGCCGTGTTTGGGAGCGTACCTTTAAGTCGGGTGAAAAACTGGAAGGTGCGGATGTCATGGAATATGACATGGAATACTTATACACCGACGGTGAGTTCTTTCACTTCATGGCCACAGATGGTTCGTTTGAGCAATTTGGTGCGCCAGTTGATGCAGTAGGCGAGACGAAAAACTGGTTAAAAGAGCAAGAGAAATATGAAGTGACCTTGTTTAATGGTGAACCTATTGCGGTTGCCGCCCCTAACTTTGTCGATCTTGAAGTGGTTGAAACCGATCCTGGTTTAAAAGGCGACACTGCCCAAGGTGGCTCTAAACCAGCTTATCTAACAACAGGCGCCATGGTTCGTGTGCCTTTGTTTATCAATATTGGTGAAGTATTACGTATTGATACCCGTACTGGTGAATATGTATCACGCGCCAAAGGCTAATTGATTGCCCTAGCTTACGGGTGTTGTTGAAAGCACGCGGTTAAGTTAAAGCCCAAAAAGAGCTTGTTATAAAACAAGATATTTTTGGGCTTTTTATGTTCAGGATGAACGGTATAACGCGATGCCAAGGAAGGCAAAGAGCGTATATGTTCAGGGTGAACGGTCTAAAGCAGTGCCAAGGAAGGCAAAGAGCGTATGTGTTCAGGGTGAACGGTCTAAAGCAGTGCAGTTAATCGAACATTAAAAATGCGCCATTAGTCTCTTGCATGGCCTTTTATCCAATACTCGGAATTTAATATGTCTTGGCAACCTTCAGCTTCAATCGAGGCCTTAAAAGAACGGGGAATGTTTTACCGTTATATTCGCGACTTTTTTTATGGGCGTGATGTGCTTGAGGTGGAAACCCCATTGCTATCCCATGCTGCTGTGAGTGATGCTAATTTATTGCCTGTGGTTGTTCAATGCATGGGTAAAGCGAGTTATTTACATACCTCTCCTGAGTACCCCATGAAGCGTTTATTGGCATCTGGAAGCGGTGATATTTTTCAAATTAGCAAAGTCTTTCGGGATGAGGAGCTGGGTTCACGACATAACCCAGAGTTTTCTATGCTGGAGTATTATCGCCTTCATTTTAATGTGGCCACTTTAAAAGACGAGGTCGCTCAGTTGGTGGGAGATTATTTAAATATTCAAACTCGTCAAGATTACAGTTACCGACAAGCCTTAATTAAATATGCCCATGTTGATCCATTTGCAGCAAGTGATGAGCAGCTGAGTGAAATGGTTGTGCCGTTTATGGGGTCGCTTACGTTAAATCGTGATGAGTGCTTGGATATCATTATGAGTCATGTGGTGGAGCCTTTACTGCCTAAAAATTGCCTAGTGTTTGTGAGTCAATATCCAGCCAGTCAGGCGGCTTTAGCGCAAACCTATGAAAATCATGAAGGGCATATAATCGCCGAACGTTTCGAGCTGTACGTGAATGGTTTAGAGCTAGCCAATGGCTATCATGAATTAACGGATATTGTTGAACAAAAAAAGCGCTTCGCAATTGAGAAAGTAAAACGAGAAAATCAGTTAGGTGTTCAGCGAGAGACAGATCAGCATTTTCTTGATGCCTTGCAACACGGTTTGCCCAATTGTGCAGGAGTGGCTTTGGGGTTGGATCGTATTTTAATGCTAAAGCTTGGCGCTAAAAACATCAGTGAAGTGATTAGTTTTAACTTTGATCGTGCTTAATGAATGGTGCGAACTATATAGCCTAACAAAGAGTCAGTTAGGCTGAATCGCGTTTACCAGAATGCTTCATCCTCTACGTCGGGCGGCGCGTCGTATTCATTGGTTTCGTTGTCTCTTTGATTTTTTAAATCTTCTAATAATGAACCCGAGCGCTGAATGGCGTTATCGCGATCCGTGTCTGGTGAACCTAAATCCCCTTCATCTATAAAGCCGCCAGCCCTTGATGCAATGGCTTTGTCGGTGCGCTTATTTAATACCACAATGGCAATACGACGGTTAATGGCACTTTGGGGTTCGGTGATATTAAAGTGTGCTTTATCTCCCATGCCCACTACCTGAGCTATTTTAGCTTCTTCTAAACCTGCATCTCCTAGTGCACGACGAGCGGCATTGGCACGACTGGCGGATAACTCCCAGTTGCCCGCGTCCCATACATTGGAAGTACCGCTGCTATCGGTATGGCCTGTAATGGAAATGCGATTGGGTACTGCTCCAAAAATTGGGGCCAATTCGTAAAGAATGTCTTCGGCGTAATATTTTAAGCGAGCCGATCCTGGATCAAACATGGGGCGATTGGTTTTATCGACGATTTGAATTCGCACACCTTCACTGGTGATATCGATTTTAATTTGGTCTTTGTAGGGGCTAAGGGTTGAGCTGTCACTGACCTTTTGTTGAAACTCGGCTTCCATGGTTTCAAGGCGTGCCATCTCAATGGCTTCAGCGGCACTCTCAATTTCTTCTGCTTGCAGCACTTTAGTGGGGTCCACGGTTTGGCTTTCTGAGACATTATCTTGCACCGATGGACTGCCGCCTAAATCGATTACCCATTTACTGGGGACTTTTTTGCCATCTTCAAAAGCTGACGGGTCATTAAAGTAACCGGCGACTTTGGCAATCTCTTCTTCGTTGGAGCTATTAATAAGCCACAGAATTAAAAATAGCGCCATCATAGCCATGGCAAAGTCGGCCATGGCCACTTTCCAAGCGCCACCATGATGGGCTTCGGCGCCTTTTTTAACGCGGCGAATCACCACATTATGTTGTTCAAACTTATCCATTAGTTTGAGGCTACCTGCTGTATTTTAATGTGAAACATTAAAATATTGGGTGTTGATTAACGTGAGCGCACTACATTTTCTAACTCTGCGAAACTTGGACGATCATGAGCAAATAGCACTTTACGGCCAAACTCTACTGCCAGCTGCGGAGGTAAGCCATTCACCGACGCCACTATGGTGGCCTTGGCCGACTCGTATAATTTGATTTCCTCATTGGCGATGTGCTCCATTCTTGAAGCGATAGGGGCAAAAAAACCATAACCAAATAACACCCCTGAAAAGGTACCCACTAATGCAGCTGCTATATGGCGGCCTAACTCTTCCATGGGGCCGTCTATGGCGCCCATGGTAATAACGATGCCCAATACGGCGGCTACGATTCCGAAGCCTGGCATGGCATCGGCAACGGTTTGCATGGCATGGCCGGGCATTTTTAACTCATGCAACCGGCTGTCTATTTCCATATCCATTAAGGAATCCAGCTCATGGGCTTGCATATTACCAGCAGCAATTAAACGAAAGCAGTCTGCTACAAAATCGGCGAGGGCGGCGTTGGCTTGAATGGCGGGGTATTTAGAGAATATGCCACTGGATTGAGGGTTTTCCACATCCCCCTCGATAGACATCATGCCTTCTTTGCGGCTTTTATTAAGAATGTCATAAATGAGGCGCAGGCTATCCATATGCATGGCTTTGTTAGCCTTAGCGCCCATAATGACCTGAGGCATGAGCTTAAATATGGCTTTATGCACAGGCCAAGGGTTACCGGCAATGTGGGCGCCGGCACCTGAGCCTAAAATAATAATAAATTCATAGGGCTGCCACAGCGCAATCAATACCCCATGGCTACCTAAGTAGCCAAAGATAATGCTTCCGATGACGATGGCATAACCTAATAAAAACAGCATTCCATTGTTTCCTTGGTGGCTTATACACAGCCAAAAAATCCATTTACCAGGTTACAGAGCTACATGTATTTAAATTGTAGACCTAGTTATTCAAAGTCGGACTATAGTTAAGTAAAGGCCACAACATGAAATTCCTCAAATCCAATGGAAGTAAAATCAGCAAAGGGTGCAAAGGCTTGGTTAGAAATAACCAAAAAGGCCCCTATCCCTATATTAAAGGCCTCCGCTAAGCTGCTAACCCAGCAAATTAAAGGGGGCGCATCTTTGGCTAAAATGGCTGTGACCATAGAGCGAGATCCTGCTTTATGCCTACACCTGTTTTTGGCAGCCAATAGAAAAAGTCGTGCCCATAATAAGGATAGCGATGTAGAAATTCTAAGCCTAAACCACGTTATTACTATTTTAGGCATGCAAGGGGTAGTGGATTGCGTTAAACAAGCGCCCCAAATGAAGCTGCATAAAAGTGATGCTTACCAAAAAGCCTATTTGCAGGCACAGGCTAATAGTCATTTTGGTGGGCAGCTTATGGATCACTGGGTGAAAGTGAACCACAACGGCTCTGCCGAAAAACTCAAGTGGGCTACTATATTAGCCGGTGCCCCTAGGTGGATCTTATGGCGAGAAGCCTACCTTCAAATGCGCAAATATGAATGGCTGGTAGAGCATGACTTTCAAGCTGCGCAGCAAGCGGAAAAAAAAGTATTCGGCTGTAAGCTAGATGACATAATTTGTGTATTAGGCAGAAAATTAATGCTACCCAACTTAGCTCAGTCGGTACTTGAGCGTAACCAGTTACCAAGGCTGCCTCAATGGGGCAAGCTAGCCAGCACAAGGTATTTAGATTTCCTTGATAACGACTCAAAACTTAAGCGTTTAAAATCTAGTCCTAATACGCTGATGGCGGTGATTTTACATCTCGCGCAGCAATTGCCTCTGGGTTGGATGTCAGCTAAGAGTTTGCGGGCACAAAAGGTGTTGTCTCACTTAACCGGGCAGCAGCTAGATTCAGTGATACAGCAAAACCATCAGCTGGCAGTAGAGGCGAGCCGTCAGGGTGTGGCCGGCCATACCTTATTACCGGCGGTATCATTATTGTGGCCTAACAAGGTGATTAATCAGCGCCCTTGGTTACGCCTTCCTATGTTGTGTTTGTTGCCAGAAAAGGAAACTGAAAAGGCTAAAAAGAAATCAGTGCTGCAGAGCACGCGAGTAGATTTAATGGATATTCCTCCCCCAAGGGAGCCTGATAGGCGCTTATTGATGGATTTAATTAATCAGTTTAAAAGTCAGTTGGGCAGCTTTGATACGGTTCATGATATTCTGCTCACCTGCAATAAGGCCATATTTGATGGCTTAGGCATGCGCCGCGCCTGTATTTGCGTGCTAAGTCAGGGTGGGAAAGTACTCATACCGCATTATTGCGTAGGCATTCCCAGTGATAGCCAGGTGAGGGGGTTAAAAATTGCCATAGCTGAGAATCGATTATTCACCAAGTTGTTGAGCAAAATAGCCAGCTATAAGGTCGATGTAGATAATTATTCGCAAGTATTAAATATGCTTAGCGCAGAAGTAGCCGAGGTGATGCTGAATAAAAACTTCATGGTTATGTCTATCTTTGCCAATGATAAGCCGATTGGTGTGGTGTATGCCGATGCTGATAGCAAAGAAGAACATATCAGTGAAACCGAATATATGGCCTTTAAAACCATTTGCCAAAGTACTAGTTTTGCTTTGGGCAGCTACGCTCATAAACAAAAAAAGAAAGCGGGTTAAACTCCCTTTTTACCTTCCATAAAATACTGACACACGCCACACGCTTGATTACAATGCCTCAGCTAATTCAAGGGGTATGTGTGTTATGGACCTATCGTTAATTATTGAACCCAACGAACTGCAGCCGTACTTAGGCCATGAGTCGTTATTGATTTTAGATTTAGGTAAAAGTGAAACGTACCAGCAAGCTCATGTGCCTGGAGCCATTCGAGTGGCACCTGCCGATATTCAGCTAGGCACAAAACCAGCCCCTGGACTGTTGCCTAGTAAAGAGCAATTAAGTTTGTTGTTTAGCCGTTTAGGGCTAACAAACGATACCCATGTAGTGGTTTACGATGATGACGGCGGTCCTTGGGCGGGTCGTATGATTTGGGTGCTCGACAGTATTGGCCACAAACATTACAGTTTTTTAAATGGGGGCATTCATGGTTGGCTAGCGGAACAGCGCCCTATTGAATCAGTCGTTAATTTAGGCGTAGCCAAGGATTATAAGGTAGCGGACATTGATGAAAGCGTCAGCATTAATAAAGAGCAGCTTTTAAAAGCCATTGAAGACAGCAGTATTCAGATCTGGGATGCTCGATCTTATAAAGAATACACAGGTGAGAAAATGGTTAGCCAGCGTGGCGGCCATTTACCGGGTGCCAAGAGCTATGAATTTAGTAAAGCCTTAGATGGTGAGAATGCTTTAAAGCTGCGTGATCTTGAAGAGATTAAAAATGAATTACTGGCGTTAGGTATTAATGGTGAAAAGACGATTATTAGTCATTGCCAAACCCATCGTCGTTCTGGTTTAACTTATGTTTTGGCTAAAGCATTGGGCTGGCCTATGCAGGCTTATGCGGGTTCGTGGGCTGAGTGGGGCAATGACCCTAACACTCCCATTGAAACTGGTGAGTAATATTAAATAATCCTCAAGCGCCTTTTAAGGGTTTTGAGAGTTTGATTAAGAGCCTCTTGAGGCATTGAAATAAATTTAACCGTTAGGAAAGTAACACGTGAATAAAGATAGTTTATTTGTATTTTTACAATATTTAATTCCCCAGCATGCCCTATCACGTTTAGTGGGCTGGTTTGCTAGCAGTGAAATAGACTTTATTAAAAATACCTTTATTAGCAACTTTGCGAAAAAGTATGCCGTTAACATGCAAGAGGCCAAAGAAGAAGATTTAAGCAAATACAAAAGCTTTAATGATTTTTTCACTCGTGAATTAAAAGACGGTGCTCGTCCAATCGCGGATGGAGAAAGTACGTTAGTAAGCCCAGCGGATGGCGCAGTAAGCCAGTTAGGTAAAATAGAGCTAGGCCGTGTGTTTCAAGCAAAGGGCCGTGACTTTAGCGTAACTGAATTACTAGGCGGTGACAGTGATCGCGCAGCGACATTTTTAAATGGTGACTTTGCCACCATTTATTTATCCCCTAAAGATTATCACCGCGTGCATATGCCGTGTGCCGGTAAATTGCTCGAAACTATTTATGTGCCAGGGGATTTATTCAGTGTAAACCCCACAACAGCTCAGGGTGTGGACGGTTTATTTGCTCGTAACGAGCGCTTAGTTTGCATGTTTGAAACGCAATACGGCCCCATGGCGTTAGTGCTGGTGGGTGCTATGATCGTGGCAGGAATTGAAACGGTTTGGTCTGGCCAAGTATGCCCGTTGCCTAAAAAAGCCCAAGTACAAGATTATACACAAAGTGAAATACGCTTAGAAAAAGGTGAAGAAATGGGGCGCTTTAAATTAGGCTCAACTGTCGTGCTTTGCTTCCCTGAAAATACCGTATCCTTTATGGAAGCCATTAAGGCTGAGTCGCCTTTGGTGATGGGCGAAGCATTGGCTGAAAAAGCCTAGTGAAACATAAGTGGAAGCCTAAGGGCTTTCACTTGTTTTTATGTTAGGTGAATTTTTCAAAGTCGTTAATGAAGCGCCGCATTAGGTTGACTAGCTGTTTACTTGATATTTTAAACGTTTCTAAATAAGCATTTTTTAACTCTTCTAAATATTGCCACTTCTCTAATTCAGGGGTATTTACCTTAAATGCCTCCATGTGCCAATTGGTAAGGCCTCTTTCCTCGCTGGTTTCATCAATTAAAATGGATAAATCAGAATGGCGTTTATCAGCTTTAATTTTTTTAACTAACTTATGAATCGCTTTTTTATCGCCTTCTAGTATCTGAACAAACTGCTTGTGATCACTGAACAGCACACCCGTAATATCATTTTGGGCATTATTCTTACGGGCGCTTCTGACGATATTATTAAGGTCATCAGGCATCTTTTCTAAAGAGCCTGAATAAGTACTGGTATACATGAGGATGTGCATAAGAATAACCAACGTACAGAGGTCTTATTATTATGGACGACTTTTAGGATTTTTCTGGTGAGCGAACGTTTACTTCCCCTAAGCTGTCGACAATTTGCTGAAAGCTATTGAATCGTCCTTCGCTAATGTGGCCATCCTCTAAGGCTTTTTTAATGGCACAGCCTGGTTCTGCTTGATGCTTGCAGTCGCGAAATTTACAGTAACCAATGAAATCCTCAAACTCTTTAAAGCCTTCTAAAATTTCATGCTCTTCCATATGCCACAAACCAAATTCTCGAATACCTGGGCTGTCAATTAAGTCGCCACCACTGGGGAAATGAAACAAGGTGGCGGTGGTGGTGGTGTGACGGCCAGTTTTGCTTTGTTCTCGAAGCCCGCCGACGCGAATATCTTCATCTGGCAGTAGGGTAGAAATAATTCGAGATTTCCCCACACCACTTTGGCCCACAAAAACACTAATGCGATCTTTTAGGAACGTCTTTAATTCATCTAAACCGTTTTCATTTTTGGCACTAGCTTGAATAAAGCGATAACCAATCTTTTCATAGTCTTCAATTAGGCTGGTGAAGTGAGCTTGGTTGTCATCGTTAAGCAAATCAATTTTGTTTAAACACAGTACTGGCTCTATTTGGCTTATTTCGGCGGCGACTAAATAGCGGTCAATGAGATTGCGGTGTGCATGGGGCTCAGGGGCCACCACAATCACCATATAATCGATGTTGGCCGCCACTGACTTCAGCTCACCGTACATGTTCGGGCGTTGTAATTCACAACGGCGATCATGTTTAGCCACCACCACTCCTTGTTCGTTATTACCAAGGCGCCAAGCCACTTGATCACCAGTCACAAGGCCGCCAAGGTTAGCCCGCATATAGCAACGTTTTTGCAAGCCGTCGCCGCCTTCTACTAAAACCTGGGTGCCAAAATGAGAAATCACTTGCCCGTTCTGTTCAGGGCCTAAATCGCCCCCTTCCAGTTCGTGGTGGATTTGATCTTCTTTTTTGTTGGCGCGATCACCACGTTCTTGCTGAATTTTACTAATTCGCCACGCTTGTCGCTTGTTGAGCTTTCGTTTTGCCATGTAACTATGTTCAAATTAGTCTTTAATGAATTATATAGAGATTTGACCCAGTTAAGCACTCAATGGGGCAAAAAGGGCGTAAACATGGAAAAAAAGCACAATCTCATCTGGATTGATCTAGAAATGACCGGTTTAGAACCCGCCACAGATGTGATTATTGAAATTGCCACCATCGTCACCGATGGCGATTTAAACATATTGGCAGAAGGTCCGGTATTGGCCATTCACCAACCCGATAGCCTAATTGAGAATATGGACGACTGGAACACCAAAACTCATGGTAATTCAGGCTTGGTACAGCGAGTAAAAGACAGCAAGGTAAATGAAGCTGAAGCTGTACAACAAACCATTGAGTTTTTAAAGGCCTACGTGGGCAAAGGTGTCAGCCCCATGTGTGGTAATAGCGTTCATCAAGATCGCCGCTTCATGAATAAATACATGCTAGAACTAGAAGATTACTTCCATTACCGCAACTTAGATGTAAGCACTCTTAAAGAATTGGGCCGCCGTTGGGCTCCTGAAAAACTTAAAGGCTTAAAGAAGAAGGGAACCCACCAAGCACTGGATGATATTCGCGAAAGCATTGAAGAGCTTCAGTATTACCGTAAACATATTATGTCGATTTGATACTTTACTGGCAGATATAAAAAAGGCGAACCTTAGTTCGCCTTTTTTTGTAATCATTTGGTGCATATCTAAGCGTGTATTAATTTTACGTATGCTTTAGTTTGATTGCTAAAGCAGCATATCCTTTTCAATATTAATAAATTCATCGCAACTTTGAATAAGCCCGTTAGCGGTTAAAAACTCTACGCCGTAGACCTTTGATTTAACCTGATATTTATCTCTTATTTTTTTTAATAAAATCGCAAAGTCGCCGTCACCGCTTAGCAGTACCACTTCGTCAACATCAGTTGCGGCTTCTAATACATCAATAGTAATACCTACATCCCAGTCACCCTTTGCACTGCCATCGCGGCGTTGAATGAAGGGTTTAAGCTTTACTTCAAAGCCAATGTTTCGAAGTGCATCTTGAAATTTTATTTGGCTATCAATACCTCGATCAATGGCATAGGCAAAGGCATGGGTGATTTCACCTTGCAAGGCCAGTGTGGCCCATAGCTTTTTGTAATTGAACGAGCGTTTGTACATGTCGCGGGTGGTGTAATAAATGTTTTGTACGTCTACAAATACGGCAATTTTCTTCATGGCCATTCCTTTATTATTTTAATTGTTTATAAGGCCAGGCTAACCCGTTAAATCAGTAAATTCTTGTGGGGTTAGAGCCCTGTATTCACCTGAGTGTAATAAAGGATCAAGTTTAACTTTTCCAATGCTTTCGCGGTGCAGTTTCTCTACTCGATTTCCAAGTGCGGCAAACATGCGTTTAACCTGGTGATAACGGCCCTCACCTATGGTGATTAACACTTCGGTATCGCTAATGCGTTCAAGCTTACCCGGTTTTGTTTTTTCAGATTCGTTTTTTAATAAGATACCTGCCAAGATTTGTTCTTCGGCATTATCAATGAGTGGCTCAGCCAACCAGGCTCGGTAGGTTTTTTCTAGATGATGTTTGGGTGAAGCCACTACATGAGAGAACTGACCGTCATCAGTTACGAATAATAGCCCAGTGGTGTCTAAGTCTAATCTGCCTACCGTGTGTAATTTATGAAGATTGATTTCATCTTGCATTAAACTAAAAACAACGCGGTGCTCTTCATCTGTATTGGCACAAATATAACCTTCTGGTTTGTTCATCATGAAATAGCGTGGGCCAATTTCTCCGGCCATTGGTAGGTCATTTAATAAAACTTGATCGTTTTTTTCGTCTATTTTTAAACTGCTGGACCTTTGCGTTTTACCATTTACCTTAACGCGCCCTTGACGAATGGCCACGCAGGCTAAAGAGCGTGTTAAGTCGCTGCTTTCACATAAAAATTTGTCTAAACGAATGCTCATTGAATGTCTTCTTTCATTTTTTGTTGGTTAAGTGCCCACAAAACGTGTTCCTTTACCAAGAGGGAATCAAAATCTAAACGGCTGTTAAGGGCATTTATGATGTCGTTATGAAAATTGGCGTTGCCTAATCCCACTGCGATGTTTCTTAGCCAGCGCTCATGGCCAGCTCTGCGTATGGGAGTGCCTTCGGTTTTACTTAAAAAGGTTTGTTCATCCCAACTAAACAGTTCGATTAAAGTGGCGCTGTCTAATTGGTGTCTGGGGGTGAAATCGGGCTCGACACTTGGTTTGGAAAATTTATTCCAAGGGCAGCATAGCTGGCAGTCATCGCAGCCAAATACGCGATTGCCCATTTTGCTGCGCAAATCTTCTGGAATACTGCCTTTTAATTCAATGGTTAAATAAGAAATGCATTTCCGGCCATCCACGATGTGGTTATCAACAATGGCCCCAGTGGGGCAAAAGTCGATACAAGCACGGCAGCTACCGCAATGCATTTCTTCAAAGGGTTTATCAATCGTTAGGGGCAGGTCAGTGAAAAGCTCCCCAAGGAAAAAATAACTGCCTGCTTTTGGGTTAATGAGCATGGCATTTTTGCCTATCCAGCCTTGGCCAGATTTTTGTGCAAGGCCTCGCTCTAACACTGGTGCACTGTCTACAAATGCTCGGTAATTGCATTCTAGGTTTAAGTCAGCCAGTGCAGCGTTTATTTTTTTACCCAGTTGAGTAATGCGTTTGCGCATCAGTTTGTGATAATCACGCCCCAGGGCATAGCGGCTGATGTAAGCTTGCTGTGGGCTATTAATTATTTTTAATGTTTCAATTTCAGGAGGCATGTAGTCCATGCGCACGGTAATAATGCGCAACGTTTTAGGGACGAGCTTTTCAGGGCGATAACGCATGTCGCCATGGTCGGCCATGTAGGCCATTTCCCCGTGATAATTTTTTTTCAGCCAATCCTGTAAGTGCTCTGCATGTTCGCGCATGTTGATATCGGTAATACCCACTTGTTGGAAGCCAAGCTCTTGTCCCCACACTTTTATCTCTTCAGCCAATTTATGGCTATCAAGCGTGTTTTTTGCCAGCTGGGAGTTGGGGATATCCATGGCATCACTGTTATTTGTGGTAGGTTTAGTTGGCATGGATAGAGCATTCGACTTCATGTGGGTATAATCTGTTAATTTTACGCACTTTCGCGCTCTTTTAATATAAAGGGAATGGCAGGGATGTCTTTAATGTCTACGTATAACTCAGCGAACAGTTCGAAACATGAACCTAGGCAAGACGCATTTTTAAATGGTGTACCACTATATAGCGCCCACCAAGTTCAGCTGCTTGACGCCCGAGCTTTGCAACAAATGAATGCCCAAGGTTATGAATTAATGGAGCAAGCGGGTGAGGCGGCTTTTATGGCCTTACTAAGTGAATGGCCCAGTGTTCGTCAATTAATCGTGTTATCTGGTAAAGGTAATAATGGCGGTGACGGATTTGTAGTGGCGCGCTTGGCTAAACAACACGAAATTGATGTGCAGCTAGTGTTAAGTTGTGATGAACGTGAATTAACGGGCACCGCCGAAATAGCCGCTCAAGATACCTTTGCTGAAGGTATTGAAGTGATTGGCGCCAATCAAGTTAAATGGCCACAGCCACAAGAGGGTTGTGTGATTATCGATGCGCTGCTGGGAACCGGTTTAAAGCAAGATATTACAGGGGATTTATTGACGCTTATTGATCAAGTAAATCAGTCAGGCTTGCCAGTGTTATCTATCGATGTGCCTTCTGGAATTAATTCCACCACAGGTGCGTTACAGGGTGCTGCGATCCACGCAACGACCACCATTAGTATGATTGCTTATAAACAAGGCTTGTTCACCGGTGCAGGACCAGTTTTTTCAGGGCAGGTACGTTTAGCGCCGTTATCGGTAGATAAAAAATTAGTACAAGCCGAAGCGCCATCTAGCCACTTAGTGAATTGGCAGCACGCTCAAAAGAAACCCTTGTTTGCAGCTAGGCAATTGGATGCCCATAAAGGGCATTTTGGACATGTGATTATCATTGGTGGAGATCATGGCTTTGGCGGCGCCATTAGCTTAGCCACCGGAGCGGCTTTAAAAAGCGGGGTGGGGTTAGTGTCTGTGGCAACTCGTAATGAACACGTGCCGGCCATTTTGTCTCGATATCCAGAAGCCATGGTGCATGGGGTAAGTAGTGGGCAAGACTTACAGCCTTTACTGGAAAGAGCGGATGTTATTGCCATTGGCCCAGGTCTTGGACAAAGCTATTGGGGTGAGCAGCTTTTGCAACAAGTCATGGCGCTCAATACGCCGGTATTACTGGATGCTGATGCGCTGAACATTCTGGCAAAGGGGCGTATTAAGCATAATTTAGCTCAGCGTATATCTGTGATTACCCCACACCCAGGTGAAGCGGCTCGCTTGTTAGGTAGTGATACCGTGAAGCTACAGGCGGATCGCTTTAGTGCCGCTAAGCAACTATCAAATCTTTATGAAAGCTGTGTGGTCTTAAAGGGTGTGGGCTCACTCATTTGCACTGGCGATAAAGTGAGTATTTGCAGTGATGGTAATCCAGGCATGGCCAGTGGTGGCATGGGAGATGTATTAAGCGGTATTTCAGCTAGTCTACTGGCTCAGCAAACTGCACAGCAACCAGAAATAACGTCCACCCAATTACATGATTTAGTTTGCAGTGCAGTTTGTTTGCATAGTGCAGCAGCTGATGAAGCAGCAAAAGAAGGTCAGGCAGGTATGCTGGCTTCTGATGTGGTTAATGGTTTAAAGCAACTTTTAAAATAACTTCTAAATAAAGATAGTCATGACAGAACTGAGTGTTAACTTTGAGAATGAACAAGCCATGCTAGATTGGGCGGCTTTAAAAGCCCCAAGTATGCAACTGGGCTTGGTGATTCATTTAGAGGGTGACTTAGGCATGGGTAAAACCACCCTTAGCCGTGGTTTTATTCAAGGGCTGGGGCATAAAGGCAATGTTAAAAGCCCCACTTATACCTTGGTAGAGCCCTACGAGCTTGGTAGTCTGTGTGTGTATCATTTTGACTTATACCGATTGTCCGATCCTGAAGAATTAGAATTCATGGGGGTTCGGGATTATTTCTCTGATAATACGGTCTGCTTAATAGAGTGGCCGGAAAAAGGCCTGGGAATATTGCCTGAGCCGGATGTACATATAAACATTACCCAATGGCAACAAGGAAGGCGTTTGGTATTGAAATCTTTAAGTCAACGCGGGCAAGACCAGCTTAATCGCTGGAGTGCGCCCTAAAAACAATATAAAAAAGATGAAATTAATGTGCGTATAGCATTAGCAGTTTTTCTGGTTACCTTTCACTATTTTGCACTGGCTGATATTCAGGGTGTGCGTCTGTGGCATGCACCAGAAAGTTCACGATTGGTCTTTGACCTTGATCGTGGCACCGACCACAAGCTATTTTCACTGAGCTCTCCGAATCGTTTGGTCATCGACATTGAAGACTCACGCCTATTAAAAGCCATTGAAGACTTGCCGACACAAACGGGGCCTGTGAAAAAAGTACGCTCTGGCATGCGCAATAATAAAGATTTACGCATTGTGTTGGATTTACGTGAAGCGGTTGATCCCAAAAGTTTTCAGCTCAAACCCAATAAAAATTACGGTCATCGCTTAGTGGTGGACCTTTACCATAAAGGTAAAACCAAAAAGCTGGGTAAAGTTAAACCGATTGCCATTAGTAAGCCTGTGTATCAAGCCAGTCAGTCATTAAAAAATCAGCGCGATATTATAATAGTGGTGGATGCAGGCCACGGGGGAGAAGACCCTGGCACCATTGGCCATGGCGGAGTACGAGAGAAAAAAGTGGTGCTGGCCATTGCAAAAAAATTAGAAAAACTTCTGAAGAAAGAGAAAGGTTTTAAAGCTCAGTTAGTGCGTACAGGGGATTATTATGTGGGCCTGCGGGATCGTACGAAACATGCCCGTAAAGCCAATGCTGATTTATTTATCTCTATTCATGCCGATGCTTTCAGTAGCCCTAAGGCCAGCGGCGGTTCGGTATTTGCCCTTTCACAAAAAGGCGCCACCAGTGAGGCTGCAAGGTGGTTGGCAGATAAAGAAAATGCATCGGATTTAATCGGTGGTGTGGGCGGCGTAAGCCTTGATGATAAAGAAGATTTATTAGCAGGTGTATTACTAGACTTATCCATGACAGCAAGCCTTGGGGTTAGCTTAGAGCTGGGCCAAATGGTGCTAAGCAGTATGGGAGGCGTGGGTTCGTTGCACAAACGGCGCGTAGAACAAGCGGGCTTTGCCGTGCTTAAATCTCCTGATATTCCTTCTTTGCTGGTTGAGACTGGTTTTTTATCCAATCCAAAAGAAGCGAAAAAGTTAAAGTCACCGTCTTATCAAGCACAAATGGCTAAGGCGATTTTCAAAGGCATTAAACGTTATTTTCAGCAGTCTCCTCCGGTAGGCACTTTGTTAGCCAGCTTGAAAAATGGCAACGGTAAGTTTAACGGCAATAGATTACGTAAATACATCATTGCCCCAGGGGATACCTTATCAGTTATTGCCCAAAAGCATGCCACTAGTATGGCAAAACTCAAATCACTTAACGGCCTTAAATCCAGCACCATTCGCGTGGGCCAGATACTGAAGGTTCCGGCCTCTTAAAATAGATATTATGAAAAGAATTGAAATATTAAGCCCACGCCTCGCTAACCAAATAGCCGCAGGCGAAGTGGTTGAGCGTCCTGCTAATGTGGTGAAAGAGTTATTGGAAAATAGCGTCGATGCCGGTGCTACGCGCATAGAAGTCGATGTAGAGCAGGGGGGCGTAAAATTAATTCGCATTCGCGATAATGGCTTTGGCATTGAAAAAGAGGATTTGCCATTATCGTTAAGTCGTCACGCCACTAGCAAAATTAAAAATTTAGATGACCTTGAATCAGTACAAAGCTTAGGTTTTCGTGGTGAGGCATTAGCGTCTATCTCATCTGTTTCGCGTCTAGTATTAAGTAGCCACGAAAAAGACAGTGATCAGGCTTGGCAAGTGACCGCTGAAGGGCGCGATATGGCGGCAGATGTAAAGCCCTGTGCTCACCCAGTGGGTACCACAGTTGAAATGCGTGATTTGTTTTTCAATACCCCTGCGCGGCGCAAATTCTTACGCACCGAAAAAACCGAGTTTAATCACCTAGAGGAAGTGATTAAACGCATGGCGCTGAGTCGTTTTGATGTGGGCTTTCAATTAAGGCACAACCAAAAAGTGATTCATTCACTGCGCCCTTGTAGTAGCGAATTTGATCAAGAAAAACGTATTGCCAGTTTATTAAGTGCGCAATTTATGAAAGAAGCCGTGCACATTGATATGGAAGCGGCTGGTCTAAAATTATGGGGCTGGGTGGGACTGCCTACTTATAATCGCAGCCAAGCAGATATGCAGTACTTTTTTGTCAATGGCCGAATTGTAAGAGACAAGTTAGTGGCCCATGCTATTCGCCAAGCTTATCAAGATGTTTTATATCATGGTCGTCACAGTGTTTTTGTTCTGTATTTAGAATTAGACCCAGCTTTAGTCGATGTAAACGTACACCCAACAAAGCATGAGGTACGTTTTCGCGATGGGCGCTTAGTGCATGATTTTTTATTTCGTACCCTTCACAAGGTATTGGGGCAAGTTCGCCCAGAGGTTCAAAATGAAGAGCAGGCTGTTGACTTACGTGCCCAGCAATCTGTAACGGGTATTCAGGCAGGAGAGTTTTCAGGGCAAAATAACATGGCCTTGGCGCAAAGCTCGACCCCTTCTGCTTGGTCTCAAAATGCGGCACCATCACAAAATAATATTTCAGCAGGGCAAGTTAAAGAGCAAATGGCCACCTATGGTCAGATGCATGAACCCGCTTTAGGCAATGTGGCTCAATCGGTTCAATCAACCGCTAAGCCAAATGACCCTAATCAGGTGGTGCCGCCTTTGGGCTATGCGGTGGCGCAGCTGCATGGTATTTATATATTGTCTCAGAACGAGCATGGCATGGTGATTGTTGATATGCATGCTGCCCATGAACGCATCACCTATGAGCGCTTAAAGACTGCTTATGATGAACAAGGAATTAGCTCGCAGCCATTGCTGGTGCCTGAAACCATTCACGTTAGCCAGCAACAGGCCGATATTGCGGAACAGTACCGCGAAGATTTGGGTAAACTAGGTTTTAATTTACAGCGCTTGGGGCCTGAAAGTTTAGTGATTCGAGAAATGCCCATATTGTTGCGTAATGCCAACAGTGAAGCGTTAGTGGTTAAATTGTTAGAAGATTTTCGATTGTCTGGTTCTTCACGCCACATGGTGGAATTTCGCAATGAGGTTTTATCCAGCATGGCGTGCCATGGTTCGGTACGGGCAAATCGTCAATTAACCTTACCAGAAATGAATGGCTTGCTTCGTGACATGGAAATTACTGAACGCAGTGGTCAGTGTAACCATGGGCGCCCCACATGGACTCAGTTATCTATGAATGAGCTAGATAAGCTCTTCATGCGTGGTCGTTAGTCGCCATTGTTAGGCTATAGTTTAAAGCGCTAGTTCGGCGTTTGTCTGAAAGCTCTTAGTTAATTTATTACTGGTCGTTAATATTGTGTTAGAAACAAAATCCAATTTGCCCCCTGCCATCTTTATTATGGGGCCAACTGCTTCCGGCAAAACGGCCTTGGCCTGTGCGCTGTTTGATAAAATGCCTTGCGAGTTAATTAGCGTTGATAGCGCTCTAGTTTATAAAGACATGAACATAGGGACTGCAAAACCCACCAAGCAAGAGCAAGCCCAATACCCTCATCATTTAATAGACATACGTGATCCCAGCGAGCCTTATAGTGCCATGGATTTTCGGGCCGATGCGTTAAGGATTATGAAAGACATTACCAAGCGGGGAAAAACCCCTGTGCTGGTGGGTGGTACCATGCTTTATTTTAAGTTTTTATTAGAAGGGGCAGCCAATCTTCCTGTAGCCAATGAAGCAATACGAGCCAAAATAGAGCAGGATGCTAAAGATAAAGGTTGGCCATACGTACATGAACAGCTTAAAAAAGTAGACCCTGAGTCGGCAGCGCGATTAAACCCTAACGACCCCCAAAGAATTCAGCGGGCATTAGAAGTATATTTGATTTCAGGCAAAACATTAACTCAACACTGGCAAGAGCAACAACAAGAGCCTTTTCCCTATGAGGTCACGCAATTTGCCATTTGCCCCCAAGACCGTAAAGTTTTGCATGAGCGCATTGAATTACGTTTTAATCAAATGTTAGAACAAGGCTTTATTGAAGAAGTAAAAAGCTTACAAGCTCGTGGTGACTTACATGAAGACTTACCCGCTATTCGCGCAGTGGGGTATCGTCAGGTGTGGGAGCATTTAAATGGGAAACTTTCCTATGATGAAATGGTCTTTAAAGGTGTAGTCGCAACGCGTCAGCTGGCTAAAAGACAAATAACTTGGCTTAGAAGCTGGTCTAATTTACATTGGCTGGACAGTGAAGCAGAAAACTTAGCTCAATCTGCCTTGAAAATAGTAGAATCTGGACCCATAGTTGTGGCATAGTCCCCGCACATTTGCATAGGGCTTGAGCGTTTTGCTCAAATCATTAGGAGAATAACAATGTCAAAAGGGCATTCCTTACAAGACCCTTATTTGAACGCGTTGAGAAAAGAGCGCATTCCAGTATCGATTTTTTTGGTAAACGGCATCAAGCTTCAAGGTCAAGTTGAGTCGTTCGATCAATTTGTAATTGTCTTGAAAAACACCGTAAGCCAAATGGTTTACAAGCACGCTATTTCTACAGTGGTGCCTTCTCGCAACGTTCGTTTAGCACCGCCAGAAGAAGAAAAAGAAGATTAGTTTCGGTCTATCTGTCTTTATTCTGTTCGCTCTATTATTGGTTAATAAATAGTGGGTCGAATAGAAGCAAAGATAATAAAAGCTTCAGAAGTGTTTTTGTCGTCTTGGCTATGCAGTGCTGCATTAGTTCTGGGAACCATGAAAGCCACACATTCCAGAATATGTATTGTTTATCATTGCCTTATTTAGCAAGTTGCTAATGAATTGAGGCGCCTAGCCTTTGCTTTGCTAAATAATGTGAAAATAAATTTTATAAATATATCCATGATCATCGTGGGTAGCGGAGTCGATATTGTTTTTTGATCGTCCTGATAGTGGTGAAGGTGCTGTACTAGTACACATCGATTTTCCAGAAGGCGCCGACAGGGAGGATCCCCGAGAGTTTGACGAATTGGTGCGCAGTGCCGGACGGGCACCTTTAGCCTTAATTACAGGCACTCGCTCTAAACCTGACCCTAGAACCTACATAGGCAAAGGTAAGCTTGAAGAGGTTCGCGAAGCCGTTGAGTTTTGCGAGGCTGAACTTGTATTGTTTAATCACGCCTTAACCCCGACCCAGGAACGTAACCTAGAAGAAGAATTGCAGTGCCGTATCTTAGATCGCACGGGTTTGATTTTGGATATCTTTGCTCAGCGCGCTCGAACCCATGAGGGCAAGTTACAAGTTGAATTGGCTCAAATACAACATCAGGCCACTCGCCTTGTTCATGGCTGGGATCACCTAGATCGTCAACAAGGTGGTTATGGCATGCGCGGTACTGGTGAGACGCAATCGGAAGCCGATCGCCGTTTATTACGCGACCGAGTTAAGCTCATAAACAAACGTCTAACCAAAGTACAAGGTCAGCGAGATCAGAGTCGTCGCGCTCGCAAGCGTTCTGAAACACCCTCTATTTCTTTGGTGGGATATACCAACGCAGGAAAGTCTACCTTATTTAATACTCTAACCAATGCCGATGTTTATGCAGCGGATCAAATGTTCGCCACACTTGACCCCACATTACGCCGCTTACCTATTTTAGGTTTGGGTGAGGTGGTTTTGGTGGACACCGTAGGATTCATTCGTCACTTGCCTCATAAGCTTGTGGAGGCGTTTAAAGCGACGCTTCAAGAAACCCAAGAAGCCGATTTATTGTTGCATGTCATTGATGCAGCAGATGATGAGCGCCATGCCAACATGGAGCAAGTAGAAATTGTTCTGGATGAAATAGAAGCTTTAGAGCGCCCCACCTTACAGGTGTTTAATAAAATTGACATGTTGCCTGGGCAATCGCCACGCATTGATCGTGATGAAACAGGCATGCCTTGGCGTGTATGGGTGAGTGCGAAAAACAACCAAGGTTTAGAGTTGATTAGCCAAGCAATGGGTGAGCTGTTAAGTCGCACGCTGTTTGAAGAAATAATTGAAATAGAGCCTAAAGATGGACAGTTACGTGCATTATTGTATGCTCACCAAGGTGTTTTAAGTGAATCAGTGGCAGAGAATGGCAATATCATTTTAGATATTCGTTTAGAAAAAGATGATTTGCAGAAAATATTGTCTAAAGCAGGCATTCCAGTGGAGCGATATATTCCACAGGTAAAGGATTTTTGGCAAAAGTGATATGATGAATGGTAACGCTGTTATGTTTACCATAAATTCGTTAATAGAGTTTTCATGAATAATGAGCGAGTCATTCAGGTTGGATGACTTATTATTATCTTTTTAATTATCAATTAGATTATGGAGTGCTTATGGCTTGGAATGAGCCTGGTGGTGGTAACAACAAAGATAAAGACCCTTGGGGAAATAATAATCGTGGTGGTAATCAAGGCCCACCAGATTTAGACGAGGCTCTTAAGCAACTCATGGATAAGCTCAATGGAATGTTTGGTGGTAAAAAACCATCAGGCTCCGGTGGCGATAAAAACTCAGGCGGTGGGGCTGGTGGTATTTTTGGCCTGATCGTTCTCGTGCTAATAGGCATGTTGGTGTTTAAGTCTGTGTTTACGATTGATGAACAGCAGCGTGGCGTTGTGTTAACTTTGGGCGAATACAATCGTACTTTAGAGCCTGGCTTGCAATTTGTGATTCCACTTGTTGAAACCGTTAAGCAAATCAACGTAACCGAAGTGCGTAATGCCTCGTTAAAAGAACTTATGTTGACCCAAGATGAAAACGTAGTTGAAGTGGCCATGGAAGTTCAGTATCGAGTTATCGATCCTGTTGCCTTCTCGCTTCGTGTTGAAGACCCTGAAAAGTCTTTGGCTCATGCGGCTGAATCTGCTTTACGTCACGAAGTGGGTAGCACAGATATGGACCCAATTTTAACCAGTGGTCGTACTCTACTTGGCTCGACAGTACGCACACGCTTACAAACCTATATGACCAGCTACAATACGGGCATTGAAGTGGATAAAGTGAACATCAAAGAAGCCGCCGCCCCTCAACAGGTGAAAGCAGCGTTTGATGATGTACAAAGTGCCAAGCTAGATAAAGAGCGCTATGTGAACGAAGCGGAAGCTTACGCGAATACAATCGTGCCTGAGGCTCGTGGTAATGCTCAGCGTATGCTGGAAGAAGCCAATGCTTATAAAGAGCAGGTCATTGCTCAATCTGAAGGTGAAGCGGATCGATTCTTGAAACTACATAAAGAATATCGTAAAGCCCCTAAAGTAACCCGCGACCGTTTATATCTTGATAGCATTTCTAAAGTATATGGTAACGCTAGTAAGGTTTTGGTTGATGTTGAGGGTGGCAATAACATGATGTATATCCCGTTGGATAAAATCATGGAACAAAGCCGTAGTAAAGCCGTTGGCAGTAGTTCAACTGGCACTGATATTTCCAGAATTGCAGATCGCGTGACCGATGAGATAATTCAGCGTCAGTCTGATCGTCGTACTAGGGAGGGTAGATAATGAATCCTAAAGTTATGGTATTGGGAATTGTTGCTCTTTTATTGATATTGCTTGGCTCATCAAGTTTGTTTGTTGTAAATGAAACTGAACGAGCCATCAAATTGCAGTTTGGTGAAATTGTTGAAGATGACATTCAGCCTGGCCTTCACTTTAAAATGCCGATCATGCAAAAAGTTAAGAAATTTGATGCCCGTTTATTAACACTGGATGCTCGTCCAGAGCGTTTCTTAACGGCCGGCAAAAAATTCTTGGTTGTAGATAGTTTTGTTAAATGGCGCATTATCAATGTGCGAGCATTCTATAAAGCTACTTCTGGTGATCGCTATCGTGGCGCCACCTTGCTAGCCAGTTTGGTGAATGATGGTATTCGTGCCGAGTTCGCTAACCGTACCGTTCAAGAAGTGGTGTCGGGTGAGCGTGATGAGTTAATGGCTCATTTAACCAAGCAGCTTAACGAGCAGGCTCAATCTCAATACGGTATTGAAATTGTTGATACCCGTGTGAAGGGTATTGATCTACCTGAAGAGCTAATGCAAAACGTTTATCGTCGTATGTCGGCGGAACGTGAGCGTGAAGCCCGTGAACTTCGTTCACAAGGTAAGGAATTAGCCGAAGGTATTCGTGCTGATGCTGATCGTCAAAAAACAGTGTTGGTGGCCCAAGCTTACCGTGAATCGGAAATCACACGAGGTGAAGGTGATGCAACATCAGCTGGTGTGTATGCCAAAGCCTACAATCGTGATCCTGAGTTTTATGCGTTTACACGTAGTTTAAAAGCTTATGAGGAAACCTTTAATGGTGCTGAAGATGTATTGCTGCTTAAACCAGACAGTGATTTCTTCAAATACATGAAGAGCTCCAAAGGCAAGTAATTACGCCTGTAAGCCTCTAAAGAACCACGCCTAGCGTGGTTTTTTTATGTGTAAGGGTTTTTGATTTGTATTTGGCTAACTTGTTTGGTGTGGTGCTGGAAATACGCTGTCACCAAGCTGTATAAATCACAGCCTGTTTGAATGGCCTTACACTTGGCGTGAAGGCTCAAAAAGGTGTAGAATTCGCGCAGCCGGGCTTCTTCCCGGTTTTTTTATTGTAGTGAAGCTAATTATGGACAGCTCTTTCTGGCAGCAATTGTGGATCGCATTAAGTCTGGTGTTGGTGATTGAAGGCATTTTACCCTTCTTATATCCACGCAGATGGCGTCGTTTAGTGGCACAAATGGCCGCTATTGACGATAAAACCATGCGTATAATTGGCCTGATGAGCATGCTGTCTGGTGTTGGTCTTCTATTTTTAGTGTCATGAAAGAGAGGGTGAGTTCAGTATGAGCCAAGCCGATCGCTGGTTACTGCCTGACGGTATTGAAGAACTCTTGCCTCCCGAGGCAAAACAGCTTGAAAGCATGCGTCGTACCCTACTGGATACGTTTGCCTGCTGGGGTTATGAATTAGTGATTCCCCCTCAATTAGAACATCTTGAGTCGTTGCTAACCGGTGTTGGCAGCGACCTAAATATACACACGTTCAAAGTGACTGATCAGCTTACTGGTCGTTTGATGGGGGTGAGTGCCGATATTACTCCTCAGGTCGCTCGAATCGATGCCCATAGTTGGCCTAAAGAAGGTGTGAATCGTTTAAGTTATTGCGGCCCAGTATTGCATACTAAAGCTAAATCTTTATTGAGCAGTCGTGCGCCTATGCAAATTGGCGCCGAATTATTCGGCGAGTCAGCCCCTTGTGCTGATGTTGAAATATTGTCTTTACTGGTCGAATCACTGCAAGCAGCGGGTGTTAAGCAAATCCATTTAGACTTAGGTCACGTGGGTATTTATAAGGCGTTAGTAGCGGCTACGGCATTGTCTGAGCAAGCTGCTGAGCAAATATTTAACACCCTTAATACTAAATCAGTGACTGAATACAGTGTTTTGGTTAAGGAGCATATTCAGGATGCCAAACTTCAGGCTGCATTTTTGTGTTTGCTTGATATGAATGGCGGCACTGAGGTGCTTGATCAGGCACAAGCACTGTCGGAAGTGGCAGACATAGACGCTTCCCTAAAGAATTTGAAAGATATCTGTTGTGCCATAAAAGCTCGCTATCCAGAGGTTAGTATTTTCCTTGATTTAGCCGAGTTGCGCGGTTTTGACTACCACACAGGTGTTGTATTTGCGGCTTATGTGGCAGGGCACGGTCAAGCAGTGGCTCAAGGTGGACGTTACGATGATACCGGTGCGGTATTTGGGCGTTCCCGTGCAGCAACAGGTTTCAGTGCAGATATTAAGCAATGGATTCAAATAATTGATAACAACGCATCTACTGTGGAGGCTATTTTTGCTCCACATGATGCTGACTGGTCTGTCGTGAGTGAGCTACGCTCACAAGGCAAACGAGTCATTAGTGGGCTATCAGTTAATGATACTCCGGCAGCCTCTGGTTGCACTTCAGCATTGGTTTGTGAAAACAATCAGTGGATCGTGAAAGCTCTATAAGAGCAAACATTTCGAGCGGCGCTAATTCATGGGCAAGAACGTAGTAGTACTAGGCACCCAATGGGGTGATGAAGGCAAGGGTAAAATCGTTGACCTTCTAACTGAAAAAGCCACCGCAGTGGTGCGTTTTCAGGGCGGTCATAACGCAGGTCATACCCTGGTAATTGATGGTGTTAAAACAGCACTGCATTTAATTCCATCTGGAATTTTACGTGATGGTGTTAAATGTATTATTGGTAATGGTGTGGTGGTCGCGCCTGACGCCCTACTAAAAGAAGCGCGTGCATTAGAGGAACGTGGTATTCCGGTAATGGAGCGCTTGCAGGTTTCTCATGCTTGTCCGTTAATCTTGCCTTATCACGTAGCCTTAGATCAGGCCCGTGAAATTAAGCGTGGTAATGCCAAAATCGGCACCACTGGTCGCGGTATTGGTCCAGCTTATGAGGACAAAGTGGCACGTCGCGGTTTGCGTATTGGTGATATGTACCAGCCAGAATTTGCCGACAAATTAAAAGAAGTAATGGAATTTCATAACTTCTCCCTAAAAAATTACTACAACGTAGATGAAGTAAGTTTTGAGGATACCTTGGCATCTTGTATTGACTGGGCGGCACAAATTAAAGATATCGTTGTTGATGCGGTGGATCTGGTTCATGGCATTCGTGAAGCCGGTGGCGACATCATGTTTGAAGGGGCACAAGGCACGCTTTTAGATATTGATCACGGCACCTACCCATTTGTAACTTCATCTAACACCACCGCTGGCGGTGTTGCTTGTGGCTCAGGTGTGGGCCCTTTGTACTTGGATCAAATCCTGGGTATTACTAAGGCTTACACCACTCGCGTGGGCGCGGGGCCTTTCCCAACAGAACTATTTGACGACGTAGGTGAGCACTTATCTACAGTTGGTCATGAAAAAGGCACCACTACTGGGCGCTCTCGTCGCTGTGGTTGGTTTGATGCGGCTTTGGTTAAACACTCTATTCGTGTTAACTCAGTCAATACTATCTGCTTAACTAAATTAGATGTTCTAGATGGTTTAGACATTGTTAAGGTTTGTGTGGGTTATCAGGATAGTGAAGGCAACCGCATGAATGTTCCTGCCAGCGCTGATCAATTTGAAAAAATCACGCCTGTATATGAAGAGTTACCGGGCTGGTCGGAAAGCACTGTGGGTGCGCAAAATCTAGATGATCTTCCTGAAAATGCTCGTGCTTACATTCGCTTTGTTGAAAAAGCCATTGGTGCGCCAATTGATATTATTTCAACAGGCCCTGATCGCGTTCAAACAATCGTATTGCGTCATAGCTTTGAGTTTTAATTTGCTCTCGGCGTGAATGTGTGAGAAGCCGACGCAAGTCGGCTTTTTTTTGTCTGTAAGCCAAGGCAGGCAACTCTAAACCTAATTGCACATGCATTAGGGTAGTCCTAGCCATTGTTTCTTTTGCTAGGAAGTGGCAATTTCCCTTAACAAAAATAATGAATAGATAGGAAATACAATGACGAATAAAACAGGTGAGCAAATACGCCGCCAAGTAATGGGTGATGAATTTGTCGATCGCGCCCTTAACAATGCCGATGAAATGACCCAGCCCTTGCAAGAATATATTAATGATCATGCATGGGGGGCCAGCTGGGTCCGTGATGATCTTGATTTAAAAACTCGCAGCCTTGTGACGCTGGGCATGTTAGCGGCACTAAAAGCACCTACTGAAATAAAGGGCCATACCCGTGGCGCTCTGCGTAATGGAGCAACCAAACAAGAAATAGCGGCAGTCTTTTTACATTCAGCTGTATACTGCGGAGCTCCTGCTGCACAAGAGGCTTTTCGTGCAGCGAAAGAAATTCTCGATCAGTGGCCTGACTAAGGTCTGGCTTGATTTGAAGTGCGCCAAGCACGTTTTTGTGCCGATAGGCGCTGTATTGCTGATAGTTAACGTGATGGCTAAGGTGGGGTGAATATGAATCAAGCGCTTATGGAAATCCTTGCTGATGGAAAATTTCATTCGGGTGAAGAGTTGGGCGCCCAAATAGGCATCAGTCGCGCGGCAGTATGGAAGCAATTGCAAAAGCTGGAGGGTATGAATATTCCCTTGCACAGTGTTAAGGGTAAAGGGTATCGATTACCTGAAGCCGTTGAGTTACTTAGTTTTGATAAGCTTGTGGCGAAGGGTTTTCCGTCACAGCAATTTGCATCGAGCGCGATAGAATTAAGCTTAGATTCCACCAACGACGCCATGATGCGCAAAGCAGAAGAAAACCACGATCAGCGCCATATTTGTTTTGCTGAAATGCAAGTTTCGGGTCGTGGTCGCCGAGGAAGGCAGTGGGTCAGCCCTTTTGCGCGCAATTTGTATTTCTCTGTTCTATGGCCCTTTTCTCAGGGCATAGCGGCTATTCAGGGGTTGAGTTTGGCGGTGGGTTTAGCGGTTCAGCGCAGTCTAAGTGAGCAGGGAGTTCAAGGTGTGGGTTTAAAGTGGCCCAACGATATCTTGGTGAGTGCTGGGGTAGCTCGGGGCGCTAAACTAGGTGGTATTCTTATTGAGCTGACCGGAGATGTGAGTGATGCGTGTCAGGTGGTCATTGGGGTAGGGCTGAATTTAGATCTTAATAATCAGGATTTAGCCAAGATAGATCAAAGCGCTACCGGCATAAAGCAGCTTGGCGGAGTGTTGGATAGAAATGCTGTGGCAGCTAATGTGGTTCGTCATTTATGTGAGGTGCTTAAGCAGTTCAGCTTGCAAGGCTTTGCGCCTTTACAGGAAGAATGGAATAGCAATGATGCGTTTAAAGACAGTCCCGTTAAGTTGATATTACCCTCCAGTGAAATACAGGGCATCTGCAAGGGTGTGAATGAGAAAGGCGAGCTTCAACTTGAGACTGAAAGCGGTATGCAGTCATTTAATGCTGGAGAGGTAAGCTTGAGGGCTATCTCTCAGGGAGAAACCTAAGTATGCGTTTAGAAGTAGATGCCGGAAATACACGTGCTAAATGGCGCGTGTGTGATCACCGAGGAATATTTGATAGTGGCAAAGATTTACAGACAGCGCTAGCAGAAAAACCTAGCTGGAAAGCGCTGGTAGAGGATGTGTGGGTAAGCTCTGTGCATGATGATCAAAATGAATGGATCCTACAGGTGTTTCCTCAAGCTCAATTCGCAAAAAGCCAGGTGAGTCAAAGTGGCTTGAGCAATAGCTATGAAGATGTTCATAAAATGGGTGTGGATAGGTGGCTAGCCATGCTGGCAGCTTGGAGTAAGTTTCCAGATCAATCCCATATTGTCATTGATGCAGGCACGGCCCTGACGCTAGACGTGATTGACGAGTTTGGTCGTCATGTGGGTGGGTATATCTGTCCAGGCTTTAGTCTTATGAAAAGTAGCCTGCTGGGTGGCACTAAGCGTGTGATGGCCGAAGGCGATTGGCAGATCGGCCGTGCGTTAGGGAGCTCAACTCAAGATTGTGTGGATCACGGTGTTCAAGATATGGTGGCTTGCTGGCTTGAGCATCATAGGGCTCTACAACCAAATGCACGAATATGGGTAACGGGCGGTGATGGGCAAAGATTAGTTTCGCTCTTGGCTGAGCCTGTTTTATTTGAAGCTGACCTGGTATTGGATGGCTTACAGATTCACTTTTCATAATTTGTTTAAGGGTCTTTAGGGATTATGCGTTGGATATTTATTTCTTTGGTGGTGATCAATTTAGCTTATCTGGGTATGCAGTTATCTGAGCCTCAGCAGCTAATTGAAGATAAAACAATTACCGTGCCGGTGGTAAGTGGTACGGCGCCTATTAATTTATTATCTGAAGTGACTGAAAAAACGACTCGTCAAACAAGTGCGCCAGAAAAATCTGAGGCCTTGTGTTGGGCAGTGGGGCCGTACTTGATCGAGGTCGATGCCAAAAACATGCATGCCCGCTTGCTGGCCTTAGATATTTCAGCTCGCTTAGAAAATAAGGCGGTGGTGGTTAAAAAGGAGTTCTGGGTGTATTTAGAGCCTTTGGCGAATAAGAAGATGGCATTGCGTAAGCTCAAAGAGCTGCAAAAGCGCGGCGTAGATAGTTTTGTTATCACTGAAGGGGAGTTGGCAAATGGTATTTCTTTGGGTTTGTTTGCCCAAAAAGAATCAGTGGATCGGTTACTGAAAAAACTGGCTAAGAAAAAACTTGTGCCCAAAGTGAAGCCCTTGGAGCGTAAACGTAATCAACACTGGGTTGTGGCGCCTATAAATAAGCGCTCGGTGATTGATGAGAAAACACGTCAGCGCTTGCTTGAGGGTAAAGAAAAGCAGTGGAAGCAAATTCGTTGTTAAAAGGTGTTTGCATCGCTTAAAAAATTGGGTATAGTGCGCGCCCTCAACAGCAAAGAAGTATCGTTGTTGAGAAGCGTAGATACACGTACAAATGCTTGCAAGTAATTAATTTTTAAAGAGAATTACTTGACAACAAGGATCTGTAAAGGCAATATCTGCGCCACAATTTGGTGGGGTTCCCGAGTGGCCAAAGGGATCAGACTGTAAATCTGACGCGAAAGCTTCGCTGGTTCGAATCCAGCCCCCACCACCATGATTTAAGGCAAGTCTTAAAGCAGTATGAGTTAGCCTTTAGGATTTTGCGGGTATGGTACAATGGTAGAACCTCAGCCTTCCAAGCTGATGATGCGAGTTCGATTCTCGCTACCCGCTCCATTATTCGCTGATATAGCTCAGGTGGTAGAGCGCATCCTTGGTAAGGATGAGGTCCCAAGTTCGACTCTTGGTATCAGCACCATATCTTGAAGATATGAAGTAAAAGTTATAAAGAATTTAAAGGTAGTTCATAGCGTAGTTGCAGTGAATTGCCTTTTTTTGCATCTAGCTATCACTAAAAACGAGGCGTTATCATGGCTAAGGAACAATTCGATCGTAGTAAGCCGCACGTAAACGTGGGCACCATTGGTCACGTTGACCACGGTAAAACTACTCTAACTGCAGCTCTAACTCGCGTAGCGGCTGAAGTAA
>CAJXRF010000044.1 GCA_913058575.1 uncultured Bermanella sp.
TCTTTTAGTTTGCCTCTAGGAGCTACGCTCAATATGGACGGTACTGCCATTATGCAGGGTGTTGCCACCGTGTTTATTGCGCAAGCTTACGGCATTGATTTAAGTGCCATTGATTACCTAACAGTGATTGCCACTGCCACCCTTGCATCCATTGGTACAGCGGGTGTTCCCGGTGTGGGCTTAGTGATGCTGTCACTGGTATTAACGCAAGTGGGCTTACCAGTGGAAGGCATTGCATTAATCATTGGTGTCGATCGCTTACTGGATATGTTACGTACCGCTGTAAATGTCACCGGTGATGCCACTGTTTCATGCATCGTAGCCAAGTCGGAAAATCAATTTGATCAATCGCGCTTTAACGATATGGAAGCGGGACTTGTTGAGGAAAAAGTGTAAATGCGTTTCATCTTATTGCCCCTGTTGTTATGGACGCAATTTAGCTGGGGGGCATTGCCCTCCCAGAAAATTGAAGAGTTAAGTAGCCAGGTGGGCCCCTTGTGGCAGTCCATACGTTCTGTCTGTGTGATGGGGGTTAATCGTTCTTTGCAGCAAGCACTTCAGGCTCGATTAAGCTTTATGGATGAGAAATTAGTTGCGAGCAATTTAATTGGCTACTTTGCAAAGCAGCAGCCAGCCCCTGTCAATCAAGCCTGGTCTTCACCTGTTTGGTCACTTCAGGATAAATTAGAAAAAGAGGCATTAAACCCTTCACAGCGCGAAGAGCTGCGTGAATATTTTTTCAAACTACAAACGCAAACCCCAAATAAAGAAAGATCAAAGCTTGTGAGCGATGTTCAATATATGAGTGAAGAGCTTAATATGGAATTGCGCGAACAAATTTGGAAAACCTGCCATGCCTTAGGTTTTAGTCAAATGAGCAATGAGCAAATGGAATCCTTGGTCGATGCACGTTGGCAGGGGCAAGTTAAAAAAGTAAAAAAACAAATGCATGACGAGCTTGCGGCCTTTTACTTTTATAGTTTTCGTAAAGTAGCAAATAACGAACTTGCTGTGGTTGCCCGTGTTTCTACCGAATTAAAGCCTTGGGTAGAGAATGCTAAGGCGTCATTGCAAACATATTTCAGCGGCTTACGGTCTACGTTATTAACGCAACCTATTAATATGCCTAGCCCGTCAGTTGACGCGCCATTTCCTGCAGCTCGTCCTTGGAATCCAACACCTTCGCAAGGCCATCTCTAGCTTTATCCATATCTAGATGTAAGGACTTTTCTAATGCCTCTGGTAATTGTTCCAGAGGTGCATCGTTTAAATTGTGTTTGCGCAGCATGCGTGATGACATATAAAGCATTTGGCTTAGCATACTAAATTCACCCTTATAGGAGGGTTCATTTTGATAGCGAATAGCCGTACACACTTCATCAGGCAGGCCCCACTGCTTAAATAAATTACTGCTAATTTGCTCCCGTGTTAGGCCCAATAAGTGTTGCTCAATATAATAACGGTTAAGCTGAGGGTTGCTTTCTATGTGTTGATTCACCAATTTGAAGTGCGGTGGAAATACATGTCCTAACAGTAAAAACCCAAAGTTATGCAGTAGACCGCATAAGTAGGCCATGCCTTGGCTTGGCCGTTGCTTAGCTGGCATAGCGCGTACCATCTCGGCCATCATGGCGGCGGTATAAACACTTTGCTGCCAGAAGGGGGTGTAACCTTTAGGACCTTCCTTGGGGACTGACAGCGTGCGCCCAAGGGATAATCCAAGGGCAAGGTTAATGACTAAATCAAACCCTAGTACACGAATGACAGCGTCCTCTACGTTATCGATAACCCCTGCAATGCCATAATACGGGCTATTGGCCCAGCTAATAACTTGCGCGGCTAACCCTGGGTCATGCTCTACCAAACTGGCCAGCTCTTCAGTTTCGGCTTCTGGGTCCATGCGTAAATCAATGATGCGTTGTGCCGTTTCAGGCATGGGTGGCATATCGAGTGTTTCTTCAAGGCGTTTATAAATTCTTAGTTGTGTAAAATTTTGTACGGCACCATTTATTTGTGCGATGTCTTTATTGTTCCATTCATCGCCTGGTAGCAGTAATTTTGGTAAGGCTGCGGTGTAGTCGCCTATGCGGGCACTGCTTACTAATGTTTGGAAATCGCTGATGGGAATTTCCAATTGCTCTTCGTCACTGACTTCCATGGTGACGCTATCTAGCCCTAATAAGTGCTCATCGACATAGGTTTCAAGGCCTGTGACTTGGGGCAGTGCTGGAATGGCATTTAGGTGTAGCTTGTTTTTGATTTTCTCGACTATTTCAGGCGATGAAGGCGTAAATTCGCGAGAGGTTAAGTTAGTAATTTTTTTTAAATCAAGAATACGACAAGCCGGAAAAATCACTTGAATGCGGCCATTATCATCTTCAAGAATGGATATTTGGGCGGAGCTATTAGTAATGCCAGGCATATTGAACACCGGTGAACTGACCATTAAAGGAGCTTTATCGGCAATGTGGTAATCGACGTTCCATTCATCCAAAACCGCTTGGACTCTCTTAGGTAATCCCATAGTGCTTTAGGCTCTCTTACATAATAGACGCTTTAAATTAACTATAGACAGTCTGACGCAAATCTTTAGGGGGTTTTGTTATTCCTTGAATGCCTTTGGTTAAAACAAGTAGCGCTTATGACAAAGGCTTAGGAAATGCCCTAAGAAAGGGAGAAGAGGGCGTAATGGGTATGTTCAGGGGAAATATATTGGCTAAACTTGCCCATATCTTAAGTTTTCACCGAGCCAACGTCGAATAAGGGGTTCGGTGATATGAGGCAATTGTTGGCTGCATTGAAGTGCCCATTCTTTAATATCGGGAAGTAAATAGCCATCGCGCGCTAAGTCCCCTATGCGCATTTGCATAAGGCCAGTTTGACGGGTGCCAAGCACTTCTCCTGGGCCTCGTATTTCTAAGTCTATTTCAGCAATTTTAAAACCATCAGTGGTGTCTCGCATGGCCTGAAGGCGGCGTTTCCCTTGTTTACTTAAAGGGGTTTTATATAGCAAAACACAATGACTTTTTGCTGTGCCGCGGCCTACTCGGCCTCTTAACTGGTGAAGCTGAGCCAGTCCTAAGCGCTCGGGGTTTTCAATGACCATAAGGCTTGCGTTAGGTACGTCTACACCCACCTCTATGACGGTTGTGGCCACCAATAGCTGAATATCTCCGGCTTTAAAGGCCGCCATGATATCTGACTTTTCTTTGGGTTTAAGACGCCCATGAACTAAGCCAATGGTAATGCCAGGTAGAGCGACTTTTAACTCTTCTGCTGTGACTTCAGCTGCCTGTGCTTCAAGGGCTTCACTTTCTTCAATTAGAGTACATACCCAGTAAGCTTGGCTGCCTTGTTGGCAAGCATTATGAATTCGTTGCATGATTTCTTGGCGGCGTATTTGATCAATGACCACGGTATTAACAGGGGTGCGTCCGGGTGGCAGTTCATCAATAACACTGGTGTCTAAATCTGCGTAAGCACTCATGGCCAGCGTTCGCGGAATAGGCGTTGCGGTCATGATGAGCTGGTGGGGGCTTAATGATTTACCTTTCTCTTTGAGGGCTAGGCGTTGGTGCACACCAAATCGGTGTTGTTCATCTATGATCACCAGTCCTAACTTTTGGAAATCCACATCGTCTTGAAACAGGGCGTGGGTACCCACTATAAACTGGGCTTCTCCTTGGCTTATGGCGTTAAGGCTGGCGGCTCTGGCCTTACCTTTTACCTTACCGGCCAGCCAAGCAATGGAGATGCCCAAGGGTTCAAACCAGTCTTGGAAATTTTTCAAATGCTGTTCGGCAAGAATCTCAGTGGGGGCCATCATGGCTACTTGAAAACCCTGCTCTAAAGCGCTTAAAGCGGCCATGGCTGCCACCAAGGTTTTTCCAGAGCCAACATCACCTTGTACAAGCCGAAGCATGGGGTGGCCACTTAACATGTCTTGTTGAACGTCTTCATTGACCCGTTGCTGGGCGTTGGTTGGTGAGAATGGCAATTGCCCTAAGAGCTGTGGCAGTAATGCTTTAGACCCGGCAAAAATAGGTGCTGGGTCGGTTTTAATTTCTTGGCGCATTTTTAATAAGCTTAAATGGTGAGCCAACAGCTCTTCCATAATGAGGCGTTTTTGGGCTGGGTGCTGATACTCTTCCAACTCATATAGGTTGGCTGATGCTGGTGGCAGGTGCAGGTAGAGCAATGCACTTGTCAGGTCGGGCAGTTGATAAGGGACTAAAAACTGAGTAGGAATTAAATCATCAATAGCGCGACCTTGTTTTAAAAGGGCTATAACTTGATCCATCAATTGGCGCCAGCGCACTTGAGTCAGTCCATCGGTACTGGGGTAAATAGGGGTGAGGGTTTCTTCTTTCTTAAACGGTTTAGATGCATCCACGACTTGATATTCAGGGTGATAAAGCTCTAATCCATTTGAGCCTCTTCTGGCTTCACCAAAGCAACGGATTCGCGCGCCTATTTTTAATATATTTTTTTGTGCTGCATTAAAATGATAAAAACGCAGGGTAATGGTGCCTGTGCCATCTTGTATGCGAACAGCCAAACTCCTACGCCTGCCAACAATGACATCACTTAAAGTGACCTCCCCTTCAATTACACAGTGAACATTGCTCTGTAGTGTGCCGATGGGGGCCACTCGAGTTCTGTCTAAGTATCGTAACGGCAGGTGAAATAACAAATCCTGCACGCTATGAATGCTGAGCTTGGCCAGCTTCTCTGCCATTTTGGCCCCAACATTTTTAAGGTCAGTGACGGGGCTTTGTCCTAATGAGCGCTCTATAACGGCTGACATATTCGTCCTAAAATAGTCGGCAAAGGCCGGCGGCTTGGCTGATCAAATCGATTACTTTAGGCCTTGGGAAACTGGCGCGCCATGCAATAGCCACGGTACGGGAAGGGGCTGGGCGTTTAAAAGGCCGAGTCTCCAGCATGCCATCAGCGTAACTGGAGGCACCGGTGGCACTTTTAGGTAAAACGGTTATTCCCATTCCCGAAGCCACCATGTGCCGTAAGGTTTCCAATGAGCTGCCTTGGGTAAAGGTACTAAGCTGGCCATTGGGCTGCTTGGTCAGTGCTGGGCAATATTCCAAGACCTGATCTCTAAAGCAGTGGCCGTCTCCCAATAACATAAGGTTACTATTGGGAAGCAAGTTAGGGTCAATGGTTTTGTGTTTGAGCCAAGGGTGTTGCTTGGGTAATAACACTTCAAAAGGCTCATCGTATAGAGCTTTGCTAACTACGTCGGCTTCGGTGAAGGGCAGCGCAATGATGATCACATCCAGTTCGCCATCTCGTAATTTACGGCGTAAGTTACGGGTGTAATCTTCTTCAATATACAGAGGCATATTAGGGGCAAGCTGTTGCACTTGCGGAATGAGGTGCGGATACAAATATGGCCCTATGGTGAATATGGCCCCCATTTTTACCGGGCCATTGAGTTGATCTTTCCCCCCTTCAGCGATGTCTTGTAAGGATCTTACCCCTTCCAGAACCACCTGGGCCTGTCGTACAATTTGCTCACCCACAGGGGTAACGCTTACGGCACTTTTTGAGCGTTCAAATAAACTGATGCCCAATTCGCTTTCTAGCTTTTTTATAGCCACACTTAATGTAGGCTGGCTAACAAAGCAGTGTTGTGCAGCACGTCCAAAATGACGTTGTTGTGCCAGGGCAACTATGTATTTCAATTCCGATAGGGTCATGGGCTGCTATCTAGCTCAGGTTTATGTCATGTCATTGTAAAGTGAAGTGGCTAGCTTAAACCATGGATCAAGGATAAATAAAGCAAGGAGTTGTAATGGCGAGAATTCTCATTGTTGGCAGTGGCGATATTGGCGGTGGTTTAGCCATACAATTGGCAGCACAAAATCATCAAGTATGGGGATTGAGACGCAGTGAAAAATCGGTGGGTGATGGCGTCACGACCATCAGTGCCGACGTAAGTGATATGGAAACCCTCATTGGTAAAATTCCCGAAAACTTAGATTACCTAATTTATAGCGTGGCCAGCCCTGATTTCTCAGAAGAAGGGTATGACAAGTTTTATGTGTCGGGCATGGTGCATATATTAGCCCTGTTGAAACAGCAGCATACCACCCCTAAACGTATATTCTTTGTATCCAGTACCAGTGTGTTCCCCCACCATGATGGTAGTTGGGTAGACGAAGAGACCGTTCCTGAGCCCACAGCGTTTGCGGGCAAAAAGATGCTAGAGACAGAAAAAAAGTTACTCGCAAGTGGCTTTGCCAGCACAGTATTGCGTTTCAGTGGCATTTACGGGCCAGGGCGCACAAGGCTAATTAACCAAGCGCAAACGGGCAGCCACTGTGACCCAGAGCCAGATGTATGGACTAATCGCATTCATCGCGATGATTGTATCGGTGCGCTGAACTTTCTAATTGAGCAAGATATAAAAGGGGTTGCGTTAGACGATCTGTATTTAGCTACAGACCCTCAACCGGTGACCTTGTTTGAAATATTAGAATGGCTAAAAGATCGTATTGGGGATGTTGAACCAGACCATGATGTACCTGAAGCTTCGCGACGGGGCAGTAAGCGTTGCTCCTCTAAACGACTACAAGAGCTTGGCTACAAATTTAAGTATTCTGGTTACCAGCAAGGCTATGAAGAAATATTAGTGGATTTAGGTTATTGATAAAGCTTCATGTATGGCAAGTCATGAGCAAGGAGGCTCATTAATAAATTGTACAAATACTAAAGTTGAATATTTGAAATACAGGAAGAGAGTCAGCGTCGAATGCCTGTGATTCGACGCTTCAAAGATAATTAGTCTTCGTATTCTACTTTTCGGCCTGAGCTTGTGCAGCCTAAGCATCGAATGAATGTGGCTCGAGCGGGCTCTAGCACCAGTACATCGGCTGCTTCACCTGCATTGCCACCCAGTACACTAAAAGGCAGAGTCACCAGCCAAAGTACTGATCCTACCACGGTCACCACAAGGGTTAGTGGGCGAACAATTAAACCATCAAACACCATGGCAGCAGCAGATGGTACTTCATCTATTTCTTCTGCATGACTTTGAATGGGTAAAACCAGCATAAGTAAACTGGCGAGTATCATGATGCTTTGTTGGATACGACTACGAAGCCTGATCATTTTTATATTTCCTCGTAAAACAAGATGTCCTTTAGTTGGACTATATCAGCTTTTTCTTAAAGGTGGATGCCTTAGCCTGGCTACTTTTGACAGCTGGCACAAAAAAAAGTGCTTCTTTGCCCTTGAGTGATCTGTTTAATGGAATTTTGGCAATTTATGCAGGGTTTGTCTTTGCGTCCATAGACCCTTAATTGCTGAGCGAAGTAGCCAGGTTTGCCATCGCCCCCCACAAAATCCTTTAAGGTGGTGCCGCCATCTTGTATGGCTTTGGTGAGTACTTCTTTAATGGCGGCCACTAATTTTAAATATTGGGCTTTAGTGATTTTACCCGCTGCTTTCTTGGGGTTTATGCCGCTTAAAAACAAGCACTCACTGGCGTAAATATTCCCAACGCCCACCACCACTTTTTGATCCATGATAAATGTCTTAATGGCCAAAGTGCGTTTACGGCTTTTTTGAAACAAATATTCGCCATCCATTTCATCATCTAAGGGCTCGGGCCCTAGGTTATCCAACATGGTTAACGATTCGTTCGCTGGCATCCATAGGCAAGCCCCAAATTTTCTGGGATCGGTAAATCTTAAAAGCAGTTTATTAAATACTAAATCGAAATGTTCGTGCTTAGCGGGCTCGGCAAAAGGGGCGCGTAATACCCTAAGGCTGCCAGACATGCCTAAATGGATAATGAGCGTGCCGACCAATTTATGACGTTTGCCCAGTTCTAATAGTAAGTACTTAGCTCGACGTTTAGTGGCTAGAATACTCAAGCCTTTTAACGTAGTAGGAAGGTGATCAGGGATTGGCCAGCGCAATTTGTGCTGGCGTATTTCCATACTGGAAACCTTTTGGCCAGAGATATGGGGCTCTATGCCACTGCGGGTGGTTTCAACTTCTGGGAGTTCTGGCATGGGAATTCCATTGCTGAGCGATTAACAGGTGATTTTAATTACTGTGTCCTGCAACTCTAAACTTACTTTCAATAGCTAGGCACAAGGTTGCTTGATCCCATCAAAATCTATGTACTTACATCCGTGTAAGCATAAAAAAAGCCTGATCAGTTTACACTGAACAGGCTTCTTCGACGCTTCAATCAATTACTTGATTTTAGCTTCTTTAAACATAACGTGCTGACGAACCTTAGGATCGAACTTCATAAGTTCCATTTTTTCAGGTTTAGTACGTTTGTTCTTAGTAGTCGTGTAGTAGTAACCAGTACCAGCAGACGAAACTAATTTAATTTTTTCACGAATAGATGCCATGATGGATCTCCTTAAACTTTCTCGCCACGGGCGCGAAGTTCAGTAAGAACTGTATCGATACCCTTCTTATCAATCATACGAATACCTTTAGTAGATAAACGTAAACGTACAAAACGATTTTCACTTTCAACCCAGAACTTGTGGTTCTGAAGGTTAGGAAGAAAACGACGCTTACTCTTGATGTTAGAGTGAGATACGTTGTTACCTGTTACAGGGCGTTTACCCGTAACCTGACAAACTTTAGCCATTGTTATTGCCCCGACTTATTGTAAAGCGATATCAAAAAATTCGTTCGGGGCCAATGTGTATGCAACCTGCAAGCAATTTTGCTTGGTGCAAACGGATACCCCGTCTAAAAAGAGCTGCGTTTTATACCAAAAACCATCCCCAATAGCAAGAAAATTGAGTATTTTTTGAGCGTGGTGAAATTACGCTCACTCTATTTCTTTGGGTAAGACATGAATGTCTAAGGCTCTTCTATACTTCCATATAAGGAACTGCACTGATATTGCAGGTCTTAGGAAGTCACAGCGGCGGGCATTATACCAGTCTGACGCCATTTGTCTTTTTCTATGGAAAGAAGATGGGTTTTTATTTCAAATTAGTCTGTTTGGCCGCCTTTTATACTGGTTTGCGCGTGCTTGAAGGTTATAAAAAGACAATTTCAACCAAGAGGCCGTTCAAAACATGGTCACTTTGACCTCTGGCGGTGAGCGGTTTGACCATAATTTGGTGCAAACCGTGGTAAAACGCTTTGCGGTATATAACGGCTATCGTATTGAGCGCACCCAACTTGCCCTTAGTGAACGCCAGCAAGTGTTCCTTGAGGTGTTGGCTCTGCTCTTTCATGTGAATCACGAAAAGCTACCAGGCTTTGTTGATTCAGACTGTCCCTGTGGTGTGGCGCGTTTTAGCCCGAACAAAGATATCTTGCGAGCTGCTGCGAGCATTTCAACTTCATTTCAATATCAACAGCGTCGCTCTGGCCACCCTAAAGTGAAAAGCTTATTTCTTATGGGCAGTTGTGGCTCATTAGGGCATAGCGGCGGCAGCGATTTAGATATTTGGCTTTGTCATAGCCCTGAGTTAAAGGAGAGTGAGTTATCGGTATTACAAAATAAAGCCACTGAAATAGAAGAATGGGCAGAGTCTTTGGGGTTGGAAGTGCATTTTTTTCTAATGGATGCTCACAAATTCATGCGTGGTGAACGCAATGATTTAGGGGGAGAAGATTGCGGCAGTGCTCAGCATCAGCTTTTGCTTGATGAATTCTATCGAACGGCCATCTTAGTCGCAGGCTGTTATCCCATTTGGTGGGTGGTGCCAGCCGAGCATGAACGAGATTATGAAAGCTTCGCCGCTAGCCTTTTAGAGCAAGGTTTTGTGAATCCTGATGAGGTCATCGATTTCGGTGGAGTAGGGCAGATTCCAGCAGGAGAGTTTGTGGGCGCGGGCTTATGGCAATTATATAAGGCCATTGGCAGTCCTTATAAGTCGATTTTAAAGCTGTTTTTAACCGAAGCTTACGCCAGTGGTTACCCTGAGGTTCAAGCGCTAAGTGTGGATTTTAAAAGCCACGTATTTAATGTCGCTACTAAATTAGATGAATTAGACCCCTACTTAATATTGTGTGAATGGCTGGAAACCTATTTGCACGAACGTGAAGAAGACGCCCGTATAGAGCTGGTACGTCGATGTATTTATTTTAAAATACACACTCCCATGAGCCAGCCCACCCGCCGTAAAAATTGGAAACGGGAATTGCTTAAACCCCTCATTGAGCGTTGGGACTGGAGCGCAGGCCATTTAGCGCATCTTGATAATCGCGCCCATTGGCGAGTACAAGCGGTGATGCAAGAGCGAAAACTGTTAGTGAATGAACTTATCCACAGCTATAAGTTTTTATCCCAATTTGGTAGGCGCTATCAAAATGAAAGCATACTGACGGCGCGAGATATGACGCTTTTGGGGCATAAACTGTACGCTACGTTTGATAGAAAGCCCGGTAAAGTCGATTTTATTAACCCGGGTATCAGCCGTGATATACAAGAAGATAAACTTAGCCTGCACCTGAGTCGTAAAAATGCCCGAACTCGAATTCCGCTCATGAAATGGAGTCTATTTAGTGGCATTGAGCGCCCAGGCAGTAGCGCCACGCCTTTGAAAAAATCCCAAAGCCTTATTGAGATTTTGGCGTGGTGCCATGTGAATGAAGTCATGGCTAAAGGCACTAATCTGGTCATGTACCAAGAGGGCGGGCAAGGTCAGGATTACGAACTTAAAGAAATCATTGCCACATTCCGAAACCTTCCTAAATCAGGTGGCGTTGATACCAACTTTGAACATTCTCCTGTGCCAAAAATTCTTAATTTATACATCAATGTCTATGTAGACCCCATGAGTCACTATACTCGTCGGGGTATTCATAAAATTTCTAACCTCACTGATTCACTGGGCTTTAGCGCCTCTAAAGAAAACTTAGTGTTAACCATTGATCAGCTTATTTATAACTCTTGGCGAGAAGTGTTGGCCACCCGTTACGAGGGGCAAAATGCGTTGTTGCGAGTGATTGAAGATTACCTTGTCTCTTACCCTCCAGGTACCGCTGAAGTACCGCCTAAAGTGAGTGTTTATTGCTTTTGCTCAAGCCGAGCCAAAGCGATCTCTCAAAGAATAGAAGAAGTGATCGAAGGGGTTAGAAATTGCTTTTACAAAAATAAACGAGGCCCCCGCAGCCGCTACGTATTGCAAGTGGCCAGTGAATACCATGTGGTGCAATTTAGTGAAGGAAGACCGGTTATTTACCATTTTGCTAAGGTGAGTGACTTGTTAAAACAATTGGCCAGACCGCAGCCTTATTACTCACAAATTGTGCTGGATGTTCAGGCCTTGCAAGGTACCGTCATAAAAATGATTTGCGAGCATGCTCATCCAGGGCGGTTGCAGGTGTATTACCTAAAGCAAGAACGTAGAGCGCAAATATATGTGTTAGATGAAAGAGGCTCGTTAGTACAATGGAGTACGCCCATGTTTAATGAGGCTGCACTCATTAACCCCATGAACCATTTTTTAAGGCAGGTGGAATACAATCAAAATCGCCATCGCTTTGAAGCCCCTGAATTGGTTCAAGAGCGCACCATTGAGTATTACCAAATTCAATTACCCGAAGCTGAAAAGCCATTGCGCACCCGTGCTATTCGCCCCAAAGAAGGGTTAGGACAGGGGCGTTTTTTTGATGTGCATGCCCAAGTGGATTTTGATGCGCAAAATAACATTGGCTTTACGCTGCATTGTGACCAAGAAGAATTTAGCCAGCTAGAATACGGCCAAGATATTTACCAAGCGGTAGTGCGGCATTTAGTTAAACTGCGCGAGCACCATAAGCCTTACCCCATTTACATTACCGATTTATCCATTGCTGATCGTTTACATAACCGCAACGCTAAGCATGTTTTACAAACAGCCAGTTACATTAACTATAAGCACAAATTGGAATATCGGTTAAACAAGGCTTTACAAAACCTATACCCCAAAACTTAATCTTTATGGCTGCTCTATTGAATAGAGGCTTAAGGCCCCGTTATTAGTGGGTATAAGTACTCACTACCCAATTTTAACACTCCCTATTCACAGTGAGTTGAAAGGCATATAATCCACGTTTATTTGGTTTGAGCAATTATCATGCGCTATTTGGTAATATTGGTCGCTTTAATGGTGGCGGGGTGTGGTCAGAAAGGAGCGTTGTTCTTGCCTGACAGTGCACCTAAGCAGCAGCCTGAACAAACAGCTGACGTCCCCCTTAAATCTGGTGCGTAAGCGCTAAGTAATCGTTGCCCTGAGTGCCCAAACAAGTGGCCTGAAAGACAAGAGAAGTAACACCCATGACAGATGTATTCCAACACCAAAACGGTCAATTGTTTGCCGAAAATATGCCGGTAAGTGACTTAGCTGCGCAATACGGCACACCGTTATACGTGTACTCGCGTAAAGCCTTTCAAGATCATTACCTAGCCTATAGCGAGGCGCTTGTAGGTAAAGATGCGTTGGTGTGCTACGCCATAAAAGCTAACTCGAATTTGGCCGTGTTGAATGTATTAGCAAAACTCGGTGCGGGTTTTGATATCGTGAGCCGAGGTGAATTAGAGCGTGTCCTTAAGGCTGGCGGCGATGCTAATAAAGTCGTGTTTTCGGGTGTGGCCAAAACGGCTGATGAAATGCAATTCGCATTAGAGAAAGGCGTGCATTGTTTTAACGTAGAATCTTCCATGGAGCTAGAACGCTTAAATGACGTGGCCATGGACATGGGTGTTAAAGCTCCCATTTCTATTCGTGTTAACCCAGATGTAGACGCACAAACTCATCCGTATATTTCTACAGGTCTTAAAGAAAATAAGTTTGGTGTGGATATAGAAGTGGCGGTATCGGTTTACGAGCGTGCCAAACAAATGGAAGGGATTGAAATTAAAGGCGTTGATTGCCACATTGGCAGCCAGCTAACCCAAATCACCCCATTCCTTGATGCCATTGATCGTGTTTTAGCCTTAATCGATACCTTAGCTGAGAAAGGCATTGAGCTTGAACATATAGATTTAGGGGGCGGCTTAGGCGTAGTTTATGACGATGAAACGCCACCGAGTCCTAAAGAATTCATTGATGCCATTATGCCTAAGCTTGAGGGTCGTAACTTGAAATTGGTTCTGGAGCCTGGCCGCTCTATTGCCGCTAATGCAGGTATTTTTGTCACCGAAGTTGAATTTCTTAAAAGTAACAGTGATAAAAACTTTGCCATTATCGATGGCGGTATGAACGATTTAATTCGTCCTTCACTTTACAGTGCTTGGCAAAAAATAGTGGAAGTGACGCCGCGCCAAGAAACAGAAGTGAAGCTTTACGATATTGTCGGCCCTGTGTGTGAAACCGGAGACTTCTTAGGGAAGGATCGTGAATTGGCTCTTCAAGCGGGCGATTTACTGGCGGTTAAGAGTTCAGGTGCTTACGGCTTTGCCATGGCCAGTAATTATAATACCCGCAATAAGCCAGCAGAAATCATGGTCGATGGCGATAAAGCACATTTGATTCGTCGTCGTGAAACCGTGCAAGATCAGATTCAGTTAGAATCCATCATTGCCGAGTAAATGGTGACAGAATAGAAAACTGAGATATTTTTTATAGTTTGAATTGGGAATCATTATGTTATTGCGCTTTAGCAAAATGCACGGTTTAGGAAATGACTTTATGGTGGTGGATTTAGCCACTCAGCATTTTGCGTTTCGCCCTGAACTGGTAAGACAGCTGAGCGACCGAAAATTTGGTATTGGGTTTGATCAGTTACTCATTGTTGAAACCCCCAGTAATCCAGATGTGGATTTTCGATATCGAATTTTTAATGCGGATGGTTCCGAAGTAGAGCAATGTGGAAACGGTGCACGCTGCTTCGCACGCTTTGTTCATGATATTCACCTCACTGCTAAAAACCCTATTTTGGTGGAAACCAACTCAGGCATTATTAGCCTAGATATCCAAGATAACGGCGAAGTGTTGGTGAACATGGGGAAAGCTAAATTCGAACCTAAAGAATTGCCCTTCACTGCAACCACTATTGAAGATAAATACAGTTTAGAAGTGCCACTAAATGAAGGCACGCACACCGTGGAAGTGGGTGCCGTTTCCATGGGCAACCCCCATGCTGTGATGCTGGTAGAGAATCTTGAAAGTGAACTTGTGAATCAACTGGGTCCTGAAATTGAAAAGCATCCTTTGTTTACCAAGCGCGTAAACGCGGGTTTCATGCAAATTGTAAATCGCGGTGAAATGAATTTACGGGTATACGAGCGTGGTGCAGGTTGGACACTGGCTTGTGGTACGGGTGCGTGTGCGGCCATGGTGACTGCTCATAAGTGGGGGCTGGTAGATGATCAAGTAATCGTTAATTTGCCTGGTGGCGCGCTAACCATTAATTGGGATGGTGAAGGGGATGTGAGAATGACAGGCCCAGCCATGCGCGTGTTTGAAGGCCGCATTCAGGTTTAAACCCAGCCATTAACCATGATTAAGTTACAGAATAAATAGGATAGGAACGCGCAGAATGGAAGTGGAAAAAAGCACATTAGATGCTCGTCAGGTGGCGGCTTTTTTATCTGAAAACCCTGAATTTTTTCGCACTTATCCCGAGATTATTGCGCAATTGGATATTCCCCATGAGACAGGTGCCACTGTTTCTTTGGTGGAGTATCAGTCTAAATTATTGCGTACAAAAAATAATGAATTACACGATCGTTTAAAGCAATTGGTGGAAAATGCTCGCCGTAATGATCGTTTGTTTGAACAAACCCGCCGATTAACATTAGATTTACTGGATGCGCAAAGTATTGAAGAAGTAGAGCAATCTTTACAGCAGTGTATGGCTACGGTTTACGGTGTAGATCACGCTTGCATTACTTTGTTTGTTCCAGCCATGACCATGCAGTGTATTACTGAAGTGGAAATGCAGCATCACCTTGTGCGTCATTTTGGGCGTAAGCATGCCTTTTGTGGTCAGTTAAGCGATGAGCAAATGGAGCTGTTCTTTCATGAGAAAAGCAAAGTAGGGTCAATGGCAGCTTGCCTACTTAAAAATGATTTGGGCATTTTATCTATCGGCCATAAAAGCGAAGACTACTTTAAAAGCAACATGGATACCTTGTTTCTAGATTACGTCAGTGAAATCATTAGCCGCCGATTAGATCTTCTTTTGTAAAACATAACCATCAGCCTTTCATTATTATTGTCTTGTCATAAGTGTTTCATAGCGGGTGTATAAATGTCTGAGTTTTCATTGTCTAAAATAAAAGTTATTAGCTTTGATTTAGATGACACCCTATGGAATGGCACCGATGTCATTATAAAAGCAGAGCGAGCCATGCAACAATGGATGGCCAAGCACACTCAAGATATTTTAAATAATCTTTCTTCAAAAGAAATGCGCAACCGAAAAATTAGTTTTATTAAAGCGCACCCTCATTTACTAAATAAAATAAGCCATGCTCGTCAACTTTTTCTAGCCCATCTATTTTCAGAATTTAACTATGACAACCCAGAGAAAATGGCGGAAGAATGTTTTTCTGAGTTTTATCATGCTCGCCAGCAAGTGCAGCTATTTGAAGGGGTTACCAATTCTCTGACCATGCTTAAAAAACAAGCTCGGCTAATTGCTATTACCAATGGCAACGCTGATATTAAATTGGTGGGGTTAGATGAGTATTTCGAATTTTGTTTAAATGCAGAAGACTTTGAAAAACCAAAACCTCATGGTGATATATTTATAAATGCTTTGGATAAAGCCGGCATTCAGGCTCATGAATGTTTGCATGTGGGAGATCACCCAGTTCATGACATGCAAGGGGCTTATGAAATCGGCATGGCAACTTGCTGGTTGAAAGATGGAAGTCGAGACTGGCAGCAAGATTTCTCGCCTAATATCACTATTGAAAGCGTTCAAGAATTAACGACACTATTTAACGCCGCCCCTTAGTATCCCCTAAAGCCAAATTCAGTCATATCGACTTCTACCATCGCCTCTTCTAAGGCCTTTTCATGGTCAATGGTGTGCGATTTAATCACCGCCGTTTCCTGCGGTTTCATTTGTTGATTACCACAAGCACTTAATAGACTGACTAATAATCCAATTAATATGTATTTTAAATACATAGCGTTTGTCCTTGTTAAGCCAATAGAGTTATCAATTTATGATATGAAATATAGGCTTTTATTTACTAGGCGCTATGTGGGTTAGTAAAGACTGTGAAGGGGTTGGCAATCTATTTTATTTTTAGAATGATGGGTTATGTATTGGCAAGGCGGGTGTGAAAAGCGGATATAACCGTGCAGCTAAAAGGTTATAAAAGACTTAACTAACCCATGTCTTTTATAACCTATTCGATCCTAAAGGGCCGGCACGGTGAGCACCGATTGTTTAGAAGATGAAAATTCAAAGTCCAAATTGTAATTCACACTGGTAGGGGTTTTATATTGGGGGTCCATAGTATCAATAGCCAGTACTAGTCTATGACCTTCTGGTATATCGTAGGCGGTGGTGACTAGCTCAAAATCTACCTGCACTTTTTTTCCCGCTTGTGCATTGGGTAAGGTCATCACGCCATGGGTGATGAGTGTGCCTGTTCCCCAAAAATCCATATCGTATAAGTAAGCTACCATTTGTACTTTTTCAAAGTGAGGCTGCACTTGCAAACTCACTTTTGGGTTACCTCGAATTTGCATTTCTTCACTTAAATATCCGCTATTAAAATAAATACTGCGCACATCTGAAGCGGCAGAAATATCCGTTAATATAGGAATTTCTAATTGCTCTAATAATTGTGAAAGCAAAGGTATTTGGGTGCTGAACAAGCTGCCAGTCCAAGCGTTAATGGTATTGTCTTTGCCAAACCAGCTTTGATAACTGTAATCTTCTAAATCTGCGCTATTGAAAAGGCTGCGCGGGTGTAAGTAAAAAGATTGCGGTTGGGCTTGGCTAATGGGGAAGTCATCAAAGCCATCAAATTGATCTTTAAATTTTACCTTCATCTGTAGGGGTTTAGCCGTGGCCATATCATTGATTTCACCTTTTAAATGAAGGTCGAACCATTTATAAGTATTTTCCCAAATAATATTATCGCCAATGCCTACAAGGCTGGGTAATAGTTCAGCAGTGGCATGGGTGCCAGACACTAAATCTATGTGCTTGGGTGTGGTGAGCTGTGAAAACATATCAAGCAGGGTGTTGGGTTGAAATAAATTATCCCCATAAGCTTTGCCTAAATAGATGGCGGTACCGTTTTGGTTAATTTGCTCAACATAGTTAATAGGTGAGCGGATATTTGCCCACTCAACAATAGCTGGAATTTCGTTAAGATTTTGGCTTTTAATATCATTCCAATACTGAGCCACAATAGGATCCAGGTTACCGATCAATTGCCCACTTAAAGTTAGTAGCTCGCCCCATACTAATCTTGGTGTGCTATTTCCATATAATGCATCCGTAAGGCTACCCCAACTGCTCATGGCTGAAACGGCTTTTATACGACTGTCAAAGGCGGCCCCTAATAAACTGATGCCTGAGCCATAAGAGATACCAGCACTGCCAATGGCTTGCGGGTCAACTGGATAGTTGGCCAATAAAAAATCAATGACAGCGCTTAAATCGCTAACGTCTTGAGGGCCAGCGGTGGCAATGACGCCTCCTGATTGTCCAAATCCCCGAGTGCTGTAACTTAATACTATGTACCCTTTTTCAGCAAGGTCAGCTGCTTGTTGAAGGTATTCGTATTCATTTAACCCCCAGCTATTTATAAAAATTACCGCTGGCGCTAAGCCGGATAAATTATTGGGTACAAATATATTGGCGGCGATTTCAACTCCATCAGTGGCGCTAATAATGATGTCATCGTCTGTGGTGTAATTGTTAGATGTTGGAAATATCCCTTGATTCAATAAGCCTGCCGCAAAGCTAATGATGGGTAATAGGCCCTCAGCCTGACTTGCGTGAATGGGCAATATCAAAATAAGGCTCAGCAAGAATGATTTAAACTTTGGCTGCTTCATAAAAGTCCTTTTTATTTAGGTGTATTTTAACGAGCCATATTGACCCGGTTCGATAACCAGCATAGAAGCCATTTAAACTAGGACTATGTAGAGAAGTGCCAACCTAAAAAATAAAAGCTTTAATTCACTAAAAGGAGTGATTCACTGAAAGGCTGATATTAAAGCCTTTCAGTGAATGTAAAAATAACAAAGAAGCTAAACTAGAAATTGATCAATAGTCTAAAAATTACGAATACTTAAGCCACTGCCATAGCATGCCAATGTATTCGTAAATGGCGCGTTCACTTTTAGCCAATGCTGAAGCATCAAAACGCCAGTTGGTGGTATCCGTATATTTAACCAAATAAAAAGTAGGAGCGGTGGTGGCATTAATATTTTGCTGTTGAAAATATTTAAACGCTCTGGGCATATGACTGGCACTGGTGACTAAGGCTAAGCTTTTATCACCTATAACTTTTTTTGCCGCTACCGCTTCTTCATAGGTGTCTTTAGGTTCTTCGAATTTAATGATTCTTTTGGGGTCTACCCCCATGCTAATGGCTAAGTCTGCATAAGCCTGAGCGCAGCTAATGGTGTTGTTGCCTTTATAGCCGCTGACGATCAGTATGCTATTGGGTTGGGCGCGTATGATGCGCAAGCCTTCCAATAAGCGTGCCGTGGCACTGCTAGATAGATGGCTATGTTTAGGGACATTCTCATCACTTTCTACGCCGTTACCCAATACTAATACGTAGTCCACGGTTTTTTGTATATCAAATGGGGAATGGGTTTGCTCTATGGGGCGCAGCAGTGCATTACTAAAGGGCTGCCAGCTAAATAGAAATAGTAGCAATAAACCTGTGATGCTAAATGTTTTTGCTAAAGTTTGGCGTTTACTAAATATCCATAAAACTAAACCTATTGCTATTAATGCCATGCAAAAGCTCATGGGCATCATCCAAAAGCCAATTGTCTTTTTTAACCAAAATCCCATTTACGATTTCACTTATTTGAATTTTTACTGGAAGGAATTTTCTTAGGAAGTAAAACCTCTTTTTAAAAGAGGTTTTACTTAATATCGATGGGGCTATTGAACTTGTGCTTGGCCCACTGCCCGCTCATCCGCTGCTGCACTAACTTGGCCGGTTTCCTTATTCACTAAGATGGCCTGCATGTTGCCATATTGGCGGTTAATGTTTTTAAGTTTATGGCCCTTCTTCTCAAGAGCTTTTTTCACGTCTTCTGAAAAGGTATTGGGCTCATGTTGAATAACATCAGGCAAATACTGATGATGAAAGCGTGGGCGGTTCACCCATTGGGTAACGGGTTTGCCTTGTAAGTGCTCAAGTGCGCCCAAAAACACCATGCTGATAATTCGGCTTCCCCCAGGGGTGCCTAAAATAGCCGTTTGGTTTTTACTGTCAATGAAACTTGGGGTCATACTTGATAGCGGGCGTTTTTCTGGCGCAATAGCATTGGCTTCATTGCCCACTAAACCATAGGCATTGGGTACACCAGGTTTCGCTGAGAAATCGTCCATTTCATTGTTAAGTAATACGCCGGTGCCTTCAGCTAAATAGGCGCTACCAAAAGGCAAGTTAATACTGAGAGTAGCACTGACGCGATTTCCTTGGTTATCCAACACACTTAAATGAGTGGTATGAAAACCTTCCATTATTTGGGTTTGGCTACCTAGGCTTGCGCTACTGGTGGCTTTATTCATATCAATACTGCTGGCTAATGTTTGGTTGTACTTTTTATTCAATAATTTTTGAGTGGGCACATCTACAAAGTCGGGGTCACCTAAATAATGAGCGCGATCAAAATAAGCGCGACGCATGACTTCTGTTAATAAATGAATTTGATCCACTTCGCCTAATTTTTTCCAGTTATTAGTATCCAATTGGCTTTCTAACATATTAAGCATTTGTGCAATGGCAATACCGCCTGAACTAGGCGGTGGTGCACTGGTAAAAGTAAAATCTTGATATTGGCTAATAATAGGTGCGCGTTCTATAACCGAGTACTTTGTTAAGTCTTCTAATTGCCAAATACCGCCTGCTTTTTGAACTGAGGCCACAAGATTTTTAGCAACACTGCCTTTGTAAAAGCCATCAAAGCCTTTATCACTTATGGCTTGTAAGGTGTTGGCTAAATCAGGCTGCTTAATGATGTAGCCAAGCTTTGGTATTTTTTGTTTTTCATTTAGAAAAATATTGGCTGCCGCGGGGTATTGGCGCAAAGCCTTTAAACGATAACCGGCTAATTTTTGATAGTGCTCATCTATGGCAAAGCCATGGTTAGCAGCATGAATGGCTGCTTTTAAAGAGTCCTTTAGGGGCAGCTCCCCATATTTTTGTGCCAAATGAGCAAAGGCTGCAGCTTGTCCTGGAATGGCTGCGGCCATGGGGCCATTGATAGACAACTTTGGAATGACATTGCCATTTTCATCGAGGTACATGTCGCGGTGTGCTTTAAGAGGGGCTTTTTCTCTGGCATCCACAAAAATATCTTTTTGTTGGTTAGCATCATGTAGTAACCAAAAGCCTCCGCCGCCCATGCCTGCGCTATAGGGTTCTACTACGGCTAATACGGCAGCGGTTGCCACAGCAGCGTCAAAGGCGTTACCCCCTTTTTTTAAAATATCAATTCCAGCTTGGGTAGCCAGTGGATGGGCACTGGCCACGGCGCCAGTATGCTTGGTTGTGGGAGTGGTATTGCTACAACCAACAATAGAAAAGGTAAGAAAAAATAACAGCAGGCTGGCTTTCATGTTTGATCCTTAATTACAAAGCGCTATCCAGAAAAGGTTTGCTAGCTATAGAAACACAAAACCTCCTAAAAAGGAGGTTTGATGATGATCTTTATTTCAGAATAGCCGTGCTCGGTAATACGTCTATTAAGCGGTAAGCTTTTCGTATTTGGTTTGAAGCTCTTCTTGAGTTTCTTGATTATCAGGGTCTAAAGGAATGCAATCTACAGGGCATACTAGCTGACATTGAGGTTCATCATAATGACCAACGCACTCTGTGCACTTGCTGGGGTCAATTTCATAAATCTCATCCCCTTCATAAATCGCTTCGTTGGGGCATTCTGGCTCGCAGACGTCACAGTTAATGCAATCATCGGTAATGATTAAAGCCATGGGTTACCTCCAAACAAATTCAGGTTGAGCTGAGCCCAAACGATTGGGCTTTTGGCTATTTTACGCCTAAGGATGAAATTTCTCTATAAGAGCTTTTTCAACAAGCGGATGCACAAATTGACTTACATCCCCCTTTAAGCGCGAAATTTCGCGAATCAAGGTGGAGCTGATATAAGAATGCTTTTCATCTGGCGTTAAAAACACGCTTTCAACATCTGGTGCCAATGCGCGATTCATATTGGCCAATTGAAACTCGTATTCAAAATCAGAGACAGCTCGTAAGCCACGTAAAATCACTTGGGCCTTTTGCTCTTCTACAAAGTGAGCCAATAAGATATTAAAACCCACCACCTCAACATTAGGCACATGACTTAATACGTCGCGGGCCAATTGGCAGCGAACGTCTAAATCGAGTAATGGCTTTTTATGTGGGCTCTCGGCAATGGCGACAACAATATGATCAAACATGCGCGAAGCACGCTCAATGAGGTCGGTATGGCCGTTAGTGATGGGATCAAACGTGCCGGGATAGATAACTTTAGTCATGAAATCCGCCTATGGGCGCTGCTACTAATTGGGTATGAGTGATGTATCTGGCGGCATGGTAATCAATTTATAAACAGCACTCAACAAATTGCTGATGAGTGCTGTTATTTGAACGCCAAAATAGAGGGAAACTAAGCCTTGGTAATGCTTTTAGCTAACAAACTGGCTTGTTTAAGGGCCAACCCATAAATAGAGAGCTGGGGGTTAGCGCCAATGCTAGTAGGGAAGGCTGAACCATCGATAATGTGTAAGTTATCGCTGTGGTGGAAACGACCTTCGCTGTTGATCACGCTTTGGGTGACATCTTCACCCATGGTGCAGCCTCCCATTAAATGAGCGGTTAACAGGCGGTGGCGATGTAATTCTTGTGGCAGGCTATCAATGGCTTTTTTACATTGATCTAAGCTTGAATAGAATAGGGCATCATGGTGTAACGGCATGACTTTCTTAGCACCCGCGGCAAATTGCAGCTCGGCCATTTTATGGTGTGCTTTGCGTAATCCTGTCCATAAATAGTCTGATACTGGGTAGTCCAATACAGGTCGACCACCCTTATCGAGCTCAATAGAGCCCCCTTGGCTTTCTTCATGGAAACCATCTCGAAGCAATGAAATAGTGCTTTGTAAATTAGGCAGCATTTTCATGGTGTCTAATAGTTTAAAGCCATGTAAGCCCACAATTTGTCCGCTCATGGCAGGTTGCATGGGAGGCACTTCTAATTTAAAGCCAATGTCCCCTTGGGTTTGCCATTGGAAATGGTCAGAGTAAATCGATTGCGGGGCCCCATGAAATGGGTTCACCTCATCGCTCATTTGCGCAAGGCTGGCATTTACGGGGTGAATGGTGGTGCGCTTACCAATACGTTGGTGAGGGTCAGGTGCATTAGAGCGCAGTAATAAACCAGGGTTATTAATGGCGCCACCAGACAGAACAATATGAGGAGCCTTAAAGGTAATTTTTACCCCAGTTGGGGTTTTTCCGTCATCGCTTAATGCTAGGCACTCAACCGCTTCAGCCTTGTGTTCGGAGAAAATAATGCGCTCAGCGCTGCAGCGATAATATAGCTCGCTGCCATTCTTTAATGCTTCCGGTACGGTGGTGACCAGCATGCTTTGTTTGGCATTGGTGGGACACCCCACGCCGCAATAACCTAAGTCCCAACAGCCATTGACGTTGCGAGGAATGACCGCCCATGTCCAGTCTTTTGCTTGGCAGCCAAGCTTTAAAATATCGTTATTGGCATTAGGGGGCATGGCCCATTTACTCACGTTTAGGCGTTTTTCCATCTGAGCAAAATAAGGGGCCATCTCCTCAGAGCTAAAGCCTTTCAAGCTATGTTCTTTTTGCCAGTGAGCAAGGGTTGGGTCTGGGGTGCGAAAACTTGATGTCCAGTTTACAACAGTACTACCGCCCACAGCGCGACCTTGAAAAATACTAATGGCACCATCTTTTGTGGTACGCCCAGCGCCTTCTTGGTAAAGGCTGCTGTAAGCTTCTAGTTCATCTAGATTGAAATCATCAGAGGTATATAAACCACCTTCTTCAACCATGACAACCTTCAAACCAGCTTGGCTCAAGACTTCAGCACTCACGCCTCCGCCGGCTCCAGTGCCTACGATAATGACATCGGCTTCCACAGTGATGGATGATTCGATCTTGGCACCATCGTGAATTTGCCAATTTTCGCTTTTAGCGCGATCTTTAAAAATATCAGGTATGGCCATGAAGGCAGCTCCTACAAACGAAAGCGCGAGGTTAAGCGTTGTTGTTTTTAGTGATGAGAAGATTAGCGGTGGCGGGTAAATGGTAACCCACTTTGTCCCAAGCTAAGGGTTGGCCAAACCAAGTGGCGCACATGAGTTTATTAATGCCGTTGTAAGCCAAATTAAATAACGATAACGAACTTTCTCGCCAACTGTTTAAGAAATTTTCGATCTCCTCTTCGCTGGCATTTTCCCACTTGCTCCACACCCCAGTGGTTAGACCACGGCTGATACGCATGTTGAGTAGATTAAAAAGGTCTACCATTTGCGCAGCGTTATGTGGCCCTAAGTTAAAGATTGCTATGTCTATGTAGCTCAACGAGTTATCAAGGGCTTCTTTTTGCAGTTTATCATCACTTGGTAAGCTGCCTTTAAGAACCACTGGAAGAACGGCTTTCAAAAATACAATGTCATCCGCTCGCAAGACTTTCCACGGGCCATTTTTTGGGGTTGCTTGAGTGCAGCCTGTTAATGTTGCGGTAAGACTGGTAGCGGTAAGGGCGGCCGAACTGGCCGCTCCTAGTTTTAAAAAATTACGTCTATTCATTATCTTTAAGTCTTTTATTTAGCGAACAATGAATTTGTAAATGAGTCGATGCATTAAGCGGCCATGAGGAGCGTAAATAAACTTGCCACTGTTGATGCGCCCTTTTTTATGGATGGATTTAGCATGGCTTAAAGATAGGAAGCCTTCCTTACCGTGATAATGGCCAATACCAGAATCTCCCACGCCACCAAACGGCATGTCGTCTTGCGCTATGTGCGATAAGCAATCGTTAATGGCCACACCACCGGCATGAGTGCCTTTTAATACATGGTCTTGTTCTTGTGAGTTATGACTGAACAAATAAAGCGCTAACGGGCGAGGGCGCTCGTTAACAAACGTCAATGCCTCATCTAAAGACTTGTAAGTTACGATGGGCAATAATGGCCCAAAAATCTCATCTTGCATGACCTGCATTTGATCAGTTGTGTTGCTTAGTAGTGTTAGGGGAATTTTACGAGTGCCGCTGAAATCTTCATTGGCATGGTTAAGGGTCTCAATGGCAGCACCTTTTTCTTTGGCATCGGTTAGGTAGCCTTGCAAACGATTAAATTGGCGATCATTAATAATCGCTGTGTAATCGTCATTGCTTTTAATTGTGGGGTAGCTTTTCTTATAGGCCTGCGCAATTTGTGTTTTAACATCACCTAACATGTGTTCAGGGCATAAGATGTAATCTGGGGCGATACAGGTTTGACCAGCATTAGTGGCTTTACCAAAAATAATGCTCTCAGCAGCACCTTGCAGTGAAGCGTTGTCGGTAATGATGCACGGAGACTTACCGCCTAGCTCAAGGGTAACAGGCACTAGGTTTTTACCGGCGGCACTCATGACATGACGACCCACCATGGTAGAGCCAGTGAAAATTAAATGATCCCAATGTAGGCTAGAGAATTCAGCACCAACAGAGGCTTCCCCTAATACAACGGCCACTTGATCTTCATCAAATGCTTCGGCAAACATGCGCTGCATCACTTCGTTGGTGGCCGGGGTAAATTCAGATAGTTTAATCACGGCACGGTTACCGGCGGCTAGCGCGGCTGCTAAAGGGGCTGCTGAAAGTTGAACCGGATAGTTCCAAGGAGCAATAATGCCCACAACGCCTTTTGGCTGGTATAAAACTTGGTTAGAGGCAGGAGCAAATAAAGCGCTTACGTGACGCTTGCTGGGTTTCATCCACTTCTTAAGGTTTTTCTTGTTGTACTTGATGCCCTCTAAGGTCACCATAATTTCTGCAAGCAAAGTTTCATCTTTAGAGCGACAGCTGAAATCTTGATGTAAAGCCGCAGCTAATTCATCTTTGTATTTTCTTAATGCAGCTGCTAATTTGTCTAAGTCATCGCTACGTTGTTTGGCACTTGGGTACAGGTTTTTGGCAAAAGCGGCTTTCTGCTTAGCAAAGACATTCTCTAAATGTGCAATGTGGTGTTGCTCATCTTGTAACTGGCTGGCTGTAGCGACCATCTTGTTATCCTCTGCGAGATTTTCATTTTTTGTTATCAATGTTATTATTAGAGTGATTACTCTAAAGGTCAACACTATTTTTACATCTAGTGTCTAGAGGTGTTGGCTGTGGTCTGAATTTAACATCGGTTTGTCAGCCACTAACATGGCTGTGAAAATTAATTGGCCTGTGAATTACGGAAAAATTCAAAAAACACCTTCGTTTTTATGTTAAAAAGGCGCAGGTGAGTTGGTGAGCTGTAAGAAGGATCGAAATTGAAAGAGGCCGTAGTAGGTATAGGAGTGATATGAAGACACGGGATCGTATTATCCAAGCCAGTTTAGAAATGTTTAACGACCAAGGTGAGCGTAATGTTACCACTAACCATATTGCGTCGAAGCTAGGCATTAGTCCTGGTAATTTGTATTACCACTTTAAAAATAAGCAGCAAATCATTTACGATATTTACCTGATTTATGAAAAGCAGGTGGATGCAAACTTACAGGTACCCACTGATCGGCCGCTTAATATTAATGATAAGGTGATTTATCTGGAAACCATTTTCCAAGGGCTATGGGATTACCGTTTTTTACACCGTGACTTACAGCACTTACTGCAAAATGATGAAGAGCTTCAGAAGCGATATAACGTCTTTTTTAAGCGCTGCCTGAAAGCCACGCAAGATATTTATTTTGGCTTGCGTGACGCTGGTATGTTGAATGCGTGCGATGAGGATTTAAGAGCGTTAGCGCTTAATACTTGGATTTTAGTCACTTCGTGGTTTGGGTTTATTCACAGTAATTTACTCAGTGATAATGAACGCGAAGAAAGTCGTGAGCTGTTAAATGCTGGGATCTATCAAATATTTGCCCTTGAAAGACCCTTCCTAAAAGAAGAATTCAGAGAGCCTGTCGCCATGCTAGTTGAGCAGTTGGGGTTATCTTTGGATCAGTTATCGGTGTTGCCTAGTTAGCAGCCAGACAAAAAGCGCTTAATGACACTACTTTAAGCGCTTTTTGTAAGGGTTCATGAGCCTTGGTTTTGGTACAAGCACAATCTTACTTGGCCCGCTTTTTTGTCTCGATGCAGGCGCCAGCTACTGGGCAGGTTCAGCTTGTTTAGGTCTTGTTCACTCTCTACATATACCCACGCGTTTTTACTTAATAAATTTTGTGACTCTATTAGTTCTAGGCATTTAGGCAGCAGCCCTTTATTAAATGGCGGGTCTAGGAATATAAGATCAAATTGCTGGTCACATTGTGCCAGCCAATTTAGCGCATCGGTTTGTACCACTTGAGCATCGGACGTATTTAGGGTTTTAACATTATCTTTCAGCTGGCTGGCGGCTTTTGCGTTCATTTCTAACAGGGTGAGATTTTGCGCGCCGCGAGATAAGGCCTCGAATCCTAATGCACCTGAACCGGCAAATAAGTCCAGTACTCTGGCGCCAGGCACCACAGGCTGCAGCCAGTTAAAGACGGTTTCTCTGACTCTATCTGTGGTGGGGCGCAGGCCATCCACATCCGGAAAAGGCAAAAAACGGCTGCGCCATTGTCCGCCAATAATTCGTAAACGGTTGCCTGATTTTTTTGCTGCCATAATGAATTCTTAGAAAATAAACGAATGGTTAGAGTGAGTGATTTAAAGCGAGTAATAATTGTTGCGACGTCTGTTGCCAGCTATCCATATCTATGTCTTTTAAATGATTCAGGTTGTTGGCCATCTGATTAACCGGTAAACCGTAAGCATTTAAATGCACAAGATAACGACTTAAAGCCTGAGCTCCTTGCAGTTGTTTGAGCCATGTGTGGGCTATTTGACGTTTTGCGCGCAGCATAATATCCCAATCAAACTCTCCTTGCTCTATTTGTTTAAGTTGCCCAATAACTTGGTTTCTTCCTTGTACATAAACAGTGCTATTGAGTTGGCCAAATTGATAATTCACTTGCTTGGGCGCTTGCTGATTTAACACATGGCTAAGTAGATGGTGGCTGGCTTCATTGAGCTGCTTAATGCCCGGTTGAACGACCACAGATATGTCAGCCGATTGAGCTTGATGAATGCCCTGGGGCTTAAGCTGCAATTCGCTGGCACTTAAGTATTTTGACATGGGGAGCACTGTTTCAGTGATGACCTGTGCAGTTTGCTGGTCTACATTGCCCACTACACTCATGTATAAACGCCTGGGATGCAGATACTGGTGATGAAAGCTTTGCAGTTGCTGACGGCTAATCGACTGTAAGCTATGGGTGCTACCTTGTTTAGGGCCGGCATAAGGGTGTTCACCATAAGCTTGGCTTCTAAGTTGATCGGTTAGACTATTTTTGTTTTTTCGTAATTGTGTCAGCCAATTATTGGCCAAAACAGGGTGATACAAGAGGGCACTGGTTTGGCTGAGTTGCCTTTTAAGAGTGCTGGGGTTCGTATTTAAGCTTAAACCAATTTTAATGAAATCTTGGTCTAAAGATATTTTCATATTTAAAGAGCGTTGTTTACTTTCATATTTTAATAATTGGGCAAGAAGATAAGCAGAGCCTTTTAGTGTTTGGTCGTAACGGTAGCCAGCCTTGTACCAGAACTGTACTTCTATACTGTCGCTGATTTGAGGGGTGTACCAAATGATGGCGCCACTATCACTTTGCCAAGTATTCACATTCAAATTAGGGGCATCTGGCAACGATAACTTTTCAGTCCCAGGTCCTGTGCTGCTTAATATTACGATTAACACAACGCTCACTAGCATGAGTATATTCAGACTTAAGCGGTTGAATTTGGGCTGTTGAGTGTTTTTCATAACAGCATTCCTTGCTGAAGATTGGGTGTTTTTTGAAAAGTGACCAAAAGTAATATGGATTGGCTTTAAGTAATTAAATGGATGCCAGCGGCTTTTAATTCAACACATGCAACCAATGTGTTTATAAGGGCATGAATAGACGCTTTATGCCCTTGAAACCTGAACTCATAGCGGTTTTTAGCCAAGACTAATGTTAGGATAGCTCTTTTATTTAATTAGGTGGAAATTGACCCATGTTCGGTTGGGGTAAATCCAAAAAAAAGGCAGAGAAAAAAGCCTCCTTAGAGGAGTCTGCCAAAGACGTATTAGTTGAAGAAACTCAAACCCCTGATGCCGTAGAGCCAGAGGTGGCGCCTGTTGTTGTGCCCGAAGAAGTGATGCCTCCTGCGGTGATGGTTGAAGCCAAAGAAGAGCCGCAAGAAGTTTCTGACAAAGCCAAGCCTGAAAATGAAGAGAAAGCCAAAAGTAAAACTGGCTTCTTTGCTCGTATTAAATCAGGGCTATCGCGGACTCGTAGTAACTTGGCTGGAGGATTAGGCGATTTACTGCTGGGTAAAAAAGAGATCGATGATGACCTGCTGGAAGACATTGAAACTCAGCTGCTCATGGCTGATGTAGGTGTGGCAGCCACCCAAGAGATTATTAAGGATTTAACGGAGCGTTCAAGCCGTAAAGAATTGAAAGACAGTGGTGCTTTGTATGAAGCATTAAAAGAAAGCTTAAGTGAAATATTACGCCCTTGTCATGAGCCTTTAGTAATCGATACCTCTAAAAAGCCTTATGTGATTTTAATGGTGGGTGTAAATGGTGTGGGTAAAACCACCACCATTGGTAAAATGGCCAAACATTTTCAATCAGATGGTAAGTCAGTGATGCTGGCCGCAGGGGATACCTTCCGTGCCGCCGCCGTTGAGCAACTACAAGCCTGGGGTGATCGCAACGACGTGCCTGTTGTGGCACAGCATACTGGGGCGGATTCAGCCTCGGTGATTTTTGATGCGGTTCAATCAGCACAAGCCAAAGGCGTAGATATTGTAATTGCTGATACCGCTGGGCGTTTGCAAAATAAGGGTCACCTTATGCAAGAGCTTGAGAAAGTGGTTCGAGTCATGAAAAAACTAGATGACAGCGCGCCTCATGAGGTGATGTTGGTGCTAGATGCCGCCACCGGCCAAAATGCGTTAAGCCAAGCCAGTATTTTTCAGCAAGCAGTGGGTGTGACCAGTATTAGCTTAAGTAAGTTAGATGGCACAGCTAAGGGCGGAGTCATTTTTGCTATTGCTAAAGAATTGCAGCTTCCTGTGCGCTTTATTGGTGTGGGTGAGCAAATTGATGATCTACGACCTTTCGATCGCGAGCAATTTATCGACGCGTTATTCGCTAAAGAATAAGACTTAAACTTATTCATGCCTTATGGGCGAGGGAGTCGTTATTTCCTTGGCCCATTCAAACAATAATTATTAAAGGTAGTTTCCATCGTGGCCCATGTTCGCTTTGATAACGTTAGCAAAAGCTACCCAGGTGGGCATCACGCGTTAAGTGGCGTGAACTTTGAAATTAACCAAGGTGAAATCGCTTTTCTCACCGGCCATTCTGGTGCAGGTAAAAGTACCCTTCTTAAACTGATCATGCTCATGGAAAAAGCCACTCAAGGACAAGTGCTGGTGGATGGTGTGAACCTATCACGGCTTGGTAATAGTCAAATTCCTTATCATCGTCGCCGAGTGGGTGTGGTCTTTCAAAATCACCAGTTATTATTTGATCGCAGCGTTTTCGAGAATGTCGCGTTACCTTTACGCATTAGCGGCTACAGTAGCCGTGACTTAGAGCGCCGTGTCAGAGCCGCCTTAGATAAGGTAGGTTTATTGAAAAAAGAAAAACAATCCCCCATAGAGCTAAGCGGTGGAGAGCAGCAGCGCATCGGTATTGCCCGTGCGGTTGTGAACAAGCCAAGCCTGATACTTGCCGATGAGCCAACAGGTAACCTTGATCCCACATTAAGCGCCGAAATTATGCGTCTTTTTGAACAGTTTAATGACGTGGGTGTATCGGTGCTCATTGCGAGTCATGATTTACCACTCATTGACCGTTTAGATCATAGGGTGATTGGCTTGAAAGATGGGCGTTTATTGAATGAACGCCCAGCAGGGGGCTTGTAATGAGCACATCAAGATCTTCTGCCTCTTCGAAAAGCGGAGCCCGCCAAAGCAAGGTAACCGTTAATAGTCAGTGGAAAGCCTATTTACAACACCACAGAGTAACCGCCAAAGACAGCTTAATACGTTTATTAAAATCTCCCGGCTCAAGCATCATGACCTGGTTAGTGCTGGGCATTGCCTTGTCGTTACCCATGACCCTGTTTGTATCGCTTGAAAATGTTAAGCAGCTAAGCCGTGTGTGGGATCAGAGCAGCCAAATTAGCGTGTATTTAAAAAAGGGCGTGGTGCCGAGATTAGCGCAGGGGTTGAGTGACGAAATCCAAGCGCTACCGCAAGTGACCAGTGCCTATTACATTAGTCCAGAGCTAGCATTAAAAGAATTCAGTGCCGCCACTGGCTTAAGTGATGTCGTCGAGGGCTTAGAGAGTAACCCGCTTCCTGGTGTGATTAGTGTTGTGCCTAGTTTAGCCAGTCAAGATGCCAAGGCCATGGAGAAGCTACAAGATCAACTCATGCACTTTGTGCAAGTAGAGTCGGTGCAGCTAGATCTATTATGGGTGAAGCGTTTATATCAGTTTATGGAATTGGGTCAACGTATGGTGTGGGCGTTAGCCTTATTATTAGGGTTAGCTGTATTGCTGATTATTGGTAACACCATTCGACTGTCTATAGAGAACCGTCGTGATGAAATTCTTGTGGTGAAGTTAGTAGGAGGCACAGATGCATTTGTACGCAGGCCTTTTTTATACACAGGCATTTGGTTTGGTTTAGGCGGGGGTTTAATCGCTTGGTTTTTACTAAGCCTAGGTCTTTATTGGCTATCTGGGCCCGTTGAGCAGCTTATTGGGCTCTACGGCAGTGAATTTGTCTTATCTGGACTAGGCGTAAAGGACAGCTTACTGCTAATTTGTGATGGGGTGGTATTAGGTTGGTTAGGGGCTTGGTTGGCAGTTTCTCGTCATTTGGCCCGAATTAACCCGTAGTGAAACTTTAGTCACCTTTAAGGCTCCAAAGTACAAAGCTTGGCTTTTTGTGCCTAAAAGGCCCTAAAACACACGAAAGTGTTAGATGGAACATTGAGTTGCATCAAATATTCGTAAAGAACTTTAAACAACCTTGGCGCTCTAAAAACACAGTGCTACACTGCAAATCAGTTAAAAATCCTAATTCGATTAAGATATCGTCACAAAGGGAGAATACCAGTACATGAACATGAGTTTAATGGCCAATTCCATCGCTAGTTTAACTCCAGGTCGCGATATAGATGGCTATTTAAATGCGATTGGCGGCATAGCTGTATTGACCGCCGAGGAAGAAAAAGAAATCGCAGAGCGTCTGTACTTTGATGGCGACTTAGAGGCTGCACGTCATTTGGTGGTATCTCACCTACGTTTTGTGGTGCATATTGCCCGTAGTTACAGTGGTTATGGTTTAAACCAGTCTGACCTTATTCAAGAAGGTAACGTTGGATTGATGAAAGCGGTTAAACGCTTTAACCCAGAAGTGGGTGTGCGATTGGTGAGCTTTGCTGTTCATTGGATCAAAGCAGAAATACACGAATTTATATTGAAAAACTGGCGCATTGTTAAGGTGGCCACCACTAAAGCCCAGCGTAAATTGTTCTTTAATCTACGTGGCGCTAAGAAAAAGCTAGGCTGGTTAAATGAAAGTGAAGCTCAGAATATCGCCGATGATCTGGGTGTTAAGCTTAAAGATGTACATGAAATGGAAGGCCGTTTAACCGCATTTGACGCTACCTTTGATAGTCCAGTGGCAGATGACGATGACAGCGCTTATCAGGCTCCGGCTAATTACCTAGAAGATCATAGTTTTGAACCAGCCTCCATGGTGGAGAAAGAAAACTACGAGCAAGATTCCACAGCCCGTTTAACGGAAGCCATGCAACAGTTAGATGAGCGCAGCCAAGATATTCTTATGCGCCGCTGGTTGCAGGAAGATAAAGCGACTCTTCATGAATTAGCCGCGGAATACGGTGTATCGGCTGAGCGAATTCGCCAGTTAGAGAAAAATGCCATGAACAAGGTGAAAGGGATGTTAAGCGAAGAAGATTAATTCTTTGGCTATGCCCCTTTAAAAACAGGCTGCTTCGGTGGCCTGTTTGCGTTGTACGGACCCTATTCACAACTATTGTCAGTTTCCGGCACAATCTCACCGTCTATTCTGGTGATAGTACACGCATGTGGCGCTGATTATCAGCTTCAGGCACCGTCTTACTTTCTGAAACAACGGCACCGATTGTTTGTTCCCGACACAATCTCACCTTCTATCCTAGTGAAGTGCATCTCTACAGGCACCGATTGTCAGTTCCCGACACAATCTCAGTACCTACATCCCTGTAGGCACTTGATAAATTCTGTCAGAGCAGTATCTTTGCGCCCTTATGAAATCGAATAAAATTCTACTGATTACAGGCGCTTCATTGGCGGCTATTAGCGTCATGATGGGCGCATTTGCCAGTCACGCATTAAAAGCTAGGCTTACTGAGCAGGCGCTGGGGTGGATATCCACAGGTGTGCAATACCAAATGTTCCACGCCTTGATAGTGGTGGTATTAGCATTTGCACTTATTCAGTGGCCTAATTGGCGTGGTTTAAAAGCAGCGGCTTACAGCTTTATAATAGGTATGCTGTTGTTTAGCGGCAGTTTGTATTTTATGGCAATTACCGATATTCGCACCCTAGGCATACTCACTCCCATTGGAGGGGTGGCTTTGCTATGTGGTTGGGGCCTATTAATTTGGGCTGCATGTGCAGTAGATACAGTTTTTGGAAAACAAAATGACAGATAAACCATCTTCACAAACTCAGGCTGAGCCAGAAAACGAGCCAGCTAAAGAAGAACAAGTGACTTATGCTAAACGCATTAAATCATTTGTGATTCGTGCCGGGCGAATGACCGATGCTCAACGTGAAGGTTATAAAGCGCACTTCTCTGAAAAAGGCTTGTTGCTTGATAGCGGCATGCTAGATTACCAAGCTATTTTTGGTAACGATAACCCTGTGGTATTGGAAATTGGCTTTGGCATGGGCAAAAGCCTTATTGAAATGTGCCAAGCGAATCCAAACTTAAATTACATTGGTATTGAAGTGCATACCCCTGGTGTGGGGAAAATATTACGTGATGCAGATGACTTTAATATTCAAAATTTGCGTGTATTTAAAGAAGACGCCATTGAAGTCTTAGCACAATGCATTAAAGACAATAGCCTGCAAACCGTGCAACTTTATTTTCCCGATCCATGGCATAAAGCACGTCACCATAAACGCCGCATTGTGCAGTTAGGCTTTGCAGAAACTTTGCGTAACAAGCTTAAAGTGGGTGGTACATTTCACATGGCCACCGATTGGGAAAACTATGCAGACCACATGATGGAAGTGATGAATGAAGCACCGGGCTATAAAAATATAGTGGCTGCTGGTGAGTATCACCCTCGTCCTGAATTTCGACCTTTAACCAAATTTGAAAAGCGCGGTGAGAATTTGGGCCATGGGGTTTGGGATCTAATTTTTGAAAAAGTGAGCTAGCCAGTTTTAAAACAGCTTGGTAGCCCAATAAAAGATTTATTACACTGATTGGTAGAATTTACGGGATTGAAGTTATGTTGAAAAAAGATAAAGAAAAAGTATTTGGTGGTGAGTGGACTGAAGACAGCATGCGCTTTTTCCTTGAAAGCAAAAGCCATGATGGTACTGATGTTGATTACATTAATATCCTAAAAGCGTATCAATACATGACGGCCGATACTTTTGCTGAATTCATTACCTTTTTTAAAGAAGAAGGCCACAATGTTTCGGCTAAGAATTTAGATGGCCAAAGTGCCATGGCAGTCATCGCTTCTCACGCGCCTGGCAAGCCTTATAGCGATGCCCTTAAAGCAGCGGGTGCTGAATAGTTCGTATATGAATTATGAATACAAAAAAAGGCGAACAAACAGTTCGCCTTTTTTTGTATTATAGAAAATGAAACGGCATTTTTATTCAGTTAGATAGCTGCACTTCGAAAGCGCTTTTAAATAATTAATTTGCACAGTTTAAAGAAACTTTTCCAGCAGTTCATTTAAAAAAAGCTGTCCTTTAGGTGTGGTTTTTATTTCATTAGTATTTTCTAATAGCCCAGCCTCAATAGCATGCTCCATTTTCGATTTGCAATGCTCAATACTTAGACCAGTGCGTTGTTCGAAAATCTCAAAAGACGTGCCTTGATACAATCGCAATGCATTCATGAAGAATTCTAAATCACGATCCTCTAAGGCTATTTCTTCGGTATTTACCGACTGAATTTTGTCTTTGTTTAAATAATCTTTTGGTAAGCGAGTTTTGCTGGTGCGTATGATGGTGCTTTTATTTGGATCGTTATCAATGATGGTTACTTTGCCATGGGCACCAGCACCTATGCCTAAGTAGTCTCCAAATTGCCAATAGTTAATATTGTGTCGGGCTTGTTTACCAGATTGTGCATAAGCCGAGATTTCATATTGATTAAACCCATGTTGTGCTAAAAGGGCCTGCCCCGCTTCTTGAATTGACCAAAGGGTTTCATCTTGCGGAAGTTGCGGTGGGTACTTATAAAATTCGGTATTAGGCTCAATGGTCAATTGGTACCAACTAATATGGGTTGGGCCTAAATCAATGGCTTGCTGAATGTCGTTTAAGGCATCTTGTAAAGATTGATCAGGCAGGCCATGCATTAAATCTAAATTAAAATTACTAAAACCAGCGTCTTTAGCCAACTTAACGGCCTGTTTAGCTTCAAGGCCGTTGTGAATTCGCCCTAGGTGTTTTAACTGGTGATCTTGAAAGCTTTGAATGCCAATAGACAAGCGATTAATGCCAAGCTCCCGATAACCTTTAAATTTTTCCGCTTCAAAAGTACCAGGGTTGGCTTCTAGAGTAATCTCAATATCATGGCTGAAATTTAGTTTCTTTTTTAAACCTATGAATAAATCTTCAAAGGCTTTTACGCTTAATAAGGATGGTGTGCCGCCGCCAATAAATATGCTTTGAATATCTCGCCCTTGTACCCAAGCCATGTCTCGCTCTAGGTCCGCCAATAGGCTCTCTATGTATTCTTGTTCTGGCAGTGTTTCCTCGGCTTTATGGCTATTGAAATCACAATAGGGGCATTTACGTACGCACCAGGGCACATGAATGTATAAGGACAGAGGCGGTAGAGTTAATGGCATTAATATTACAATCTGAAGATTTGATTAAGCTGTTTAATAGCTTGACCGCGGTGACTGATTTTACTTTTTTGATCTTTGGTTAGTTGCGCTGCGCTTAACTTAAGTTCGGGCACAAAAAATAGCGGGTCGTAACCAAAGCCACCAACACCTTGTAGCTCGGTTTTAATTTCACCTTCCCAGCTACCTTGGCAAATGATTGGTGTGGGGTCTTGCCAATGACGAACATAAACCAGGATGCAATGAAAACGAGCGGTGCGTTTCTCGCTTGCCACATCCTTCAGCTCACTTAGTAGCTTAAGATTGTTTTGTTCATCGCTGCAGTCTAAGCCTGCGAAACGAGCACTGTATATTCCAGGTGCGCCTAACAACGCATCCACTTCTAAGCCGCTGTCATCAGACAATGCTGGCAGGTTGGTAATTTTACTGGCATGTCGAGCTTTTAATATGGCGTTTTCAACAAACGTTAGGCCGGTTTCTTCTGCACTTTCAACGTCAAACTGAGTTTGAGGAATTAACTCTACGTTAAAAGAGTCTAAGGCATTTTGAAGTTCAACTAGTTTGCCTTTGTTGCCACTGGCTAGAACGACTTTGTGTTTACTCATTTATTTTACTCCCCTTGATAAAAACGCTGACTAAATTCTACGTCTAGGGTTTTATTGGTGCCTTCTGGGGTGACTTTTAAGTGAAAGCGGTACATGTCGGAATCATAAAAATCAAAGGTGCTGTAAAAATATAAGGCGTTGGTTTCTTGAATACGAATGAAGTTGAGTTCTCGTGTTTGGCCAATTAAATTAGACACCTTACCTTCTAACTTGGCGTTCCAAGATACTGGTAATTCGCTCACACCGGTTTTTAATACGCTAATGCTAAGGTAGCCAAGAGCACGGCTGCGAGGAATACCATAGCTTTTGGCCACGTCTTTATCCAGCTCTGAACTGGTTAAGCCAATGTAATGAATTTCAAAGTCGCCATACACCTTTTTTTGTTCGGCCATGGCGAACGTTGCCATTAAGCAAAGCCATAAAGAAAAAAATAAACGCATGGAAAGCTCCTTATTCAAAATAATTAACGCGAAACACGATAAATCGCGATTTCACCTAAAAGGTTTGGCCAAGTACGAATGGCTAGTGACTCTTGATGGTCTTTATTGACCACAGTGCGATCTAAAATATGCAGACCTTTTTCACGGCATAGCTTTTCAAAGTCTTGAAAAGTACACATGTGAATATTAGGTGTGTCATACCAGTTAAAGGGTAAGGTTTTTGACATGGGCATTTTACCTTTTAACATTAGAAACAAACGCGTACGCCAGTAACCAAAGTTAGGAAAAGTAATAATGGCTTCTTTACCCACGCGCAGCATGTCTTCTAATAATAAATCGGGGCGATCTACCGCCTGTAGTGCTTGGGTCATAATCACGGTATCGACACTGCCATTTTTAAAATGCTGTAGGCCATCGTTTAAATCATGTTCAATAACGTTAAGGCCCTTCTCAACACAACTAACAATGCTGTCAGGGTTAATTTCCAAACCATAGGATTTACATTTTTTATGCTGCTTTAAAAATGACAGTAAATCCCCTTGGCCGCACCCTAAATCCAGTACTTGGCTTTCAGGGCTTACCCAGCTTTGAATGATGTTTAAATCACTTCTTAAAGTCATAATTTAAGATCCTTCACCACGCGATTCATGTAAGCGCCAAACACGTTTATGTATCTTGGAATGGGTATGAGGAAAGCATCGTGGCCTTTCTCTGATTCGATGCGCGCGTAGGTGACATCTTTATCGGCTTCAATTAACGCATCTACAATTTCTTCACTGCGCTCAGGGCTAAAGCGCCAATCGGTGGTGAAGCTTACTACCAAAAACTTACAGGTGGCTTCATCTAAACACTTGGCAAGATCATGCTGGTAATACTGGGCAGGGTCAAAGTAGTCCAAAGCCTTAGTCATTAGCAGATAAGTATTGGCATCAAAGGTGGTGCTGAATTTTTCACCTTGATAGTGCAAATAACTTTCCACCTGAAATTCAGGTTTGTAGTTATAGCCCACTTCATCGCCTTTCATGTCTCGACCAAATTTTTCACCCATGGCGTCGTCACTTAAATAGGTTAAGTGGGCGAGCATGCGAGCGGTCATTAGGCCCGTTTTAGGAATGGCATTTTTTACCATGTAGTGGCCGTCATGAAACTCAGGGTCTTTCATAATGGCGTTACGGGCCACTTCATTAAAGGCGATATTTTGTGCCGATAATTTAGGTGCAGATGCAATCACCACGCTGTAATGAAGACGTTCAGGATATTGAATGCTCCAGCGTAAAGCCTGCATGCCTCCTAAACTGCCGCCAATCACCGCGGCAAATTTTTCTATGCCTAAACGGTCAGCTAAGCGCGCTTGGCTTTCTACCCAATCACGCACACGTACCATGGGGAAATCGCTGCCGTAAGGCTGGCCAGTTTCTGGATTGGTGGTGGTAGGGCCTGTACTGCCATGACAACCACCTAGGTTGTTAACAGACAATACAAAGAATTTATTAGTATCGATGACTTTACCCGGACCAATGCAGGCGTCCCACCAACCTGGGCGTTTGTCTCCTTCATGGAAGCCTGCAGCATGATGGTGGCCACTTAGGGCATGGCAAATAAGAACGGCATTGCTTTTATCAGCATTTAACTCACCGTAGCTTTCATAAATTAATTCATAGCTGGCAAGAGTCTTACCGCTGACCAGCGTCAACGGTTCATCAAACTGGGCTATTTGCGGCGTGATCACGCCAACTGAATTGGCAGAATTCGATTGCGGCATTCAATTGGGTCCAAAAAGAAGAGAAAATAAAAAGGCTGCGCAGTGTACGCTACGCAGCCCACAAGACCTAAGTTTATAGGGCGCTTATAAACCAATAATGAAGCCTGGTGCGCCAGTGCTTATGGCAATGTTCTTCATGATGATTTCAAGCACCATAATGACTAACATAATAGCCATAGGGCTTAAATCTAGGCCGCCCATATCGGGCATACGTTTACGAATCGGTTCCATAACCGGGTCAATGATCTGTCTTAATAGCAGCAAAGCTGGATTATAGCTTTGTGGCGCAATCCAACTGGCGATGATCATGATGAGCACACCCCAGAAGTACAGTTTAAGGAACAATCCAGCTCCGCCAAGTAATGCCCAAACCGCAATATTTGAAACAGAAATGGGCCAGCCAACTAGGGCAATGGAGACCGAGATAGCAATACACTCTAGAATGAATAACAACACTAATGCTGCTATGTCATAACCGCCAAATCCAGGCATGACCTTGCGAATAGGCACTAGCACAGGGGAGGTTGCTTTAACGATAAACTGGCTAATTGGGTTGTGAAAGTCTGCGCGCACGGCTTGCAATAAGAAGCGTAAAACAACAATGAACATGTAAAAGCCAGCAAGAGTATTGACCAGTAATAAGCCAATTTGAGATGCGGTGGATTCCATGAATAACTCCTGTACCTAAAAATTAGATGAAGCGTATATTATGCTAATACACTTAGTTGTAATTGGTTGATCTCAGTAATGCCTTTTTTCGCAAGCGCCAGCATGGCATTTAGCTCTTCAGGCTGGAATGGCTCGCCTTCAGCCGTACCTTGAACTTCAATGAAGCCACCGTTGTCGGCCATAATCACATTTAAATCGGTTTCAGCATTGCTGTCTTCGGCATAGTCTAAATCCAGAACGGCTTCGCCCTTGTAAATGCCAACAGACACAGCACCAATCATATATTTAATAGGGCTTTTCTTTAATAAGCCTTCGGCCAACATGTAATTAATCGCGTCGACTAATGCAACACAAGCCCCAGTAATAGAGGCTGTTCGAGTTCCACCATCCGCTTGAATAACATCGCAATCAATGGTGATACTGTTTTCACCCAATGCTTCAAGATCAATGGCTGCCCGTAAAGAGCGACCAATTAAGCGACTAATTTCAACAGTCCGACCGCTTTGCTTACCTTTGGCTGCTTCTCGCATCATACGAGAATTAGTAGAGCGCGGTAACATGCCGTATTCAGCCGTCACCCAGCCTTGGCCTTTACCACGTAAAAATGACGGTACGCGACTTTCCACTGTGGCGGTACAAATAACCTTAGTATCACCAAACTCAACCAACACCGAGCCTTCGGCGTGTTTGGTAAATTGACGGGTAATCTTCAGGTCTCGTAGCTGGTCTAACGCGCGGCCGCTTGGTCTCATGATGTGAATGCCCTAAAGTGAAAAATAAATTAATGGGCAGCATTATAGCGTGCTTCTGGGCTGCGCCAAGGGAAAAGGCTCTATCTTTACGGTACAAGCCCTTTAATGCACGCACATGATGGAACCTGTGGACAGGCCAAGGTAAAATGAGAGTCTAATCTGTATTTTTAATTCCTCTTTGGGACCGCTCACATGATGTTAAGCATGACCGCCTTTGCCAGATGCGATCACGAAGGCCAAGAAGGCAGTTTTTATTGGGAAATTCGCTCAGTGAACTCCCGTTACTTAGAGCTGCACTTTCGTCTACCGGATACTCTTAAAAGCATCGAAGGAGAATTAAGAGAAGCCATTAGAGCAAAGCTTACCCGTGGCAAGGTGGAATGCAGTCTTAAATTCGTCGCCAATAGCTCGCAACAAAATCTTACCATTAATGAAACTCTGGTCAGTCAGCTTAATGAAGCCAGTGATCAGGTTCATAATATTATCGGGCCTGGCAACGCATTAGATGCTTTAGAGATATTAAAATGGCCTGGCGTCATCAGCCAGCCTGAATTAAACATGGGCCAAGCGAAGAGCGATGCATTAACGACCTTTAGTACAGCCTTGTTGCAATTGCTTGAAATGAGAGAGCGAGAAGGTAAAGCGTTAACGACGTTTATCGAGCAACGCCTGCAAGGCATTGATCAAGAAGTGGCGAAAGTGAAGGCTATTTTGCCTGAAATACTGATCGCTCAACGGGAGAACTTGTTAACTCGTTTAGCCGACTTAGCAATCAAAGTAGATGAAGAGCGCTTTGAGCAAGAAATGGTAATCTTGTTGCAAAAGGCTGATGTAGACGAAGAGCTAGATCGCCTACAAGCACATCTTCAGGAAGTTGCTCGTATACTTAAAGGCGGCGGCACAGTGGGTCGTCGACTAGATTTCATGATGCAAGAGCTTAACCGTGAGGCCAATACTTTGTCATCTAAATCCATATCGCACCTCACCACAAAAATAGCAGTAGAGCTAAAAGTGTTAATTGAGCAAATGCGCGAGCAAATTCAGAATATTGAATAATGAGCCCTATAATTATGAGAATGTTTAAAGCGTGAGTAAAGTTGGCCGAAACGATCCGTGCTTATGTGGCAGCGGTCAAAAATATAAGAAGTGCTGTATGGCTAAAGAATTGGAAGCTAGAGCGCAAGATGTTCATGCCGTTCAGATTAACCAAGGTATTAAAAAAGCTTTTGCTGGCCAGCAGTTTGAATCTATCGATGATGCGCAGGTCTTTGCCGAGCATAAAATACAGCAACATAACGACACGGCACAGGCTGAATTGGGCGGATTTTCCCCTAGCCAGCTTTATACTTTGTTACATGCGCCTATAGAAGAGCAAGAGCTGATTCAATGGCAGCCGAACATAAGCAATACCTACCTTGAGCGTTCACCTATTTTAAGTATTTTTATCTCTGTTAAGGCCTATCTTAAAGATAATCATGCAAAAGCTACGGCTAGGGGTAATTTGCCGGCTGCATTAGTTAAATATGTGTTAGCTGATTTTAAGAAATTACTGAGCGAACAAGAAATAGAAACGGGTTATAGCCGTATTAACAAAGAAGATGACTTTAGAGAATTAAGCTGTGCACGCTTTATTTTTGAGCAAGCTGGATTGTTACGAAAAAATAAAGGCCGCTTTGTTTTAACATTGAAAGCCCAGAATATGCCTGAAGGTGAAGTATTTAAACTTCTATTCATAACCTATATTGAGAAATACAGTTGGGCCAGCGAAGATCTATACCCAGAAGCAGACTTTTTTCAAGCGGCTACTTGGTATTCACTGGTGACGCTGAATCGATTACATGGAAAACCTGTAGATAAAGATAAGTTTGCAGAAGATTTTGTACGGGTTTTTCCTATGATTCTCAATGAGTTCCAAGATGATCACTACCGCTCAGCTGCAGTTCAGGCTATGAGTGCTTACACGGTGCGCATGGTAGATAGATTTTGGCAGTTGTTTGGTCTGGTGAAATTAGAGGGTGAAATATTTACCAAGGGCTATCAAAAAACCATCATTATTCAACCATTATTAAAGCAAGTATTTACTTTTAAAGGCTAATCAGAAGGTTCAGTCACATCCAATACAAATACCGATATCCGTTTTCTTTGTTCATCAGTCAACTGGTTAACCAGCATCTCGCATAATTGCTGTGGCGTATTGGGCCTCTCTAAGCCATCAGGATGTTTTTTAATTTTGTCAGTACGTTTATCTCCATACCAAAACACACCGTAAATACCATATCCTTGGGCATTGGGGTCTCGGGTATATAATTGGTCTAGCTGTGAGCTGGCAGCACTCCAAAGCTCAGTATGAAAGTCCCGTTTTAGCTCAATTACCATTTTTAAGCCTTTATGAAAGATAACTATATCGGCTCGCTTATCCTTTATCATATGTCCTTCGGGTTCTACATGAAGGCCGAACTTTTCTAGTCGACGCCTCAATAGTGGCAATAGAGCATCGCGGCAGCTTTCTTCCCACTTGGGCGTGCTAGGCTTTCCCTTTGGCTCATTCCAAAATGCTCTGTAAGCGTCTTCATTACTACCGCCTATGTGGCGTTGGATATCCTGCATGGTATCCATTATCAGCGCTTGCAAATCGACAATATTTGTAGGGGCTTTGTTTTCTAATACGTTAAGAGCTTGTTGAGCGGTTGGGGGCTTAAAACTAGCATTTACATATAGAGTTCGTTGTTCGAACAGCTTGTGTTTAATATCGTCCTGATAGGATTTAAGTGAGGCATCATTGGCAAGGTGGATAAGGCTTTGGCTAGCTTGTAGAGTGTCCATTGTTGCAATTCGATTTACCAGTGATAAAACAAACCTAGAACCTGTCCAGGGTGCATTTCTGCTTGCTACCCCGCCATCTGGTGCGCCAATATTCAGCGGGAATATTTCTGCAGAAAGAGAGATTAACTTCTCTAATTTAGTTAGATAGTTATTTTGAGAGGATAGGGCCTCAAGGTAGTCTTGCTCACTAAAGAATGAATCTAATTCCCAGATTAGCTCTTTTTTTGTTTCATAGTCGAGTGTCTCTAATTCAATACCTTTATCATGTAAAACAAGCTTTATTCCAAGCCAAACTAAGGCGGTATTCTCTGAATCCAATGAACTTTGGGTAGCCTCAGATACGATATTTTTTAGCCAACCTGAATCAAGGTATTTAAGAGACTTTGAGAGCAGATATCTGGATGGTTTAATGTTGTTATTTTGGAAAGCTAATAACGCTCTTTTTAACATTAAAGACCTGAATGGGGTTAACTGCTCTGTTTGAAATAATTCTCGCTCGTGTAATACATGTGCGATCCCTAAAGAGAGACGAAACTCAGTAATTAAGCACCAAGCTTCGGCGATAAGGTTTGGCTTATGTTCTAAGAGGTAGTACTTCCAATGGCTTGAAAATAAAGCCTCGCCGCTTCTTTGGTTGGTATATGGCCAAATGGTGAAGTCCGTCTGCAATGCAGTTACTAAAAATTCATCGGTTACGTCAGTTAATCTCTGGTTACGTAGAGACGATTCGTCTAACCCAATGATAATGGCATACCACCAGCTAAAGTGATGAGTAGCTGGGTAGTCTTTGTATGCTATCGATAAGTCAATTACAGGCTGACTCTTTACCAGATTAATGAGCCCTTTTATTGCAGATTCACTCCCCGCTTCGCCAAACTCAGTAATTAAGCGTTGTTTAGGGGCCGCTTCCTGGTCTGTATCGGAATAACGCCCTAAATAAAAGTAGGCAACTTCACCTAGCCAGCCTAAGTGGCTACCATTTTCAATGTTAAGCATTGACTCAGCAAAGCTTTCGTTTCTTTTTTGTTTAGCTATAGCCTCTGTTCTGTTGCGACTTGCTTTTAGTCCTGCCATTTTAGCGTTCTGCTTAATCCCAGCTTCCATTTCATAGAAGCAAATAGAATTCCTTATAGCAATCAGGTCCTCATTACCTTCTGCTCTATCGTAAAGATCCCAAAATATGCCTGAATCAGTCGAGTCAATGCTTAGGTTAAGGCACAGTTGATATGATTTTGTATGCTTATCACCAACTGAATTTCTAAATGACTCTAAAGCTTTTGGTAAAATGTCGGTTTTTTTAATGCTGCCCAGCATGATACTTTGGAAATTGTAGATATTTAATGGTTGCAGGCCTGAGCAATATTCATCTATATAGATTGGAATAATGCCTTCAATTAATTTGTTAGACCGATGCTGTAATGCTTCTGAAAGTTGTTTCTTATTACTCCTGCCCCCGGAGTTTAATCTGCGCCCTAAATAAATTAGCCAATTCCATAAAAATTGGAAATCTAGGTTCTTTTTGTTGGTTACCCATTTAGTGAGTAGATCGCATATGGTACTGAATGCGTCCCAGCTTATGCCACTCAATAGAGTTGAATCATTAATGTTTATTTGAGTTATTATTGGTTCAAGTACTTTAGGAATGTCATCAGTCTTCACCAATTCATGTAGCTTCCAAAAGTAACCAGCAACGATTTGATGATTTTTTGAATTAATAGCATCAAGTAATAAAGATGTCATATCGATTGGTTCTAAACACTCATGATAAAGACTCGAAATACTTTCTGCTCTAAGCATAATTTCATCATGAGTCTTGCCTAGTGCGCGATAAGTATTGCGTATTTCTTTCCAATTGCTTTTGGCCTGAGTCAAATAGGCTAAAAGAGCGTAGTGAGATTTCTGTGACAGAGTGATCTCTCGAAGAAAACCACTCATTCCATTTAAAACCTGACCTTGTTCAAGCACTTGATATAGCATTGTTTTTAAGTGCGAAGGCGTATCTTTATTGGTAAGTAATTTCTTAATTCTTGCTGCTAATTCAGGTACGGCTAAGCCCGCGATATTTAATGACCAGAAATGGCCAGCCATGAAGTATGGATTATCATTGGCCAGTGCCTCTATTGCCGTTAAAAGCTGTTTTTTTTGGTGGCTACTAAAAGAAGCTATGTCACTATAAAGCAAAATAGTTAGCGTATCGTTAAGAACTAAATAGTTAAACTCTTCAGGCAGGTAGAGTGTTAACCAGGCATACAGTCCTCGAAGTTCTGAAACTGATTGGTCATTCACCGAGATGACTGCCATCACTCGGCTCAAAGGCAGGCCACCTTGAATTTGCTTGGCGATCCAGCGTGCTGCCAGATATTCAGCAACCATGCGGTGAGAATAGTCAAATTCTTGCTTCGAATGAGCAATAAAAAGCCTTGAGCGTAAAACCGATTCGATGAGGGTGTGTTCAAAAATATGAATCTCACCACTGACTAGCCAGTTTTCATGGAATAGGTGGGATTCGGTTGCACTTAAATATATGCCTTCAACATCTGCAATTAATCGAGCGGCACAAATTGCACCAGCGCAATCTAAACGTTCAGCAGCATTTCCTACCAATGTACATCTTAGGTGTTCGCCGCTGGTTTCAGTTAGTAGTAAGTCAGAAGCTTGCTCGAACAGTTCTTTTTTAGTTGCAGGCCATTGCTTGGAAGAGACCACAGCTGCCAGCATTTTTAAGGTTTGAGGGTTACCAAGTAACTCTGCAAGACCTCGAGTTTTAGCTGTATCTAAAAATGCATCGGACTCAGTTATGTTACATTCAACTAAAATATCTAATATGTCTTGCTCGGTTAGCGGTTCAAGCTGAACAACAGTTGCCTTTTGGCCTTCGTCATCACATAAGTAATCATTTAAAGTCTCCAGGTCCAAATCAGCATGCCAATCGGCGATTCGGCAAGCCAGTCGAACTTTTTGAGGTTGCACCTCCCAGAGCTTTGTGACCACCTGGCTTAGCACATCTTGAGTACCTGCACTGGCTCGCTGTTCGTCCAGTGCATCTATGAATAGGCAATCATATTGAGTGAGTTTAGAAGCAGGACGGATTAAAAAGCTCTTTGCCGTAAGGTAGTAGCAACCTTTAGATTCTGCTGCTTCTTTAAATAGATGTGTTTTACCTGCGCCTGGAGTGCCGAGTAATACTAGGCCTTTTGTTTCAATATACTCACTGAATGGTTTTTTAGTGGGTTTCTGTTGCTCGCTGCTAGGCTGAATCTGATGTACGATTCTGTCCATAGAATTCATCGCTGTTTTGATTTCCTTATGCCCCAATTTTATGAATTAGTTAATTAGCCCACTTTACCCATTTTTAGGCTGTCATCCCAGCCATGGGGCATTATAATTACTGACTAGTTAATCATTGATCAGATAGAAATATGACCCAAGGCACCCTATACATCGTTAGCGCCGCATCTGGCACCGGAAAAACCAGTTTGCTAAAAGAGCTATTGTCCAGCAGTGAAAACATTGAGGTGAGTGTTAGTCACACCACCCGCCCCATGCGTGAAGGGGAAGAAAATTCGGTCCATTACCACTTTGTTGATAAAGCCGCTTTTGAAAGCAAAATTGGTGCAGGTGACTTTCTCGAGCATGCTGAAGTTTTCGGGAATTACTACGGCACTAGCCAAAGCGCAGTGGAAGAGCAGCTAGCAAAAGGCTTGGACGTCATTCTAGAAATTGACTGGCAAGGGGCCCAGCAAGTTCGACGCTTAATGCCCAAAGCTGTGGGTATTTTTATTATGCCGCCCAGCAAAGGCGCGCTACTTAGTCGTCTGCAGGGACGTGGTCAAGACAGCGATGAAGTGATTGCCACACGCACCAAGGAAGCGGTTCAGGAAATGAGTCATTACAACGAATTTGACTACTTAGTGGTTAATGATGTGTTTGAAACTGCCTTGGGTGATTTGAAAGCTATTTTTGCCGCTACCCGTTTGCAAGTGTCTGTACAAAGTGAAGAGCACAAGCACATGATTAGTCAGTTATTAAGCTAAACTCAGATAAGTGAATTGGCTTTTGTTTGATGAAGGGCAAGGCTTGTATTGTGCAAACGACCACGCTTGCCATTGCCGCTTCAAATAATGTACAACGCCTCATTGTAAAAGAGTGGTTATCTGCACAAGCTTTCACCAATTGGTACATAAACAATGGCGTAATTGCGCGGTATTTTGTAAACTGTTGACCTTAAAACATTCTAATCGGCGACCTGTTCGCCCAAACTAAGAGAATTAACATGGCTCGCGTAACCGTAGAAGATTGCCTAGATAACGTAGACAACCGCTTTGAGCTAGTAATGCTAGCTGCTAAACGAGCCAAGCAATTGGTCATGCAAGGTGCTGAGCCTCTAGTAACTCCTGATAACGACAAGCCAACTGTTATTGCGTTACGTGAAATTGCAGCGGGTAAAGTAACACCTGCGACTATGGCTGCTGCTGAAGCTGCTGCCCTTGCCGAAGAGCAAGCATAACTATGACAGCACCTTTTCCTTTCTTTGCTGTATTAGGAGGTTAAGTTGCCCACAATAGATGCACTGGCCGAGCGCCTAAGCAGCTATCTTGAGCCCGAGCAAATCAATCAGGTTTGCAGGGCTTATCATTACGCCGAGCAAGCCCATGAAGGGCAATATCGCCGTAGTGGCGATCCTTATATTATCCATCCTTTGGCTGTGGCCAATATCCTTTCGCAAATGCACATGGACCCTCAAAGTCTCATGGCCGCTATGCTGCACGACGTAATTGAAGATACCGCTGTGCCTAAAGATGCATTGGTTCAGCAATTTGGCGATACCGTGACCGAGCTTGTAGATGGGGTTTCTAAACTGACCCACATTAAGTTCGAAAGCCAAGAGGAAAAACAAGCCGGTAATTTCCAAAAAATGGCCATGGCCATGGCGCGCGATATTCGCGTAATTTTGGTGAAACTGGCTGACCGCCTGCATAATATGCGCACTCTGGATGCCATGCCTCCAGATAAGAAACGCCGCATAGCCCGTGAAACCCTGGAAATTTATGCCCCCATTGCCAATCGTTTGGGCATAAGCAATATTCGCATTGAGTTAGAAGACTTGTGCTTTAACGCCAAGCATCCTATGCGCTCTAAAATGATTCAAAAAGCGGTTAAGGCAGCCCGTGGCAATCGCAGTGAGCTGGTAGATAAAATAAGCGACTCTGTTAAAAAGCGCTTAAAAGAGGAAGGTTTAAAGGCTCGAGTGATGGGTCGAGAAAAACACCTCTACAGTATCTATCGAAAAATGAAGGAGCAGAAAAAGTCCTTCAACCAAATTATGGATGTATACGGTTTCCGTATCATCGTGGATAACGCCGATAGCAGTTATCGTGCCCTAGGTTTTATTCACAATCTTTATAAGCCGGTTCCCGGTCGCTTTAAAGATTATATCGCTATTCCAAAGGCCAATGGTTATCAGTCTTTGCACACCACAGTGGTCGGTGTGGGTGGCGTACACATTGAGATTCAAATTCGTACAGAAGAAATGGAAGCCATGGCCCACAATGGCATTGCTGCTCATTGGCTTTATAAAGACGAAGAAGATGAAAGCATTGGTAATCAGCGTGCTCGTAAATGGATTCAAGGCTTGCTTGAACTTCAACAGCGCGCCGGTAACCCGCAAGAATTCATTGAATCGGTGAAACTGGATTTATTCCCAGACGACACTTACCTGTTTACGCCCAAAGGGCGCATTGTGGAAATGCCTAAAGAAAGTACTCCAGTGGACTTTGCTTACAGCGTTCACAGTGATGTGGGTAATACATGCGTGGGCTGTCGAGTAGACCAGCAATTGGCCCCTTTAAGTACTAAGTTGTACAGCGGCCAAACGGTGGAGATTATTACTGCACCGGGTGCTAGCCCTAACCCTTCTTGGTTGAATTTTGTGGTGACCAGTAAGGCGCGAAGCAATATTCGTCATTACCTTAAAAACCAGAAGCATGATCAATCTATATCCTTAGGCAAGCGCTTGTTAGGCGGTGCCCTGTCCATGTTCCAGTTGGATTTAAATGAAATAGAAATAAATCATCTAGAGCATTTGGTGAAAGAATTTGGTGCTATCGACTTTGACATTATTCTTGAAGAAATTGGTCTCGGCACTCGCTCTCCACAAGCTATTGCGCGGCGTATTGCCATGTTTGCCTTAGGCGAAGATAACGGCGTTTCTTCGGTGACCAGCGAAGGCGTGTTTAGCATTAGCGGTAAAGAAGGTGGCGTAATGAGCTATGCCAAATGTTGTAGCCCAATTCCAGGGGATGACATTGTAGGCTTCTCAAGCGCAGGTCGTGGCTTAATCGTACACACCAGCAACTGTAAAAATATGCAGGACATGCTGGATCAAACCGATAAGTGTTTACCACTTATTTGGGATGACAATATTCGCGAAGACTTCTCCGTAACCTTGCGTTTATGGGTAGGCAGTGGCCGTGGTTTAGTGGCCCAATTAGCAGCATTGGTAAGTGAAGCCGACGGTAACCTTGAGCAAATAAGCGTAGATGACAAAGATGCTACCTTAAGTGTGGTGAGTTTGCGCATTGGTGTACAAGGGCGTAAACACTTGGCTGATGTCATGCGAAAGCTTAAAAAGAATAAAGCCGTTAATAAGATTACTCGTCAAAAAAATGCAGTATAAGCAAAGCTCAGGCTGGCTTAGAAAAGTGAAGAAACAGGACAAACCATGAAAGAAATTATTCATACCGATAAAGCACCACAGGCCATTGGAACATATTCACAAGCAGTTAAAGTGGGTAAAACTGTTTATCTTTCTGGGCAAATTCCATTGGTTCCAGAAACCATGGAAATGGTGGAAGGTGATTTCAGTGCAAATGTGCGTCGTGTATTTGATAACCTAACAGCAGTATGTGAAGCGGCGGGTGGTTCTTTGCAAGACATTGCTAAGTTAAATATTTTCTTAACCGATCTTGGTAACTTTGCCACAGTAAATACTATTATGGCGGATTACTTTGAGCAGCCATATCCTGCTCGTGCGGCCATAGGTATTGCACAATTGCCTAAAGATGCTGAAGTAGAAATGGATGGTGTTTTAGAGCTG
>CAJXRF010000045.1 GCA_913058575.1 uncultured Bermanella sp.
ATATAAAACTAGCCCCTTGTTACTATGAATGTCAATACAGCACTACAGTGCAAATTAGCTTGACAGATCAGTGACACCCTCACTGAAAAAGTGTTCGCAACAGCCAAAACACTTCTGCAAAGGGAATTGAGTTGACGGATTAATACCCATTACGGATTTCCACCTATAAAGATACTGAGCATAAGCCAGTACAAATAATAAAAAAAACAGAGGGCAAGCATATGAAAAAAAATACACCCCATACGGCAATAGGTCGTAAGAAAATTTTAGCAGCGGCCATTCCATTAATCATGGCAGCCCAAGCACAAAGTTTTGAATTTTACACAAGCGGCATCGAAGGCAGCTTCGATTCTGAAATTTCCATGGGCTCGAGCTGGCGAGTGGAAAAGCAAGACGATAGCTTATTAACCCCAGGAAACTTTGAAGACGGTAACGCTAACTTTTCAGAAGGAGATGCGTTTTCACAGGTGTTTAAAGGCAGCCATGATTTACAAATGTCTTATCAAAACTTTGGCGGCTTTGTACGGGGAAAATACTGGTACGACACCGCGTTAAACGACAATAATGTAGATTATGGTCATACCCCAACGGCCACCATTGGCTCAGGCCCCACTGACCCGTTAAGTGTAAATCAAGCGGGAGAAAGCCGTTTAGATGATTCTGAATTTAACGAGTTATCTAAATTCTCTGGTGCTGAAATTCTCGATGCTTATGTTTATGGCGAATTCAATCTGCTAGGCATGCCATTAGACGTGCGCTTGGGTAAACAGGTAATCAGTTGGGGTGAAAGCACCTTTATCATGGGTGGCATCAATGCCATTAACCCCGTAGATGTTAACGGCTTCACTCGCCCAGGAGCACAAATAAAAGAAGTATTATTACCCGTTAACATGGTCTACTCCAATATAGGGCTAAGCGAAGACCTAAGCTTTGAAGCTTTCTACCAGCTTGAATACCAAGAGTCGGTATTACCCGGTTGCGGTACTTATTTCTCACCCAACGATTACGTTTCTGATGGCTGTAACTTGCTGGATTTATCAGCGCAAAATGCAAGCTTACAACGCAGTGAAAGTGCCAAGCCCGATTCTGATGGACAATTTGGTGTGTCTTTTCGTTATGTGTCTGAAGCTTTGAATGATACCGAGTTTGGATTGTATTTCATGAATATCCATAGCCGCACACCCACAGGTAATGGCATTAAAAGCTCTTTAACTTTTGAGCAACAAGTGGCTATTGGTGAGGCTGCTGGTACTGATTACATCATTAACAATGCAGCCAACCCATTTAGCCCAACCGCACAAGAATTGGCTACGGCCCAAGTGGTTGGACAACAAACGGCAGCGGGTGCGGTGGTCAATACCTCAAGTTATTTTGTGGCTTACCCTGAAGACATTCAAATTGCAGGGTTAAGCTTTGCCACGAACATTGGCAGCGTGGCCTTCTCTGGTGAAGTGAGTTACCAGCAGGATTTTCCTATTCAAGTGAACGCCACCCAATTAATAGTCGGCACGTTGGAAGGCAACACCAGCAGTCTTGCTGCGTTAGGTATGTCTTCGTCCATCATTGATGCTGAATTAAATTCGGTAGAGGCAGGTGGAGTTGTGCAGGGTCATCGTGAGTTTGATGTTTATCAAGCGCAATTCACCGCCATTCAATTCATTGACCGAATATTAGGAGCTGACCGCTTTACCTTAATTGCTGAAGCAGGCTACACCTATATTGATGGTTTTAAAGAAGGCAATGATGAAATTAAATTTGGGCGCTCTGGTATTTTTGATATTCCAGGTGACGACGGAGGCTTTATCACCCAGAGTGCTTGGGGGTATCGCACTCTTATAGAAGGGGAATATTCTGATGTATTTTCTGGTGTTAATTTAAAACCCAGCATCGCTTGGAATCACGATGTAGAGGGCTACTCCCCTCAAAACGGCAGTGGTTTTGGAGAAGGCGAGCAATCGGTAGATATCTCTTTAGATGCTGATTACTTATCTACTTATAAGGCCAGTATTTCATACACTCAATTTATGAGTGGTGATTACAACGAAATAAGTGACCGCGATTTTGCCTCCATTAGCGTTGGCATGCAGTTCTAAAACCTTCAGGGATTTAACTCCTACGCTTTATTATTTTTAATAAAAGCGTGGGGCACTTATTAAAACAGAGCAGCATTGCTGGTCTGGAAAAAATGGTAACATCATGAATATAAAAACCTTTACCACATCCGCCTTACTAATAATAATGAGCGGCACTCTACATGCAAAAGTTACAGACCATGTGGCCAATAAATTAGGTGACGAGCTTACCTTAATTGGCGCACAGTCGTCTGCTAATACAGACGGCAGTATTCCAGCTTATGCAGGGGGATTAACAGCCAATCCAAACATTGATCCGTTAAAAAACATTTATGCCCATGAAAAGCCTTTATTTACTATTACCGCTGACAATGTCGAGCAGTATAAAAATAATTTAAGCGATGGGCAGCTGGCACTTTTCAAGAAGTTTCCTGACACTTATAAAATGCCCATTTATCAAACCCACCGAACCGCCTCGCACCCAAAATCGGTTTACGAGAAGGCTAGAAAAAATGCCACTCAATCTGAATTAGTGGATGGCGGAAATGGTTTAAGCAACTTTGATGAAACCATTCCTTTTGCTATTCCACAAAATGGCCTTGAAGTGATTTGGAATCATGTGAGTCGTTTTCGCGGGCCCTCACTTGAAAAAAATGGTGCACAGGTAGCGGTGCAAAGAAACGGTGACTTTTTGCCCATTAAAACCCGTGGTTTACTATCGGCCCCGCATTATTTATCAGAAGGATATGATGCTCAAAAAGACGACAATATTTTGTTTTATTATATTCAAACGGTAAAAGCCCCAGCCCGTTATACAGGCAATGTTTTTCTAGTGCATGAAACCATTGACCAAGTAAACCAACCGCGTATGGCTTGGACTTACAACGCTGGCCAACGCCGAGTACGTCGCGCCCCACAAGTGGCTTATGACGCACCAGGGCAAGCTGCCGAAGGTTTACGGACCTCTGATCAACTTGATATGTTTAACGGTGCACCTGACCGCTATGACTGGAAACTAATGGGTAAACAGGAAGTTTATATTCCTTATAACTCTTATAAGTTAGCAGACCAAAACGTTAAATATAAAGACATTGTAGGCTCCGGCCACATTGACCAAGATTACACCCGTTATGAGTTGCATCGCGTTTGGAAAGTGGAAGCCACATTAAAAGAGGGTACTCGCCACATTTATAAAAAGCGTACCTATTACATAGATGAAGATAGCTGGCAGATTGCCCTGGCTGATCATTATGATAACCGTGATGAATTATGGCGTGTATCTGAAGGACATTCTTTACAGTTTACTAATGTGAATACACCATTTTATATTTCAACCACCAATTACGATTTATTATCAGGGCGTTATATTATTGAATTAGGCAATGAAGAAAGAGAGCCATTTAAATTCAGCACTGACATGAGCCGAAAAAAATTTACAACGTCCTCAATTCGCCGCCAAGGTAAACGTTAAGATTAGCGACATTAGTATCAAGCAAGACCCTTTACCCATTAGGCAGCCCGCCTAATGGGTATTTTTTTGTAATACAGTTTTATAAAATTGAAATATATAAACATGTAAAAATAAGATTATCTGTAGAACTTTGTTACATAGGTTGCACATAGCCTGATTCAGAAAACACTGGCCATAGATGCTTGATTTCATCACCCTCAAGTAAGGCAATATCTCCAAATTGTAAAAATACAAATTCACTTTGGGTGGGGCGCATAAATATCCAGTCGTCCTGTTTAAGTGATATGGATTTAGAGCCGTTATACATCTCCTGATTCGTAGAGCGACCGAACAAAGGGTTAACACTGATGCCCTTTGGCGATTCCGGTTCTGCTTTCCAGTAACCACCGTAAGTAAAAAATGTTTGTGCGCGATTAGGATCCCACATGGCCATGGCATCTCCTAAACCGTCTACGCCTGGAATATCGGTATGGTCAATGGATTTAATCACCGGGGTGGCGATATAAGAAGCCGGTACGTGGTCACTTAAGGTGTCTAAATCATAATGGGTTGGTTTAACTAAACATGTGCCAGCAGCAAGCTCGTTATGAGGAAAATCACCGCTGTCATAAGCTTGATAGGTAGGGCTTCCTGCACTATTTAGACATAAATGTTGAATGCTGCGCCCGAGAGTTCTTTCAGTTAGTGCAACATAGTGCTGATACACAGCCATTACTTTATCGCGATTACTGAGTAAACCACCGGGTACCGAACCAATGTGCGGCTCATAACCCATGAAACCAGAAAACGTTAGCCGCTCTGACTGCTCTATGAGGTGTAGCATATCTAACAAATCTGAATCTGAGTTCACGCCACCACGATGAAGGCCCACATCTAATTCAATATTGATATTCATGTTTTTCTGTAAGGTATTGGCCAGTTCAAGGTATTGCTTTAAACGTTGTGGGCTATCTATGAGCCACTGTAAGTCTTTTTCAGAATTAAACGACGTAGGAGAGTGTTTTTCATTTTCATAAAACGTTTGCGCCGCTGTCACTGGCATGGGTTTTCCCATCAACACATCGGACTGAGGAATTTCCTGAGCAATTAAACTTAAAAACGGCTGATGAAATACCATCAGTTTATTAGAGGCACTTTCCTGCATAACAAGCTTCACCAGCTCAATGGAAGGCAATGACTTCACCACAATGCGATAAGCAAAACGATTATCAATATGTTTTTTTAATACATTGATATTTTGTAGCAGTTTTTGCTTATCAACCACCAAGGTAGGTTTGGCTATTTTTTTATTATCTAACGCTTGGCTCAAGGCCACAAAATAGGGGCTATGATTTTCACCAATATCAGTGGGTTTAATGCCCCACGTGGCAGCGGTTGCACCTACGGCCAAACTGCCGATTAAAATCTTACGACGCCCTGGGCTAAACTGTTTGGCCATAATGGTGTTATCCGTTTTATTATATTTATCTTTTGGTAACTTTAATTAGTGGTTACAAAAATAGTAAGTCATTCAATTTTTATACTGCGAAAATACTCTTCAAATATGGGTTTAAAAATTTTCCCTGAGGATCGAGCGTTTGACGAACCTCTTTAAAGTCATCCCAATGTTTATAATGACCGGCTAATTCTTGGCCTGTCATGGTATTAATTTTCCCCCAGTGTGGGCGTCCACCATGTTTTTTAAATATTTTCTCAACGGCTTTAAACATAGGTTTATAGTCTTCATCAAAGTATCTATGAACGGCAATGGACATGGTCTCACGTTCAAAGAAAGGGCTTAACCAAATATCATCGCTTTTCACAAATCGCACTTCAAATGGAAAGAACACTTCAGGGAAGTCTCGTTCAACCACTTCACGTACTTCTCTGAAAGCCTGCAAACCATTTTCTCTGGGTAAATGATATTCCATTTCATTAAAACGCACGTTTCGCTCGGTGGCATAATTCTGCCAAGAGTTGGCAATGGTGACTTCGTCTTCAATGGTTTTCATATAGGTACCAATAGACAGTTCTCTAATGGTGGAAGACCAGCTTAAGGCATTGCGTAATGTTTTAAGGGTTTCCACCCCATCGTTTTGATCTGTTTTATCAGTGGAGGATTCCGCTTCGGTGGTGATATTTTGGGTATCTTGAAAACCCATTCCTGAAAAAGGAATATAATAAAACTCAAAATTGCGATTTTCATTAGCCAATGTATCGGCATTTTCTAAAATTTCTTCTATGGGTTTACAACTCAGTTGACGCTTCAAACGATAGCTAGGCTGGTTTTGCATACGCACTTGGGTGATCACACCCAGTGCGCCCAGGTTTACACGGGCAGCATTAAATATTTCTGGGTTATGGTTTCGATCACACTCGATCACTTCGCCATTGGCTGTCACTAATTGCAAACCTTCAACAAAACTAGGTAAACAACCAATGCCTGCTCCTGTTCCGTGTGTCGCTGTGCCCAATGCACCTGCTAAAGTTTGCTCGTCTATATCGGGCATATTAATAAGGGCCTGACCAGCTTGAGCTAATGGCCCACCGATATCACCTAAACGAGTGCCCGCTTGAATTAATGATGTGTGGTTAACTGAATCGTGAGACACCATACCGCTTAATCGGCTAATGGAAACAATGGTGTCGTCGGTGGGGACTAACGCGGTAAATGAATGCCCTGACCCAACTGGGCGAATATGGCCCGGCGCTGAAACTATAAGCTCTCTTAGCTCGTCAATATTAGCAGGGGCCTTACGGGCATCTGGATAACAAATTTGTGAGCCTGACCAATTTTTCCAAGGTATTTTTTTTTGTGTACTTGCCTGTCCTGCCTGTAAAGCGGCGAGTGTCATAGAGGGGGCAAAAGCAGTGGCCCCGGCGGTGGCGATTAAACTGCTGAGCAAATTGCGTCGTGTTATCATAATATTGATTTTGGCTCGAATTTTTATACAAAAGATATGATGATAAATTTACGGATTTTACCTAATGCCACAATGCTCTATTTGGCCAACTAAGACGTGCGCCTAGTAATAATTTAATAAATGCAATGAAACTAACAAAGAGATAGGGCCTGAATAATATGAATACTCAGCCCCTATAAAACAGGTAGGTGTTTTAAAATTAGAAATGATGACAGTATTGTGACGATTTTACGCCGCTTAACTATTTTCCCCAGCCATAAATTGAATAAGCGCTTCAAACTCTTGAGCACTGCAATCCATGCACATGCCAAATGGCGGCATACCTGCATAACCATTAATGACACTGTCTAGCAGTTTATCCATGCCCTTTTCCACTCTGGGTTGCCAGGCTTTTTTATCCCCAACCAAAGGGGCGGTACTTTCATCTACCGCATGACATGCTTGGCAGCTGCGCTGATAAATACTGGCTATGTGTGCATCTTGAGGCATGGCACTTTTTGCATTGGCCAACAGACTTTGCTGGTTAGGCCCGTCATCACAGCCAACGATGAAAAAAGACAGAACCGCCAAAAGACTTATTTTAAATAATTGCGAAACATTTGAAGGGATTGTTGCAGACATTTTAGCCATCCTCGAAGTGGGAGAGGTATAAATAATAGGCTAATCATAAATGAGCTGAAATGTGGGCACCATGTCAAATCTGGCAGGTGCCACCGTACTAAAAAAATGAAACTATCTGTAATAACAGTTTAATTGGCCGCCATTTCAATGGGCTTTTCGTTGCGATCTAAAATAACGTAACGCCCTAAATCTTGCCCATCGGCTAGATCGTTGCTCATTTTATTTAAATAAGGCTCTGCATCTTCGGTAGTGGGCGCATTACCATTTTGGCCACTTAACCCGGCAATGAGCATAAATTCCCAGTCTTTCGTGATGCTGTCGGCTTCTGACACCAACGCATTAAATGAGGTTAATTCTTCGGGCAACTTATCCACACACATCACAGCTTCAATATGGCCTTTCATGTTCTTCTTACTTTTCTGCTTGCCTTTGACTTCAGGCTGAGCAAATAAAAATAATAAACGCTGGGGCTGATCTTGTTCTTGGGTCATCTCCAATAGATCTTTAAACATGGATTTCATGAAACCTCCTATACGGGGACTAATCTAAGTTGGGTATATTTTAAGAGGGTGAGAATATTTAGAAACTAGGCTGTGTAGGTACTCACCTGTAGGTATAAGAGTATTAATTACACAGCCCAATGCCGCCCAACTAGCCAGATATAGGGCTCACTAAAGCCATTACTAGGCCTTTTTCCACCCATAGCTTTACTTGCTGTCCATCCACATGCACGCTAACAGGCGCTTGTTGTGCTTCTAACTTGGGTAAAAAACCAAAGTCTTCGGCATTGAAGCGGCTTTCAAATAACGTTGAAATGGCGCCCTTGTCATCCTGCATTCTAAGTTGTGCCGCGATATTGCCCTGTATCGAGCAATAGCGCCCACCAATAAGGGCACTTGATAACCCTAATACTTGAGAGCTTCCCAAAGGGTTAAAGTCTAACTTTTTAAAGTACTGAGTGACGTTACTTAATTGAGTATTGGCCACTTCTAAAGGCTTGAGTTTTAAGTGATTGTAAGAGACTTCGGCTGCAATGGCGTAAATTAATTCTTGCTGAGTCTTCCCTTTAGTCCCACCATAATTAGACAAGGGCAGTAGAGTCGCCATTAACACACCCGCCAGCAATACACTGGCCAGCAAAGGCCAAGCAAACCCTTTATAAGATTTTGATTGATTAGTCCCAGCATCAGGAGAGAGCGTTTCGACATTTTGTAATACACGATTTTCAAGATCATCAAAGTCTGATAATTGCTTTGCTGACAACTCGAAAGCATCAAGATGTTGGTGAATATTTTCTTTAACGGTTTTATTCATGACTAAGCCCCAATAAATGCGAGGATGAAAGCTGTTTCAATTGTTTCTTTAACCTGTGAATACGCGAAAGTATGGTACCTCGGGCACAGTTAAATTCATCGGCAATTTCTTGAGCGCTGTATTCCAGTACACAATGCATATATAACAATTCACGCTGCGGTGCTTGCAAAGCCTGCCAATGCTTTTGAAAATCGTGCTGGTCTATGACAATATCTTCCAAGCGATCTTTATCGATATCAGTATGACTTTGTTCTACCTGTAAGGACTCCACATGAGCTTGGTGATTTTTTTGTTTACGAATTTCGTCGTACCAATAATTACGCATAATGGTGCGAATAAAAGCACTTTTTTCCGTAACATCTTTTGGTCTTTTCACTAAAAACCTTTCGATGGCGGTATGCAATACATCCTCAGCATCTTGAGGGCTGCCCGTTAAAGCAATACCAAAGCGATACAGTTGATTCAAGGTGTGTTTATCTAAAAACTTCATACCACGGCACCGGCCATTTTCAACCAGCCTTCTCTTAACAAAATAGGCAGTATCTCAAGCTGAGTTTCGTTTAATCCATTCATATTGCTAGGCTGTTCAAAAACCAATAATAAATCGTATAGCGCTTTATCTATTGCTTTAACCTGTACTTTGCCTTCATTTCTAAAAAAGAGGCTATAAATAATGCTTTCTTGAAAAGGTATATTTTCGATGTTTTCAATGGATGAAATATTAGTTAAATCTATTGAACTGGCCATTAAAAACAGGCTGGATTGGCGAACAAAGTCAGTATTCATTTGCACATCAAGGGGCATATTAATAAACCTATTGATGGCAAACGCTTGATTATTAGCAGCATAATAACAACACTGTTTTACATAATCAGATTGAGCGATATGAAATAAAACCAATGACCCTTTAGCCTCACCATTACCAGAGTCGCTGCTTTTACTTGAAATAAAATTAGCAAAAAATTCACCATAATGGTTTAAGTCTTCCGATTGAGAAGGATAGGCCTCTATATATTCATCGGCCCATTGCTTAAAGGTACGTTCACCCAATAATCGTTTGGTGTGTATAAAAGTCGTTTTTAAGCAGTTCAGTAATGCCAACTGATAGTTGTTTTGATAAATGGATATGCGCACGGCTGGGCTGTGAATGTCATGACTCAGCAACGATGACAACTGGAGTGCTTTTTCCACGCTGCCCTTGCGTAATGGCCCTGTGGCAGAAACGGTATGTGAATCCATTACCGATTGTAAAAAGAGCTGCTGGCATTGTCTAAGCGAATATTGGCTTTTCACTGGTCTTACTCATAATGGCCATGGCTTTTTGTTGCTCTTGAAGTAGCACATTAAAATCTGGAAGGTCATTGTCCCACTCAATTAGCGTGGGAATACCTTTAAATTTCTGTATGGCCAATTCGTATAAGGACCAAACGGGCTCACTGACTGGATTATTGTGCGCGTCTAAAAAGTAATCTCCCTTGTCAGTATAACCCCCTAAGTGAATCTCCTTTACCACTGAGTGATTAAGGGCATTTAAAAACTCCACTGCATTTTGATCCAAGTTTTTTTGATTAACGTACAGGTTATTCACATCCAGTAATATTTCGCATTGCGTTTCATGAGCCAGAGCATTTAAAAAGTCGGCTTCATTTATGGTGGTATGCTCATAAGCCAAATAGGCTGAAATATTTTCAACCACAAGGGCTTGCCCTAAAACATCTTGAGCTTGTTGAATGCGCACGACCATGTGTTGCAGCGATTCTTCAGTGTAGGGTAAGGGGGCTAAATCATGCAGTTGATTACCTTGTACTGCACTAAAGGAAAGGTGATCGGAGAGCCAATTGGCTTCACAGCGAACCGCTAAGGCCTTAACTTTTGATAGGTAATCTAAATTAAGAGGGTCAAGCCCTCCAAGGTTCATGCCTACACCATGCAGGGTGACTGGATATTGTTCGGTAATTTTATCCAATAAAAAACCATCAATGCCTGAAGCATCCAGCCAATTATCGGTGAGCAGCTCAAACCAAGGGACATTGGGTTCAGTGGCCAATATGGTTTCTATGTGAGGGCTGCGCAAGCCCAGCCCCACGTTTTGAATGCTCGATATCATTACGCTTTAGCTGGCTTCACTTTTTTCACCACACCACCCACAATTTTTTCACAGCTGCCTTCATGCACGTATACCCATTCGTTGTCTGAGTTATCTATTTTTGCTTGACCCGCGCAACCATGAGATCCATCTAAGGCACCGCAGTCGTTTTTACCGGCTTTAGCAATTCCTGCACACTTTTCCCAATTTTTAGGCTGATCAGGTACCGCATTGGCACCATTGGCCATCATCATGCCTAGCGTACTCATAGCTGCCACAGCAGCGATTTTCTGGGTGTTATTCATGGCTTATTCCTAATTGAACGATTAATACCAGTGCAGTATTTGCCTGATCTATAGTAAAGACGTATGAACATCTCAATTGATTGCATCGTGCGTTAATAAAAACCAAAAAAAAGCGGTATCAGCCAAGCTGTACCGCAAAGGGGACTTTATAGTGAAGCTTAAAATTCGCTATTACGCCATTCTGGGCAGTACATCCTTATCCTTGCCATCAAACATCCTGTGTTTAACCACCCCTGCAATATGAGCGGTTAGCAAAACAATGAAAGACCAAGCAAAGAAGCTGTGAACATTATGAGCAATGCCATTCCAATACTCACTTTTAGGGGTAATATCAGGAATGCTAAACAACCCAAACATATCCACACCCTCCACATAAGCATAGGTTGAATTCATAAAGTACCCAGAAAAAGTCATTCCGATCATGGATACATACAAAAGGATATGCACTAAGTGAGACAAGTGATGTTCCCACTGTTGCAAACCGGCGGCTGGCGCAGGGACAGGGCCCTTGGCCCGAGCTGGCAGCCGTAATACCACTAAAAATAAAGCAATCATGCCAAACGCTTTGTGCAATGGATAAAGGTCGTACTTTTCAGGGGCTTTAGGGTCGATGTCGGCCATATAAAAGCCCACAGCCAAAAGAGTCATAATGATCAGTGCTGTTGACCAATGCAGTACTCTTAAGGTGAGAGAATATTTATCCACAGGTGACTGAGTTAGGGTATTCATCATTTCCTCCTAATGCTTAAACGTGAGCGTGGCTTAGTACTTGGTTTACCAAGGCATCTACTCGGTCACTTAAGGCGGCATTCACAATTTGACCATTCTCATCAAACGCTTCATAGGATGCTGGAACCGCCACCTGAGCTGGCACCACTAAACTGCCCACATTGGTTAATACATCGCGTAAATGGCTTAAGCCTCGAATTCCCCCTAAACCACCAGGAGACGCCGCCATAATGCCCACTGAAAATTGCCCGTAAGCTGGTTGGTAACTTTCATCTTTGGCCGAGCGAGACAACCAATCTAGGGTATTTTTCAACACAGGCGCAATAGAACCATTGTATTCTGGGCTGGCAATCAGCAGACCATTGGCACTGCTAAAAAGGGCTCGTAAATCATTTAGCGCGGCACTGGGGGCTTGATCTTCCAAGGTTTCATCAAACATAGGTAGCGGGTAGTCGGCTAGGTCTAAAACCGTTACCCGTGCACCAGCACTTTCGGCGCTACGTGCAGCAGCGTTCACAAGCTGTTTGTTCCAAGAGTCGCTACGCAGGCTTCCGGCAAAGGCAATAATATGGGCTGGCTGAGTCATGTGATGCTCCTTAATTTGGGTGTTATTTAATGTAGGAGCATTTTGACCTCTATTTATTTGAACAAAAACAGAATTAATGCAAAGCTTCTGTGCATACATGCACACAGCAAATACATAGTGGGCACACGTAAAAAAAGCACCACCCATCAATAAGCCCAGATAGGTACCCCATGGACAAACCCAATAGCTGGCACGACATACACATTGCCTATCAAGTGGCTAAATTAGGCACCTTGTCGGCGGCGGCGGCTCACTTAAATGTGCACCATTCAACTGTTCTTCGGCACATAGATGCCCTTGAGCAAAGTTTGAACTGCAAGCTTTTTCATCGTCACGCCCGAGGCTATACCGCCACCGAGCAAGGAAAGCTATTGTTTCAAGAGGCTCAACAAACCCAAGAGCGCTTTGATCGCATGCTGGGTAAGTTGGCAGGCAAAGACACGGACTTATCAGGCACGTTGGTGATTACCACCGTTAATACTATGTCGCCTTTACTGATGCCCATCATTGGACGCTTTCAGCAAGAACACCCTAATATTCAGGTGGAGCTGGCCGGAGATGCGAGGATTTTCAAATTGGAATATGGAGAAGCGCACGTCAGCATTCGCCCAGGTGCTCAGCCTAAAGACCCCGATTATGTCGTGCAGCCATTGTGCGAAATGCAAGTTAGCTTGTATGCCAGCCAGGCTTATTTAAGCAAATACGGCCCTCTTCAAAATTTACAGGAGTTACAAGGGCATAAGTTTTTGAGCACCATTAGCCCTTTAAATAACATTGCCTCACAACGCTGGATGAATGAAACATTAGATAAATCACAAGTGGTTTTTCGTGGCTCAGATTTTAACTTATTACAAGATGCCATTGAAAACGGCCTGGGCGTCGCGCCACTTAACTGCCAAATTGCCAGTAACAACCCAAAATTACTGCAACTCATTCCAGCACCACCAGAGTGGACTTACAAATTATGGCTGGTGACCCATAGGGATATTCACCACAGCCCTAAAGTTCAAGCCTTTACGAAAACTTTAAAAGAAATGGTGAAGGAACATTGGCATAAACCGAGTTAATTTAAAATGCTAATGAGATTTCATAAATTCAATTAGTGCATCGCGCACAGAAGGAAACTGAAACGTTTGAATATGAGCACCCGCTAAATCTAACCACTGCTTGGGCTCTTGGGCTAACTGATAAACCGCTTTACCTTGCTCATAAGGAATCACGTCATCGTCTGGGCTGTGCATCATGAATAACGGAATGGGGCTAATGTGGGCAATATGGTTTTGAGGGTCTTGATCACTGGGTAAAAGATAGGTCGGTAGCTGCAAGACCCACGTCAGCCAACTGCGAGACATGACATCGCTGGCTATTTCTTGATATCCCAATAAACAAGCATCTAATATGACGCCATTAATTTTATCTTTATGTGGGCTTTGAGGCACATAGGCAGCGGTGAGTGCCGCACCAATACTTTGCCCCAATAAAAATACCGGTTTACCCCCGTCATGATCCAGCAGCCAGCTTAAAGCTGAATCAATATCCCCTAGTATTTCAGGTAGCACTGCTGTGCCTTGCGACTGGCCATATTCCCGATAATCTAATAAAAATACATTGTAGCCTGCCTTAGGCAACCACTTCACACTGCTTATATGGGTGCTAATATTTTGCGCATTGCCATGCATAAATAAAACATTGCCTAAAGCTTCCCCTTGAGCAGGCAAATACCAACTAACCAGCTCGGTACCATCTTCAGCTTGATGATGTATGGTTTGCCACTGTAAACCAAAAAAGTCGGGGGTGTAGTGATAACTTTGCTGGGGATAAAAAAACAGTGAAGTGAGGCTTTCACAGCCCGTTAAGCCCACTACAGCCAAAAGTAACAACAACCTAGTAATCTTCATTAACAAAATATTCCAAATTTCTTCTTCATTTTAGTCATGTTACCCAATCGCTTTTATTAATAGTGGTACGAGTATTTGATTAGTGAATCCTACTTTAATATCCACACGTTTTATAAATAAAAATTCAAAGCGAAAAGTATTTATTAAAATAGGTATTAACACCTATTTTTTGTTTTAATTCGCTCCAATAACTAAATTAATACTTTAGAATTAGACTAAATAAGCAACTCTATATCATTAAATTTAAAATTCATTTTTAATTTTAATCTATGAGCAAAAAAATTAAGAAACTAAATAATCATTGAAAAGGTTTAGACTGGCTCACAAATATTGGCAGTGCTGTTGCATACCCGAGGCTTGCTGCTAGTATAAGCTTTGCAGTATTTTTTAATTAAAGAAAATTTACAATTGATTCTCATAATAGGGAACGGAGAATAACTATGAAAAAAATAATGGCTGGTGCGATTCTAATGGCTGCTGCTTCTAGCTCTTTTGCTGTAGCGCCTGGTGGTCCTGATTGTGGTTGGGGCAACATGTTATTCAAGGGCGATTCAGGTCCAGTACATTTCCTTGCCACAACTACTAACGGCACTTCAGGCAACAAAACTTTTGGTATGACTTCTGGTACTAATGGTTGCTCTACTGACGGCGCGCTAACTTACGGCGGCAAATCTATGATTGCCTCTATTATGGACGAATTCTCTTCAGACGTGGCCATGGGTCACGGTGAAGCTCTAAATGCAGTGGCGGTATTGATGGGCGTAGCCCCTGAAGATCGTCAAACTTTTGCTGAAGTAACGCATGAAAACTTCAACGTTCTTTTCCCAAGCGCTGACGTAACGGCAGAAGAAGTAATGGGTTCTCTTGAAAGTGTAATGAAAGCAGATGCACGCCTAGCTAAATACACCAGCTAAGCGCATACCCTGATAAAAAATAGAAAGAGGGCCCTGTATTGAATAATGCAGGGCCCTCTTTCTATTTACGCCATATGGTTTATATTACCTGTAATTTCTTGCTAAAAACCAATAACTCAGACATTCAGATGCCAATTCATTCTAAGCTGTACATCTCCTGCGCTCGATATATTTTATTTCTTTTAGCCTCACTGACTTACTTTAATACCGCCCAAGCCAGTAACGATTCTTATGTAAAAGAACTTCATAGCAAGGCAGTCAATTTAAAACTATGGGAGCACCGAGAATGGATTAATCTCGTACATTACGATAAAGATGGCAGTTCAGATGAACTGATTAGCCAGGTGGATGACGCTCGGTTTTTCAATGCTTCTGACGGTAAACACAACCCAAAAGCAGAGCTGCTTAAAACCATCGATGCCTTTTTTAAGGATTCATCAAATGACGATACTCACGCACAGTGTAAATTTGTCGCTCGCTTGGATTGGCTAAAAAACAAACTAACCATAGATGATACCCAACTACCAAATGCCCAGTGTACACTTTATAAACAATGGAGAACCATGGTACCTGATGAGCAAGTCACATTGGTTTTTCCCGCTTACCATCTTAATAGCCCTTCCTCCATGTTTGGCCACACACTATTGCGACTAGACCCAGCTTCAAATAAAGAAAGTTCTGACTGGCTGTCGATGGCGGTTAATTTTGGAGCCAATGTTCGTGAGGGTGATAACTCATTATTTTATGCTTTCAGAGGGTTATCTGGCGGTTACCCAGGATTTTTTATTGTGGCACCTTATTTTAAGAAAATAAGAGAGTACAACCAAAAAGAAAAGCGCGACATTTGGGAGTACCCGTTAAACTTAACAGCACAAGAAACCAAGCGCATTGTCTCTCACTTGTGGGAGCTAAAAGAAATTGAGTTTGATTATTACTTCTTTGATGAAAATTGCTCATACCGATTACTGGAATTATTAGAAATAGCTCGCCCATCTATTGAGCTAACCAATGACTTCGAATTTACCGCCATTCCTGTGGATACCATTAGGTCCATTGAACGAGCGGGCCTGATTAAAGGGGCCCATTATCGTCCTTCTCAAGTCACTACTCTTGAACATCTATTAGAGGAAATCCCAAATAGCCACATAAGCTATGTTGACGCAATATCCCAAGACCCTTCATTTATTGATAATGAAAAATTTTCTTCTTTAACCGAGGAAGAAAAAGGAAAAATTATTAATGCAGCTTATAAATACCTTAGGTTTAAACAAACCGGCGCACTAAGAGATACTGCAAGTGCAAAAAATAGCCACGCATTATTAAAAGCATTGAATACATTTCCAATTCAAGAAGCGAATCACCCACCGACTCCGTTATCTCGACCTGAAAATAGCCATGATAGTCAGCGTGTTTCAATTTCAATTGGTGAAGAAGATAATCAAAAGTACAGTGAAGCTGCATTTAGATTTTCATTTCATAGTCTAGAAGACAATGAGCATGGATTTTTACAAGGTGCACAAATTAACATGGGTAATATCATTGTTCGAGACAGTGAAGATGACAGTCCAAAATTACAACGCTTCGATGTCATTGATATTTTTTCATTATCGAATCGAACCGAGCTATTCAAACCGCTTTCATGGAAAATATACACAGGCCTTGAAAGGCAGTTCACCGATGGCCAACAACGCTTAGTGGCACATGTGACAGGGGGAGCTGGAGGCGCCTACAAACCGTTTGAAAATAATTTAATCTATGGGTTGCTAATTGGTCGGCTAGAAAGAAATCGAGGATTTGATGATGACATTACCCCTGCCATAGGATTATCAACCGGCATGTTGCATCACTTTGGTAGCAGTACGGCACACATTGAAGTAAGTGGAGAAGAATTTAGCAATGATATTTATCGTTACCGAGCAAAATACATCCATAACTTTAACCTTGCGAAAAATCACTCAGTGAAGCTTACAGCAAGCAGAGAAAAGCACGAGCTAACCACCTTTAGTGAAGCTAAAGTATCTTATCAATATTACTTTTTCTAAGCTCGTTAACTGAAACTCATGAGAAACCTTACCAATAAATAAACGTTTCTCATGAGTTTATAAAGAGTTTAATCTTGGTGCTCTAGATGCTACTTCCCTTCAAACTCACAAATAGCGTACACATCAAACCCCGCCTTTTTTAATTTATTGCCGCCATCTAACTCAGGCAAATCTATTATGGCCGCCACTTCAACCACCTGTGCTTTTAACTTTGTAACCAACTGACAAGCCGCTAACATAGTGCCGCCTGTGGCGATTAGATCGTCCATGATAATCACTCTATCATTGGGTTTAAAAGCATCGGTATGCAGTTCAATTTCAGCTTGACCATACTCAAGTTCATAGCTTTCGCAAATCGTATCAAAAGGTAATTTACCCTTTTTACGAATGCGTACTAGGGATAACCCTAATTCATAGGCTAACGGGGCCCCTAATATAAAACCCCGAGCATCCACCGCTGCGATGGCATCTACATTCATTCCTTGATAGCGATGCACAAAACTGTCGATGATTTTTCGAAATATTTGTGGGTCTTGCAATAACGGCATGATGTCACGAAACATAATACCCGGCTGAGGCCAGTCTTTTACGGTGCGTACCGCGGCTTTAATTTCGTCTGTATAGGAAGACATAGTTCTTACTCGTAAATGGGGCAATGGGCATTATTGTAATATAAATTACATCACACATTAGAATAGCACTCAGCATTTAGTCGTAATCAGCCTAAGTTATTAACACAAACCTGACGATTTGGTTGAAACCCGCCAACAAGCCTAGTAATTTCAAAATACATGATGACATTCCCTAGATTGAACGGTTAGTTTTCGCCTGTTAGGTTTAAAGAAGCTATATTTAACTAAATACCTTCACTGTGAGTATAAGAACTATGTTAGAGAAATTGTTTAAGCTCGAGCAACATGGCAGTAATGCCAAAACTGAAGTGATGGCAGGTGTCACCACCTTTCTCACCATGGCTTACATAATATTTGTTAACCCTGCCATGCTTGCAGATGCCGGTATGGATAAAGGTGCTGTCTTCATGGCCACTTGCCTTGCCGCCGCAGCCGGTTGTTTCATCATGGGGTTCTGGGCCAACTTACCCATTGCCTTAGCCCCTGGCATGGGCCTTAACGCATTTTTCACTTATGGCGTAGTGCTTGGCATGGGACACACTTGGCAAACAGCGCTGGGGGCGGTATTTTTAAGCGGTATCATCTTTGCACTTTTAAGTGCTTTTAAATTAAGAGAGATGATTATTAATGCGATCCCGGGCACATTGAAAAAAGCCATTGCGGCAGGTATTGGGGCATTTCTTGCCCTAATTGCCTTAAAGAATTCGGGCATCATTGTGGATCACCCTGCAACTCTAGTAGGCCTTGGAGATCTCACAAGTTTTAGCCCTGCCATGGCATTGGTTAGCTTTTTCTTAGTGCTGGCGTTAGTGCAACGCAATATTCCAGGGTCTGTGATGATTGCCGTTTTATTGGTCACGATCGTCGGGTTAGTCGTAGGGGATGTCACCTATGCAGGTATCATTTCGGCACCACCTTCCATCATGCCGACCTTCCTACAATTAGATATTGCAGCTGCCTTTAATATAGGCATGCTCAGCGTTATTTTTGCTTTCTTATTTGTGGATCTATTTGATACCAGCGGTACTTTAATAGCGGTAACCGAAAGAGCAGGTTTAACCGATAAAGAAGGTAAAGTACCCCGCTTAGGCCCTGCCCTAATGTCTGATAGTGGCGCGACTATGGTAGGTGCCGCTTTAGGTACGTCTTCAACCACCAGTTATATTGAGAGTGCAGCCGGTGTGGCTGCTGGTGGGCGCACTGGTTTAACAGCTGTCACTGTGGGCATTTTATTTTTATTAAGTATGTTCTTCTCTCCCTTAGCAGGCATGATTCCCGTGTATGCCACAGCCGGCGCCATTCTTTATGTGTCGGTGTTGATGATGCATACCCTTAAAGATGTGGATTGGGAAGACTTAACCGAAGCAGCTCCTGTGGTAGTGGTGTTGTTACTCACTCCTCTTACATTCTCGATCGCCCACGGTATTACATTAGGTTTTATCACTTATGCTGTGGCAAAAGTATTGAGTGGCCGCGCTAATGAGTTATCAATAAGTGTCTGGGTATTATCAGCCCTGTTACTACTTAAGATAATATTTGTAGGCTAAGACTAAGACGTTATTTTGTAGAATACGGAGCCATTTACTATTTGTATCTTGCCCCGTATTTTTTTTGTAATTTTTTAAACCCTTGAGTTGTCTTAAATTTAATTAACGCTTGAGAAAATTCACCGGCTAAAGCTTCGAGTTTTAATTTTTTAGAAAACCCAATAAAGTTTCCTGTGCCAATTAAGTTATCTAAAACAGCCAACCGCGCTTGAACGTCATCTTGGTTATATCGTTTATTTTCATATTCTTCTTTATTAAAAATAGCAATATCAATTCGCTTGGTTCTTAGCATGCCTATGAGTTGATCATTATTGTTGTAGAACGACCTATTCAATGTACTTTGATCAAATTCCTCTCCATATGAGTATCCCAGTAACTGACCTATTTTATAGCCTTTTAATGAAGTGAAGTGACCATTTGGAAAGTGAATGTCTTTCTTGCGCCTATCCAGTACCACTAAAGCAAAAACTGCCCAGGACAATTCATTGCCCGGGGTAAATATAATGTAGCGCTCTCTACGAGTATTTTTCCCCACATAGGTAATAGCATCTGCTAGACCCTTTTCCACCATGGCCAGGGCGCGCTTCCAAGGCAGGCTTTCAAATATCAACTCAATATTTAATTGCTTGGCTATAATTTGAATTAATTCAATATGAAAGCCCGTTAACTGGTTATTTATGACCATTTCATAAGGGCTGTAATCTCCATCTCCCCTCACGATATGCATTTCTCTGCCGTTCACTTCTTGAGAGCTAGAAAACGAGCTCCACAGCAAGCACAACAGGCAAACCCATTTATTAATGCAAGAACGTTGAAAAGCGCTAGGAGAAGGCATTTTGAAAGTATAGTTAAGCTTATTAAAAGCCATAACCTGTAATTCACTTTTAACCAACACCGCTATAGCAAACAGGAATAACCTATATCTGATAATAAAAAAAGGCTATATAAATAGCCTTTCAGTACTTGTTTAAATGAAGAGTAATTAAACTAAAAAGGAGAGCCCTAAGCCTTATTAACACAGTGGCAGCCTTCTTTTAGGAAACATATTTTCTTTTTACCCCGAGGACAAGATGCTCCACTGTATTCATTGTCTTCATACTGAGGATCTGAATTTGAATCTGAAGTGTGAGTAGAATTTGAACTGCCCTGCGTTAAGCTTTTGAATACAGAATAATCAATGATCGCCCCCAGAGAAGTAAAAATAAACTGGCATTCATCTTCATCGCTGCCTGCTTCATTGTGAGAGAAACGACTGTTATTGTCTTTGTCGTGATCGCCACACAACCGGCTATCCAAACTAAGGCCAATTAAGGTGCACCCAGATAACTGAACAGCCAATATCAGCACCAAGCATGTTTTCCATAACATAAATTTAATTCCCTAGTCACTCAAAAATATAGCAAAAAATTTCGCGCATATTAACGCAACACACAGGGCTATTCAAATGAGTTATCACGATTTAAGCACCTAGATGAATCTAGGCACTTAAATTCAATAGGACTTAATTGGCTGGGCTGGCTTTCATTGCAGTCATGTTTTTATATACAAAAAATACCACAGGTAAAACCAGTAAAGTTAATACAAGGGTCGACAACATGCCACCTACCATGGGAGCTGCAATACGCTGCATCACTTGCGAACCTGTTCCTTCTGTATACATGATGGGTAGCAAACCCACCATAGTTGAAATGGCCGTCATCAGTATAGGGCGAAGCCTTTGGGAGGCTCCATAAATAATGGCTTCACGTAAACAGGCTGTGCGCCCTTCTAATTTGGATAGCTCTTGCTCTCTTTGCCAAGATTGATTCAAATATAAAAGCATTAATACACCAATTTCAACCGACACACCGGCTAACGCTATGAATCCGACGCCTACTGCCACAGAGAATTGAAAACCTAAATAGTGAATAAGATATACCCCTCCCAATAGTGAAAAAGGCATGGTCATTAAAATCATCACTACTTCAGGAATACGTCTAAAGCTTAAATATAAAAGAAAAGCAATGATGGCCAGCGTGAGTGGCATGACCATGTTAAATCTCTGCTGGGCACGAATCATATATTCATATTGACCCGACCACTGCAATGAATAGCCTGCCGGTAATTCTAATTGTTCTTTTACAATTTGTTGCGCCGCTTGCACATAACCGGCTAAATCTTCTACATCAATATCCACATAGGTCCAGCCATTTAAGCGAGCATTTTCACTTTTAATCACTGCCGCACCTTCATCTACATACACACGCGCCACATCGGCAAGCGTAATGTATTGCTGACTATTAGTAAGAATAGGCAGTAGCTTTAATTGTGAAATATTGTCTCGATACTTTTGCAAATAACGAACATTAACCGGGTAGCGCTCTAACCCTTCAATACTTTGCGTGACATCCACACCACCAATAGCGGTTTGCACTGTGGTCTGTAAGTCTTGAATATTTAAGCCATAACGTGCAGCTTTTATTCGATTAATATCAACTTTTATATAGCGCCCGCCCACGACACGTTCACTGTATACTGAGCGCGTTCCCATCACTGGCGTGAGTATTTCTTCTAGTTGTTTTCCAATTTTTTCAATTTCCTTTAGATTTGGGCCTGCCACTTTTATGCCCACTGGAGTTTTAATGCCTGTCGCTAACATATCTATACGAGTTTTAATGGGCATAACAAACGCATTAGTTAAACCTGGAAACTGAATCAGGTCATTTAATTCCTTTTGAATATCTTCACTGGTAATGCCTTCGCGCCACTGGCTTTTATCTTTAAATTGAATCACGGTTTCAATCATGGTTAAAGGCGCAGGATCGGTGGCGGTTTCAGCGCGGCCTATTTTACCAAAGACTGTTTTCACCTCGGGAATGGTTTTAATTATTTTGTCAGTTTGCTGTAAAATTTGCCGAGCCTTGCCAACCGACACACCTGCATAGGTGGTGGGCATATACATCACATCCCCTTCATCTAAAGGTGGCATAAATTCACTGCCGGTTTTTTGAATGGGGTAAATAGCACTGAATGCCAGTAATACACTGGCCAGCAATACCAGTTTAGGGTATTTCAATACACGGGAAATTACTGGCATATACAGGGAAATAAACAGCCGATTAATTGGATTATGCTTTTCATCCACTATTTTTCCACGAATAAAATACCCCATTAATACAGGTACTAAAGTAATGGCTAATCCGGCTGCCATGGCCATAGCATAGGTTTTGGTTAAGGCTAATGGTGTAAATAATTTTCCTTCTTGTGCTTGTAACGTAAAAACAGGTAAAAAGCTCAAAGTAATAATAAGCAAAGAGAAAAATAACGCAGGCCCTACTTCACTGGCTGCTTTTATAACGATGGGCCAGCGGTCATTCTCATTTATTTTTTTAAGGGCAAGATGTTTATGCATATTTTCTATCATAACAATTGCGCCATCCACCATGGCACCAATAGCAATGGCAATACCGCCAAGAGACATAATGTTGGCATTTACACCTTGCAAGTACATTACAATAAAAGCCCCCAAAATAGCCACAGGCAAACTAAACAACACCACCAGAGACGAGCGAAAATGAAACAAGAAAAGCATGCAAATAAAAGCCACCACTAAAAATTCTTCTGCTAATTTTTCCATCAGATTATCAATGGCACTTTGAATCAATTTAGAGCGATCGTAAGTCACTACGATCTCGACACCTGCTGGCAGGCTGGGTTTTAACGATTCGATTTTTTCTTTTACTCTGTCTATGGTAGCTTGTGCATTTTCACCAAAACGCATAACGACAATGCCACCCACCACCTCACCTTGACCGTTTAATTCAGCAATGCCACGGCGCATTTTTGGGCCCAATTGTATTTGAGCAATTTCACCTAATAAAAGTGGCGAGCCTTTTTTACTAACCCCCAGTGGAATGTTTTTGATGTCATCAATATTTTGAATGTAGCCATTAATACGCACCATGTATTCCGCTTCAGCCAGCTCCAAAACCGATGCACCGCTTTCTTGATTGGCCATTTTAATGGCTGTGTGAACATGATTTAACGGAATGCCATAAGCACGCAATTTCAAAGGGTCTATTTGCACCTGATATTGACGCACCATGCCGCCCACCGTGGCCACTTCAGAGACCCCTGCTACGGTTTGCAACTCATACTTTAAAAACCAATCTTGCAGGCTGCGCAATTCACTTAAATCATGGCGTCCTGTTTTATCAACGAGGGCATAATTAAATATCCAACCAACACCCGTGGCATCGGGCCCTAATTCAGGTTTAGCGGAACTGGGCAACTTACTTGATACTTGCGATAAGTATTCAAGTACTCGAGACCTTGCCCAATACATGTCGGTGCCATCTTCAAATATCACATAAACGTAACTGTCACCGAAAAAACTGAAACCTCGCACAGTTGTCGCCTTAGGAACACTTAGCATGGCGGTGGTGAGCGGATAGGTCACTTGATCTTGCACCACTTGTGGGGCTTGACCTGGAAAAGATGTTTTAACAATCACTTGTACGTCGGACAAATCGGGAATGGCATCAACGGGCGTATTTTTAATGCTGTATAAGCCGGCCATGACAAAAATTATCGTTAACAAAATCACCCATACGCGATTTTGTACCGATAAACGAATGATATTTTTAATCATGACTCATCTCCATGATCATCTCATCGTTTTCCATTTCATGATTAGACATAGAAGCCTCAGAGTTACTTGAGTCTTTATCTTGTTTTTCAATATGAGTCACTAGATATTGCCCATCAGGCAATTTGTCTAAACAGAAGCCAATGTTATCTCCTTGTTGAAGATCCTTAATGGATACATCCTGCTGCACCTTTAAGCTCATCTTCATAGCTGGCCATTGCCACTCTTTTATAGGTTCATGCTGAATTTCTAAACTATGACCTTTCTGTAAATTTGTGACACTTCCCAATACCCATACGCGCTGACTATCTGACACATCACTATTATCTTGCTCTTCGCTTTGCATTCGAGATAGGTCAGCATGAATGCTGGACTCGCTGTCGATTAAAAACTGTGCCGACCTCACCACATGCTGACCGTCTTTTAAACCCGTAAGAATTTGTGTAAAGCCCATACTTTCCACACCAGCAATCACTCTAGTAGAGCGAAACTGCCCGTCACCCAATGCCAGTACCACTCGTTGCATATCACTGCTGTAGATAACCGATTCACTGGGTACAACAACGGCATCTTTTAAAGAGCTGGCTTGAATATTAAGCTCGGCGAACATATTAGGCTTGAGTAACAAATCAGCATTATTAAAAACAATACGCGCCTGAACTGTGCGATTTTCGTTATTTAATGTGGGGAAAATATAATCGATTTTACCTAGCCATTTTTTTTCAGGAAAAGCCGCTAACGTCATTTCAACAGGGGAGTGCACTTCCAGCCAGCTAGCTTGGCGCTCAAATACTTCTGCAGTCACCCAAATAGACGATAAATCACCGGTGGCCATGATTTCCAATTGAGGTTGAATATACATGCCTTGGCGAACGCTTAGTTTAGAAACGTAACCGGATCGAGCCGCGTAAAAGCTTAAAGTTTGACGGACTTTTTTATGCTTTTCCAACAACTGAATTTGCTTGCCACTCACGCCTAAGGCTTTTAACTTTAATAAAGCAGATTGGATAAGGTGTTTATTTTTTGTATTAATAGCCGCAAGATATTCTTCTTGAGCATAAACCAATTCTGGACTGTATAAATCAAAGAGCTTTTGCCCTTTTTTAACTTTGTCTCCCACACTGTCTACATATAGCTTTTCTAACCAACCATTTACCCTCACATGATAATGCTGAATGCTTGATTCGTCGTATTGCAAAAAACCAGCGCTTTGAATGTTACGATGCATATCTTTTTTGTGAACGCTGGCAATTTTCACCCCTAAGCTGTTTTCGATATTGGGTGAAATACTCACCGTGCCGGGCTTGGCGTTATTATTTTCTTTATACACAGGCACTAAATCCATTCCCATAGGTGACAAGCCAGGCTCATCACGACGGTAATTGGCATCCATGGGCGCCACCCAATATAAGGGCTTATCTTCACTGGGTGGGACACTAGAATCTTGTGGTTTCGAAATAAGGGCAAAAGTCACCACTATTCCTAAAGCAAATGCCATTAAAGGCACAGCAATTTTGTTGATGCTCATTTTAAGTACTCAATACAAATGATAAGGCGATAAATAGAAACACGTTTAAAAATAGGCAACGCTTCTAATTACTGTAGACGAAACTTGGGTGTATTAAGCAAAAATGGGAGGGCGATAAAGACTAGCTGGGATGCCGCTGAGGGCATGACGTGTGGATTCAATCATTAAAGAGTTTGCACAGTAGCGAGTACTGCCTAGGCTAAAAACCGTGCTTAGTAAGCCCGTGCATCCCCAGCAGCAACTGCAATCTTGCTCGGCACAACAATCTACTACCTCGAGACTTTCATCATCAGAGTGACATGGCATGACGGCATCAGCACCTTGGGTTTCCATGACCATAACAACGCTATTACTCGGAGATACAGGGGCAGCATGAGACAGTCCTAAACTCTGGACTGTTAGCATAACCATTAATATCAATATCCAAGTGGACTTCACGAGCAATACCTGTGTTGTAGGCCTTAAGTGTAACGGAATATCTTGTTGTTATTCAATGACTACAATTAGGCGAGATAGTTCTGCCTATCATTAAAGTTTTAAAGACTCTATTTGAGCCTTAATAGTGCCTAGATCAATAGCTTGATAATCAATAAACTCAAGACGCGAAGGCTCATCGGATGACGCCACTTGCTTGAAAGTCACCTCCCTTGACGCTGCATTTATTAATAACGCCCCTTGCTGATTATGGATCAAGCCCTTTACCCGCAAGATATCGAGTGATTGTAAGTATATTTCCAAGGCCTGTTCATTCCAAACATCACCTTTATTTAACATAAGCGTTTGTGTGAAAAAGGGCTGATTTAAAGATGCCTTTTTCATAATACGAAACTGGGTTTCTCTCTCTTTATCTATCTTTAGGCAAGATAATGGCAAGTGGCCATTTTCAACAATGTAACCACTGCGCTTATGCTCTACTAACAAGTCAGAAAAAGCTTGTTTGTCCTCGTCGCCGGCTAAATCCATTTTATTGGCAACAAAAACATCCGCCACTGCCAACTGTCTTGTGTATATGTCATGACTTCGATGGCGCGGATTATTTAAGTGCCGTGGATCTATTAGAGTGATGACGGGCTGCACATCCAATACTTTTTGATATTGACCTTGTTTCAACAGCGTCACAATTTCATCGGGATGCCCCAAACCACTGGGTTCGATAAAAATTCTATCTGGTCGATCAAAACGAATTAACTGATTAAGCATGATTTGAAAAGGCATTTGTGTCACACAACACAAACACCCCCCTGGCACCTGTTTAATGACCACTTCGCTAGCCAACAGTAATAAAGCGTCTAAACCGGTTTTACCAAACTCATTAAGCAGCACTGCCCATTTTTCGTCTTTAGGCTTTTGGCTGATGAGGTATTCAAGGGTAGTGGTTTTTCCTACGCCTAAAAAGCCAGTGATTACATGGGTCAAGATCATGTACATACCCTGAATGATCGAACATTACTAAAAAAATCAAGCTTAAAACTGCGGCTCTTGTCACATCACTATTAAGCTCCTCATTCTGTGCACAATTGCTAAGGGCTGTTAAGAAAAGCAAAGTAATATCAAAGCCCTAACCCTGCCATAAATGAATCGATAAGCTCAGTTAAGAGGCTTTAAAAAGGCCATTAAAAGCGGTCAGATCAGCATAAGCGGTATAAAAAACACGATACACGGTTAATTGAAAAGTTACGAATAAAAAGGCTAAAAAAGTTTAACTTTCGTGTAGACCAAAAAGCCACTGGGACGTTTTAAATAGATACCGGATAAATGCTTAGTTTTACACCAAGTTAGAAATATCACCGAGATTGAACAACATTGAAATATGCAAGGAGCAGACTTTTAAAAGGATTATTTTAATTTCAATTTAGATCACACAAGGAAATTAAAAATAATGAAATACCTAACAGTACTAGTTTGCTTACTCTTTTTTAAAAACTGCTATGCAGTGAAAACACTCGATATTGCATTAGAAGCCACCAGCATAAAAGTAGAGTACATCGCCTCCAGTAATCGTGGACTCATCTATCCAAAGAACTGCGAGCAATGCAGTCAAGCTTATTATGAGTTTTCACAAACGCCTATCATTATTAAGGCCGGCAAAGAAATTTCATTCGCCAGTTTTTTGAAAGATTATTGGAATGCAAAGTTCCCCACTTTATTGGTGGACAAAAAAAATAACACTATTCTTAAAGTCGTTTATTAAAGAGTACCTTTCATGAAGAAATTGACCTTACTGTTAGCCTGCTTTTTTTGCGGTGCCTATACCTTTGCAGACGACACTGAAATATATGGCGCCAGTGCCATTGATGAAGAAAATACCGTTAATGCCAACGTATTATTTATTATGGATACCTCCGGCAGCATGTCAGGTGACGTGGATATTACTCTGATTCCCTATGATGAAAACACCACTTATTCGGGAAGCTATATTACTACCGACATTTACAATGATAGCGATGACAACTCTAACGATGGACACAATGCCACCGCATTGCAAAGCTCCGATTCAAGCGGCTGTGCTGATACCATAAGTACTTTGGCATCGGTGGGAAAAATTCTTGGTAACTACCAGCAACAACGAGGCAGAAGTTGGCGCAGTAGCCTTGTGGATGGCAGCGACTCCAACATTCGCTGTGATCAAGGAGGCAATGGCACCTGGCTTTATTCGGGTAATTACATGAATTGGTATCATGACAGCTCGAACAATACCACCAGCACTCGTATGGAAGTGGTGGTGGACGTGGTAACCGAACTTACCGAATCCCTTAGCAATATTAATTTAGGATTAATGCGCTTTGACCAAAACTCTGATGGCGGCATGATTGACATTCCTATTAGCGATATTACGACCTCAGGCGCTCAAATTCGTACAGCACTCGATAGTTATTATCCTCAAGGTGGCACTCCCTTAGAAGAGACCATGTATGAAGCTGCACGTTATTATCGTGGTGAAAGTTGGGTCTTTGGCGATAACGCCCAACCGAATGCCAGTGTCAGTGATTCACGAGTGGGCGGCGGTAGCACCTATAAAAGTCCCATAGAAGCAGATTGCCAAAAACATCACATTATTTTACTCACCGATGGCGAACCGACTAATGACTCTTCCGCTAACGATTATATTCACGATTTAATTAGCGGGCTAACACTGGACCCTGATTTAGATTTAGAGTCTGACTGCTCAGGAAATGGTGACTGTTTAGACGAGCTAGCTTACTGGATGAAAAACACAGACCACTCAGAAAGCTTTAGCGACGATCAAGAAATTACCACTTACACCATTGGTGGCTTTGACCTAGCAGACGGTGTTGAACTTTTAAAACGGACGGCCAATGGCGGTGGCGGCAGCTATTATGAAGCCAATGACACCACGGGATTAACCGACGCACTGGATGCTATCTTTTTAGATATATTAGCCACCGACTCCACCTTCACCGCACCGGCCGTTTCGGTTAACGCCTTTAACGCGTCAGAGCACAGCGATGAATTATTTTACGCACTCTTCAGCCCTGCCGATAATGTGAAATGGGAAGGCAATTTAAAGAAGTACACCCTCAATTCTGATGGCACAATTGTCGGGGCTAACACCAGCACATCGGCCATTGACGAAAGCACCGGCTTTTTTTCCGATGACACATACGATTTATGGAATGATACTGGCTACCCTGGTGGTATTGCAGATGGTAAAGATGTAGAACTGGGCGGCATGGTGAAATTACTTGAGCCAGCTAACCGAAATATTTTCACTGAAAACTCCAGCAACACCCTACTATCTTTTTCCTCATCCACAGCCACATCTCGAATTACTTTTGATATGGAAAGTTATACTGAAGATGAATATATCAGTGTACGAGATTGGGCTATTGGCTACGATGTAGACGATTTAGACGGTGATTCCAGCACCACAGATAGCCGTTACTCCATGGGAGATCCATTACACAGCGAACCCACTATTATTACCTATGGCGGCACAGATGATGAAACCGATGCTACGGTTTTCTTTGGTACTAATGAAGGCTTTATTCATGCAATAGATACCGACACAGGGGAAGAAGAGTTTGCTTTTATTCCCCAAGCTTTGCATTCCAATTTAAACACCTATTATGAAAATACTTCTGCGGCTGCCGATAAGCCTTATGGTATGGACGGGTTGATCAGCACATGGATTTACGATGTAAATAGTAATAATGTGATTCTAGATTCATCAGGAAGCCTAGAGAGCAGTGAACATGCCTATTTATATTCAGGTATGCGCCGTGGTGGTAATAATTACTACGCATTAGATGTCACAAATCGCACAAGCCCTAGTATGTTATTTAAAATTGAGGGTGGGGTTACCACTGGCTTTGATAAACTTGGCCAAACCTGGTCACGTATGACCATTGCCAAAGTTAAGTTTCCTAATGGCAATAGTGACGGCAGTCGCTTCGTCTTATTCTTTACAGGGGGTTATGACACCAATCAAGATAGTAATTCTACTAACGAGGCCGACTCGGTCGGCAACGCCATTTACATGGTGGATGCTAGCAGCGGCGAGTTACTATGGAGCGCTAGTAATTCAAATGCCAACTTAAATATTTCTACCATGGTTAATAGTATACCCGCTAGCTTGTCTGTTATAGATATCACCGGAGACGGCTTAGTAGACTATTTATTTGCCGCCGATACCGGTGGTCGAGTATTTCGTATAGATTTAAACCCTAACCCAACTGGAGCCAGTGATTTTGCAGCTGGCGGTGAAGTTGCATCACTGGCGGGAAGTGATGCTGATAACAACCGTCGCTTTTACAATAAGCCCAATGTATCCCTAGTTAAGGATCAGCAATACGGCGACTATCTAACTATTTCTATCGGTTCAGGCTATCGTGCTCATCCCATTCAAACCACCAATGTTGAAAACCGTTTTTACATGATTAAGGATTTTTATCCTTATAGCGCGCCAATAAGCTATATATCTAAAAGTGAAGCGGCCACCACAAAAACCACTTTAGGGGATGATGAAAGTGCTGACTCCACATTACTGTACAACGCCACTTCGCTCATGACAGGTGGAACCGACGCCCTCACCAGTGATTTACAAACCATCATGGCCAATGGTGGTGGCTGGTACATCACATTTGATACAGAAGGTGAAAAAGTATTAGCAGAATCCACAACATTTTCTGGAGCCATTATTTTTACCACATTTGCGCCAAGTGGCAGCACAGTGAGCACCTGTGGGGCTGATACTGGTATATCCAAAATTTATGCATTGAGTCAAAAGTGGGCCATGGCTAGTATTGATTTAGATGGCGACGGTGATACAGATGAAGACGATGCTTCAGTCACCCTGACACACTCTGGCATTGCCCCTAAACCTGTGGTTATTTATCGCCCTGATGGCGGAAAAACCATTGCCATTGGTACTGAAACTATTGACGATAATCGATTTGAGGAAGAAGAATCATCAGATGACTGCGAGGCAGAAGGAACCTGTGCAGAGGAAGTTTCGCAGTGCGAAACATCAAACTGTTATGTCATACCAGTATACTGGCGACAAAATCAAAACGAGTAGTTAGTGCCGATACTTTCTTAATTAGTAATGCGTGACATGTAATCTTTTACATGTCACCAAGGGCTCAACCCATAAGGGTGTAGTATTTTTTTCAATTTCCCACTTTTGCGAATCTCGGGCATCGCTTTATCAATCAGTTCAATATATTTTGGGCTGTTAATATTGTTAGGGCTGCAACCGATATACAATAATGACCGCTCTCCAACAGATCCTGCAAATGCAATTTTGTCAGATAAGTTTAGTCGTTTTAATTGCGCATCCATTACAGGAATCGTTTCGATAATACCGTTAAGTCGCCCTGATAAAAGTTTTCGAATATTTTGCTTTAGGGGCTGATCAGCAGAGACAAATTCAAAAGCGTCTCCTGAGTGTATTTTAAAATATTGATCCAAAACGTCTCCATAAAAATACCCCAATATTACGCCTGTTTTACGAGAAATTAACGACGATAGCTGTCCATCATAGCGCCATTGCTCTTTTGCAAAAACATAAATAGCTGCTTGATCAACACCCCAATGGTGTTCTGGGTATAAAAAATCAGGGGCTTCATTTTTTATGGCCCCCACCACGCAATCACTATTGCCGGCTCGAGTTTCTGCAACCGCCCGCTTCCAAGGCATAATTTGGTAATGTATTTGGTGGCCATGGGGCTTGAATATGTCTTTGGCTAAATCAATCATATAGCCGGGTGTTTCAGATAATGGATCTCCGTTCATGGGAAACCATTCATCAGCACGAATACGAATGGTATCGGCTTGAATACTAGTACTTATAATTATTAACAAGAAAAACCGCAGTAACATGAATCTGAATCGCATTTTTTATATTTATCAATTATTTTATATAAACATATAAATTCCATTAGCCTCAATAGAAGTCTAAAAAATTGGTAATAATATTTAAATCATCCCCTCATCTAAAGCAACAGCCATCCCTTGCGCAAGATCCTGGCAGTCTTGCAAAAATTCATCCTGCCACGGTCCTTTGCATAACAATATTTCCTGCACCCATCGCCAACGCAAGCCAGTTAAAATAGTCTTTAATGCACGACAGGTACCTGTACCATCGTGACCCGCTCGAACAATTGCTGCCACTGGTAATCCCTGTTTAACTTCAAGACACGGATAATAAATACGGTCAAAAAAATCTTTTAACGCACCACTCATATACGCTAGATTTTCCGTGGTTCCTAGAATAATCGCGTCACAATTAAGCACATCTTCATAGGTAGCCTCTAATGGGGCTTTAACCACGCACTGCACACTCTGTAGGTTTTCCTTCTCTATAGCTTCAACCATGACATTGAGCATTTTTTGAGTATTTTCCGAGGGAGCATGAAAAACCAATAATAAACGCTTCACATTAATACCCTATGGTGGTTAAACATTATCATCGTGACTGGCGTAATCATTAATGCCTTTTGTTTGTTTAAGGTTACAATGACTTACTCAATTTAGCGAAAACTTTAAAGAGTCCCACCTCATGAGTGACGTAATACACCTTAATGAAGAACAGCGCTTTATCGTTGAGTTAAGTGGCGACCCAGCCGTTTTAGAATATAAAATGCTTAGCCACAACCACATTGATTTCACCCACACTTTTGTCCCATTTCGGGCCAGAGGCAAAGGATACGCAGAAGCATTAGTTGAGGCAGGGTTTAGCTGGGCCAAACAGCAGGGCTATGATATTCAAGCCAGCTGTTGGTATGTGGATAAGTTTTTAAAAGATGCTTAAAAAAAGTGAAGAACTGCTAGGGCCTTGGTTTGTATACATGGTGCAATGCCAAGACAATAGCCTATATACAGGGGTTTGTGTCGACACAGAAAGGCGTGTGCAAGAGCATAATTTCAGTGCCAAAAAAGCCGCTCGATACACCCGAGCTAGACGGCCCGTTATATTGCGCTATCAAGAAAATTGCAAGAATCGCAGTGAAGCCTGTAAACGCGAAGCGGCCATTAAAAAACTCAGCCGCCAGCAAAAACTTGCCTTATTTACCTCAACACCAAGATAATTCACTGGCATGATCATTTAGCCATTGTTGGTGCTCTTTATAATTGGGGCACAAACCAGCCACTAAACTCCAGAAGGCACGGCTATGGTTGGCCTGAATTAAATGGCTTACCTCATGAGAAATAAGGTAATCAATCACAGTTATAGGTGCCCCCATAATAAGCCAATTGTATTGAATTCGGCCCCTTGAAGTACAGTGGCCCCATTTGCTTTTTGTGCGGCGAAACACCACCTCATGTAAGCGCTCTATCACTTTTAGCTGTCGGGCTTTTTCACTGGTTTGGGTCACCATAAACTGCTTGGCTTGATGCTTAAAAAATTTTTGTAGAAGAAGGGTTAATTCACTTTTGGCAGGGGAAACAGGGCCGTTGTAAATAATGACGCCTTTTTCTAAATGCATTGAAACGCGCTTTACATACTTAAACTCAAGTAAGTGCCATTCACCTAAAAACAACACTTTCTCACCAATTTCAATGTTAGGCACTCGACTTTGACGACCCTGCTGTTGCAGAAGCTTTTGTTCTATCCAAAGCTGTTTGGCCACAACAAATTCTTCCACCCAACCATCACTCACCCCATTAGGAATGCGTACTTGCACCCCCTGACTGCCCACATGAATCGCCGCGCTTTTACGTTGGCTACGAACAATGGTGTAATCAAATGATAGGCTTTGTAAATTTAATACATTAGCCTGTATAAATTGCGACATTACGCCCTGACGCTCTTATTGCGCATGGGTTCTAGTACCCCTTCTAGGCCGTTTATTTTTATTTCTAGACATAACCCTAATAACATTCCTAAACGCCCTTCAGGTAGGCCTTTACCTTGAAACCACAATAAATAATCTTCAGGCAAATCCATTAAGACTTTCCCCTGATATTTTCCAAAGGGCATGGCCATGTTGGCAAGCGCTAACAAGTCGTCCTGATTGAACATGATCGATACTCTAAAAATATTTTGCCAAGAAGTTTATCACAGCCATAAAAGGAATTAAGTCGTAAACAGTTGCCAGAATACGTTTCCCAACCTAATATTAGGTAAAACTAATATTATGGGTATTTACATGGCCATTTGCAAAGATGAACTATTGGCACACGCCAAGCGTCAACTCACCATTATTGATGCAAACCAAACAAAAGACTTATTTGAGCAAGGAGCGATCTTATTAGATGTGAGAGAAGCAACTGAATTTAGCCAAGGGCATCTGCCTCATGCCAAGCATGTCTCCAGAGGACTACTGGAGTTTATGGTGGGTAATCACCCAGCCCTAAAAAATAACGACGCGAGTTTAGTGGTTTATTGTAAAAATGGTGGACGTTCCGCCCTAGCAGCTGAACTATTGCAACGTATGGGGTTTACCAGCATATACATGCTTGAAGGGGGCTTTGATGGCTGGTGTGACAAGGGCCACGAAACACAGCAGCCTTAGGTCGGGTATGCCAGTAGCTCTGAAATAAGAATCTATGACCTTAAATAACATTAATAGACATTTATTTTATAATTCAGCCAACTTACAATTCGTAAAATGAAAATACCCACAGCTTCGTTTACCCAAATGTTTGGACTCATGGGCGTCCATGCCAGTGAAAATCGTCAAGCCCGATTAGCTGGACGCCTGCTAGATGGCCCCATGCTGCTGTTGGCAGGCTGGATTATAATCGATTGGTACTTACAAAATATTAACCAGCAATTTGGCCACTCCCTAATTAGTGACTGGATCGTATGGATATTTTTTGCAATTGAAACCCTGACGCTTCTTTACCTAGTGGATGACAAAAAGCGTTATCTAAGCAGCAATTGGGTAAACCTTATCATTGTGATTTTCTCTTTCCCTGTTATTTGGCAAGTGTTCCCACATGCAGCAGGCCTTAGAGTTTTACGCCTAGTGGTATTGGTTAGCCTGTTTATTCACGCTTCTCGCACACTTCGCCATGTGTTAGCCCGTAATAACTTGGGGCGAACCTTGATCGCAAGCCTCGTGATTATCGTCATCTCAGGCACGATTATTTCCCTTATTGACCCCAACGTAAAAAATACCAGTGATGGCATTTGGTGGGCTTGGGTAACGGTCACTACAGTGGGTTATGGCGATATCGTACCCACCAGTAATGCAGGCCGAGTATTTGGGGCATTTCTCATCCTCATGGGGCTGGCGCTCATCACCATGCTCACCGCCAGCTTTGCAGCGTTCTTTATGGCGGAAGATGAAAAGCTGATTCGCAGTGAAGAAAATCTCAATACTAAAAAGTTAGCGCTCATTGAACAGCGTCTACAGAGGTTAGAAGAGAAGTTAGATGTACTGATAAATAAAGAACAGGCTCCTCCAGAAGCCCCTGATCAAACACACAAACCCTAAGTAGCCCGGTTACGACTCACTAGCACAGGCACAGCACAGAGCAGTATAAGGCAATGCTAACAACCGCGTGGCTTCAATAGCGCCATGGCAAAGCTCACAGTCACTGTAAGCTCCTTGCTTAATCCTAAGTATTGCATGCTTCACCTGCTGTAGTTCTTGCTGAGAATAAGCTTCTTTTTCCGCGGTACCTGAGTCCACATGATTTTCCTTTAAGCTCTCGCTGAGCTTTTCAGCCAACGCCTCTAAATGATGCTGTTTATTTCTCAGCTTTAATTCAATTTCGCCCACACTCAGCATATTTGTCCCCTTTTAATGAGACACCGTACCCCTTAGGGCTATTGATAGTTTTGATGTGCATCATGCTGGCTCTTATTAAACTAAAAGCAGCCGTCAGAATGCCACTAACGCCCCTACGCTCTTGGTCTATACTGATCAATAACAACGGGGAATTGACATGTTCATAAGCGATCAAATTCAAAATTATTACGAAAATAAGGTTATTCAAGCCATCAATGAAATTGCTCGGCCCAAGGGCTACACCGAAGAGCAAATGGTAGATTTGGCTTGCCTTGCACTAAACAACTTACCAACCCGTTACTTTCGCCACGAAGTAGACCTAGCCTTTTATATGTCGGCTATTGAGCATCAAGAAATAGATAATAAAGTGCGAGTGGCTGTCACTGATGCCATAGCGTTTATCGAAAGCCATAAAGCCAATAGCTAGCTTGCTCATCTAACATGGGGGTATTAACTTCAGACAGGGATAAGGTGAAGCACTTAAATCCCTGCAAAGGAATGCAGGGAGAAAAGATTAATAGCGATGCGCCACTACAAAATTATAAAAATTAATACCGTTGTTGGGTAATTTAATACTGTTATTTGAGTAATGCTGCAGCTGTAATGTCCAACTGGTGTCTTCTGAGAAATACCCACCCACAGCTAAAGAATTCGCAAACTGAAAGTTAGTACTGAATTGACGACCGCCCAATTCGGTACGGGAAAATACCGACACTCCAACAGACGTTTCTGCAAAACTTAACCAATCAGGCTCTCCCCAGTTAAATCGAAACACAGGGCTAAACTCCAAGACATTGTTAACACCTTCTTGGCCATCAACATTCAAATCTTGCCAGTAATTATAAGCAAATTGGTAATAGTGGGTTAATCGCATACCTGCCACATCACCCAGTGAATCATCAGCAAACCAACGAAAACCAGTTTTAATACCCGCAACATCGGAATTGCTCATAGTCGTAACACTGAATTCATCAGCACCCAATGGATTAGTGGCAAGTGTGAGCATCAAACTGGTGATCATGGCAGTACGCCAGCCCCAAGTTTCTCCAGGGTCGCTATCAAGGGTATCACCTTCAGCTGCCCATAAAGAGCCATTGAGACCAAGCAAGGCCAGTAAGATAATAATTCGTGGCATTAAGTTTATCCGTGTCCGTTTAGATATGAAGCTAGCAAGGCGATATACGCATGAATTAATGGGCATCAAAAAGATGAATTACAGTTAGCTAGTTCACAGAATGTGCGACATTGTACGCAATTTAATTATTGTGACTAGCTGCACATTTTGCAACAAAGTATTTCTTATGAAGGGATAAAGCGAAAAGAAGCAGAAAACCCCTGTCTTTTGCCATTCATTTTGGCAAAAGACAGGGGTTCAGATTAAGAAATATTAAGGTTTAGAGTTTCAAGCGTATCACTGCGCACATCATTCAATAGCGTTTTATTTTCGATCAATGATTCACCATATGATGGAATCATGGTTTTTAACTTCTCTTTCCAATCCGCGTTTTCTAAACGATCACTAAAGCATTTTTCAATCACGTCTAGCATGGCCTGAACTGCAGTGGAGGCACCAGGAGACGCGCCTAATAAAGAAGCAATAGAACCATCTTGTGAGGCAACGATTTCGGTGCCAAATTCTAATGTTCCTTTACCTGATTCATCTTTCTTAATGATCTGTACACGCTGACCAGCATCTTCCATTCTCCAGTTTTCATCTTTGGCTTCAGGGAAGTAATCACGCAGTGAATTCATACGGGAGCGGTCTGACTGGAACACTTCACTAATAAGATAGCGAGTTAAATCCATGTTGTTCATGCCCACCGACATCATTGGCTTTAAGTTATTTCCCTTAATAGAAGAAGGTAAATCCATTTTAGAGCCTTGCTTCAAAAACTTAGTGGTGAATCCAGCAAACGGGCCAAATAATAGCGCTTTTTTGCCATTAATCACTCGGGTATCCAAATGAGGCACTGACATAGGCGGGGCGCCAATGGCTGCTTTGCCATATACTTTTGCGTGATGTTGATCCGCAATTTCACTGTCTTCACATACCAACCATTGGCCACTAACCGGGAAACCACCATAGCCTTCGCTTTCTGGAATTTCTGATTTTTGCAATAACGGCAGTGCACCGCCGCCAGCCCCTAAAAATACAAAGCCCGCACGAATTCGACTGGTGACTTTTGTTTCTCTGTCTTCCAATAATACTGACCAACCACCGGTGCTGCTGCGTTTTAGATCTTCTACATTCTGATTGAGCAATAACTCAAAGTTATCTTGTGTTTCTAGGTGGTCCATCATATATCGCGCTAGGGATCCAAAATCCACATCGGCACCGCGAGACATGTTGGTGGCCGCTACAGGCTGTTTTTTATTACGCCCCTGCATCACCAATGGCATCCACTGAGTCAGTACATCGAAATCTTCGCTGTATTCCATGCCTTCAAATAAGTGATGGTTACTCATCAACTCGAAGCGTTTACGTAAAAAGGCGACATTTTTTTCACCCCACACAAAACTACGATGCGGTGTACGATTAATAAATTCAGATGGGGTAGGTAAAATTTTGTTTTTCACCAGATGGCTCCAGAACTGTAATGAAAGTTCAAAGGAGGCATTGATAGATAACGCTTTGGAGATATCCACATCTCCTTGCTCATTTTCTGGGGTGTAATTTAATTCACAATAAGCAGCATGACCGGTACCGGCATTGTTCCAACCATCTGTGCTTTCTTTAGCAACGCTTTTTAGGCGTTCGACCACACAGATTTTAAGGGTAGGATCCAATTGCTTAAGGATCATGGCTAAAGTGCTACTCATTGCACCTGCGCCTACCAATAAAACATCTACAGTTTTTACAGTCATGGTTTTCACGCTCTTCGAATTAAATGAAAACAGGCCCGCTACCCGTAAACCTGTTAATTAGGCTCACTCATGGCTTTTTGTAAAAACCGTTTGGTAGGGCTCTCGACTGGCGTTTCATGACGCCAAGCCAGAAATCTGGGGCGCAGATTATACCTAATTCCCTCATAAGAGGGACTTATTGTCAGTATTTGTCAGGGATATTGGGCTATTAAATTAGAGCTTACTCACTAACTTTTTGAGAGATGCTCTTTATTATAGCGCTTAAAATACAGGGGCATAAATTTGGTGCAAAATGATATTACTCTAACGCCCTAAGTACTGAAATTTAACTCGGCTGGTTAACCGACAAAAGAGCTCATATGAAAGTGTATTGCAGTGAGTGGCTACTTCGTCAGCACTTAAACCTGTGCCCCATAGAGTCACCGTATCACCCAGCTGAACATTTGCTTCAGTGACATCCACCGTTAACATGTCCATGGAAACTCGGCCCACAAGCGGGCATTTTTTGCCTTTAATGAGAACCGGTGTACCCGCTTTCGCCGATCTTGGGTAACCGTCGCCATAGCCAATGGCCACCACCGCTATTTGAGTATCTCTACTGGCTGTAAAAGATCGACCATAACCGACACTTTCACCCGCTTTTAAAGAATTCATGGCGATCACTTCACTTTGCAATGTCATTACCGCCTGAAGGTCAAAATCCTGCCCCGTACTTCCTACAATTGGGCTTGCGCCATATAGCATAATGCCAGGGCGCACTGATTCTCCGTGACTACTTGGCAGAGTTAATAAAGCGGCACTGTTGCTCATGCTCCAAGGAAGTTTCATGGGAGACAGTGTGTGCATTTGATCAAGTTGCACCTGATTAAAAGGGTGCCCTATTTCATCAGCACAAGAAAAGTGGCTCATTAGGTGTATTTGCGAAACATTGCTTTGAAGGCGTAAATCGCTCACCACAGCAGGCACATCTTGCACGGCAAAACCCAAGCGATGCATGCCTGTGTCTACTTTAATCCAGACCTTAATTGACCCCTTAGCCAGTGTGATCCAGTGAAGTTGCTGCTGTTGATGCACCGCTAGCTCTAAATCTAAATCAAAAGCTACTTGGCACTCGTTGCTATCCATAGCGCCTTCCAGAACCAAGATAGGCAACAAAATACCCGCCTCACGCAAGGCCACCGCTTCATCCAGACAAGCCACAGCAAAGCCATCTGCATCCATGCTCAGTGCGTTAGCAATGGTTAACATGCCATGACCGTATGCATTGGCTTTAATCACAGCATACGCCCTGCTGTTAGATGCGCGCTGTTTTGCCAATCGATAGTTTTCACGTAGGGCGTGTAAATCTATTATTGCTTGAGTTGCCCTTGCCATACTGCCTGCCAAATATGATGATATGTAGAGATGCTTAAAGGGCCGCAAGGCCACTTAACCAATATAATAATGGACCTAAATCAGTCGTTGTTACATAAGCATTACTGCTGCTGGTGTAAATATGCTTTATACTGGCAGCGGATTTTGCACATGTTTAAAAGATAGGCTTAACGCCCGACAGACGCCATTCTGTTGCTAAAAGTATTGTCTTACTAGACCAGCCCTAAAAGAGTGTTTACCCTCCTTTAGTATCGAGCTTACAAAATTAGCCTAAAGAAAAGCTTTAAGGCTACGTAAACCCTGCTCTTTGCAGACATCATTGTACTATTTTTTAGTTGAATACATACCATTATGGGTCACAGTTTAATTCCAGAGCGCATGTTGGTGATCTCACCAAATTTGGCGGCAACCATAGGGCTCGAAGACGCCATTATGCTGCAAGCCTTAAATGATGGTGGCCAACCACAGGATGTTGATTGGTTAGCCATCAATAAAGTGGCCCTACGTAAATGGCTGCCCTTTTGGGACGATAATGAAATTAAACGTATTTTAAAAAGTTTAGCCGACAAAGGCATTGTCCACTTTAATAGCCCCCCCTTTGGCCAAAGCGAGCAATTATTTTTCAGCTTTGAGGCTAAAGCGCCTGCTAGTGCTCGCCAGAGCAAGACGCAGCAAGCTTACAAAGAGAGCCAACAACAGCATAAAAGCCCCATTCCTGCTAATTGGCAGCCTGACCATGAAACCCTGCGCTATATAGATGAAACTCTAGGTATTCCCAAACGTTATGCCAAGATGCAAATGCAGGATTTTATTTTCCATTACCAAAGCCAAGGTACTTTAGCCGCCAGCTGGTCAACCATGTTTATTCGTTGGGTAAATAAGCGCAATAAAGACGACCAAAATAATCCAGTTGTCTTTCAGGGAGATTCGTCTCGCAAGCAAAATATGGATCAAACCTGGCAACCTGAAACGGTCACTTTAGAAATTTTAGTGAAAGCTGGGGTAGACCAGAACTTTATTCAAGACTGCGTTAGCGAATTTATATTGTTTTGGATGGAAAAAGGCGTGGCACACAACACTTGGAATACTAAATTTGTGGCTTGGGTGCGCAGACAATGGGCTCGATTTAGTTCAAGTTTGGCTCACCCTACTGATCCAACCCCCATGCAAGAAGGTTGGCAGCCTGCAGAAGATGTTTATGATATCTTGCACATGGCCAATATTGATAAGACTTTTGCGCAAAGTCTTGTGCAAGAGTTTGTATTATACTGGCGAGACAGCCGCCAGCTGCACACATCTTGGAATAGCAAATTTTTACAACACACCAAGCACCTTTGGAGTAAACGTTTAAGTGGACAAAGTACAGGCTCAGCAACTTCTCAACGAGATTACGCAGCAAATACCAGTATCGAAGAGCGTGTCAAAGACCTCAGCTGGGCAGATGGCCTCTAACGAACAGAAAGAAGCTTTAGCAGCTACCTTTGAGTTGTTTAGAATAAGCTACGGTAATCAATTCAATGCGGCATACCCTGATTTAGAACGATCAATGGCTGCCATGAGATTATGGCTCAAACACTTACAAGATTATCCTGCTTCCTTAATTCAAGCTGCCGCGGAACGGGTTGTTAAGCACGAAAACTATCTCCCTACAGTCGCAAAATTTCGAGAGCACTGTGATCATGCCTTTGAGTTATTCGGTCTACCGGATGCTCACAGCGCCTACATGGAAGCATGCCGCGCCCCCCAACCTAAAAAATCCTATCACTGGAGTCATCCTGCGGTTTATTACGCGGGCTTGGCCACAGATTGGTTTTTCATGGCGAACACTGTAGAAAACAAAGTGTTTCCCGTGTTTAAACATAATTACGAATTATTGTGTGAAAGAGTTATTAAAGGGGAAGAGCTTACGGTTCCGGTATTAAAAGCACTGCCTAAAGAGGTGGGGATTACCATGAGTGTAAAAGATAATAAGAAAATGCTTAAAACATTGCGGAAAAAATTAGATCTTTAATTTTTTAAATTAGGAAGCCTCAATAACACCTGCGTGCCTTGAGGCGATAAATTTTTGAAATAAATCTCACCATCCCATTTTTTACAAATTCTTCCTACAATGGCCAACCCTAAGCCCACTCCTTCTTTTGCTCTGTTTAAGCCACTATCAGCTTGAACAAAGGACTCACTTAAACGGGCAACTTTACCAAGGTCAATTCCAATACCTGTATCTTCTACCGATATAACAATGATATCACTGCTCAGCTGCTCACATTTAATAACCACTCCACCTTGCTCTGTAAATTTAATGGCATTATCAATTAAATGACGCAGTGCAATACCTAAACGCTTCGGATCACCATGCATGATGAGCTTGTTGTCAACTTTCATATCCATTACTAAATTTTTATGTAAGGCAGTAGCTTTGTACAGATGTGTAGTCGCACTAATCACATCATATAGAGAAAATAACTGAACATTAAGCTTGCCATCATCCAAGTCAACAAAGTCAATTATATCGCTGATTATTGTGAGTAGCTGCGTACCTGACTCATGAATATTATCCACCATCTTTTGCCATTTCTCCGGTAACTCTTGGGATTTTAAAATATTAGAAAAACCCATAATGCTATTTAATGGTGTGCGTAATTCGTGAGTCATACTATTTAAAAAATCTGTCTTACTACGACTGCCTACTTCCGCTTTTTCTTTTGCAATATTCAATTGCTGAGTACGGATTTTTACTCTTGCTTCAAGATCTTCATTAAATTGTTGCAATAAAACCATGGTATTTTTTTTGTCAGCCAAATTCTGTGCAAGCTGAACAAGAATGGCCTGAATGGATAATTTCAGTGTCTGAATTTCAGCCTTAAACTGTATTTCATCGAGTGAAGCCACATCCTTTGCAGCCAGTTCTTTGGTATTAATGTTTTTAACAATATTAGCCAATTGAATAATAGGCCTAGCCACTTGCCTTTGAACGACCCAATACAAAAGTAATAAAGTTACTACTCCCATAAGACTGGAGAACCCAACATTAGATAGAATATTTTCTCTGGCTTGCTTAATCATATGTTGATCGCTCAGAGCAATTCGAACAAAACCAATATCTTTCTTTTGATAATTTAAAAGCCACTGCCGGGTCATCCAAGGTATTTGCTCGGCACTGTTATTTCTATTCCACTGATTAACCAGTTCTTCATCTTCGTCTAGCAACCACACCCCCAAAACGGAGGGGTATGATTCAAAGGTTTTTAACACTTCAGCTGAAACACTTTCATTATATTGAAACAAAGCTTCAGATAATGCTGGGCGTAAGCTGCCCACCACCTTTTCAATTTCTTGTAATCCAGCTTGCTTAGCTTGTGGAATATCGGTGGAGAAACGATAAATGGCATGACCAAACTGCGCCAATACCGTTACCAACACCATCCATAACGCCAGCCGCATAGAAAGATGCTGCGTTATCATAAAGAGGCTCTTTCGTAGGTAGTATTTAAAGCCTAGCAGATAGTCAATATTGCAGAGAAAAGAAAGGCCAGAGAAGATACCTGGCCCTATAGATTTAAGCGCTGCGCTGACGCACCGCTTCAAACAAACATATACCACCGGCTACCGACACATTCAGTGAACTCACATCACCTGCCATGGGAATGTTAATTAAATGATCACATGATTCGCGAGTTAAACGGCGTAATCCTTTGCCTTCTGCCCCCATGACGATGCCAATTGGACCCCGTAAATCGGTTGCAAACACCGAATCACTGGCCTCGCCAGCTGTTCCATATAACCAAATACCACGCCCTTGAAGCTCTTTCATGGTTCGCGCTAAGTTTGTCACCTGGTAATAAGGGACTGTTTCTGCCGCACCACAGGCTACTTTACTAACAGTAGAAGTTAGACCGACAGCATTGTCTTTAGGGGCTATTACCGCATGCACGCCCGCAGCATCAGCGCTTCGCAAACATGCGCCCAAGTTATGTGGGTCGGTAATGGAATCGAGAATTAATAAAAATGCATTTTCGGTTAATCCATCAAGTTGCTTAAACAGTTCATTTTCTGTTTTTGGCTTAGGTTGCTTAGATTTAACCGCGACCCCTTGATGATTACCGCCTTCACTTAGGCTATCCAAAAAAGTCTTTTTGGCTTCCTGAATATTCAGACCATTACTGCTGGCCAATTGAAAAAGCGCCCTAAAGCGCTCATCATCTCGACCTTTTTGTACATACATTTCGCTCACGCGCTCAGGGGCGCGTTTAAGCAAATTATTTACGGCGTGAATGCCAAAAACGATTTCATCACTCATTTACTAACTCTTTAAACCTTTAACAGACGATTACTTCTTTTTTTTCTTGGCTGGTTTTTTCTTTATTTTCTTAGCCGCTTTTTTTAAACCATCCATTAATTGCTGTTTGGCTTTTTTAGCCGCCGCAAAAGGCTCTTTAATGCTTTTAGGCGTTTCAACCGTATCCACCTTGCGTTTACGAACCTTTTTCTCAGGCTTGCCTGGCAATTCGGGCTTTCTTGAACGAGAAGGCTTTCGAGAATTATCTTTCGCTGGACCCGCTGATTTCTTAGCTTTTCGATGGCTACTGCCAATATTGTTACCGGCTAATTCAAAATCAATTTTTCTATCGTCCATATCAACACGACTAACAATAATCGTTAATTCGTCACCCATACCAAACGACTTCCCTGACCTTTCGCCATTTAATCGTAAGCGAATTGGATCAAACTGATAAAAATCATTATTCAAGTTGGTAACGTGAATCAAACCTTCAATGTATAGGTCTTTAAGCTGCACAAACAAACCAAAGTTTGTCACGGCACTGACGACCCCTGTAAATTCATCCCCAACGTGAGCACGCATATACTCACACTTTAGAAAATCCATCACATCTCGTGTGGCATCGTCTGCTCGGCGCTCAGTTAAAGAGGTTTGCTCACCAAACTGCAAAAGCGCATTCATATCGTATGGATATATTTTATCTTTTGGTATTAAGCTAGCACCTTCTACACGACGAATAGTTTTTAATAATGCTTCGTCTTGGCGATCACCACGAATCAAAGAGCGAATCGCTCGGTGCACCATTAAGTCAGCGTAACGACGAATAGGAGAGGTAAAATGGGTATAAGCTGAATAGGCCAAACCAAAGTGGCCTTCATTTTCAGGCTGATACATAGCTTGGCTCATGGAGCGTAATAACATTATTTGTATAAGCGCAGCATCTGGCCTGTCGGCTATTTGCTTCATGACATGCAAGTAATCTTTAGGAGTCGGTTCTGTTCCGCCTCCTAGAATAAAGCCTTGTTCATTCAAGAACTTACGCAAATTCTCTAATTTCTGTTCACTTGGCCCTTGGTGCACTCGAAACAGTGCAGGCACTTTGTGTTCTTGTAAGAAGCGCGCAGTGGCCACGTTGGCACACAACATACATTCTTCAATTAACTTGTGAGCATCGTTGCGCTCAACCGGAATTATGTCTTGAATTTTTCGTTCACTGTTAAACACAATTCGTGTTTCAGTGGTTTCAAAATCAATGGCACCGCGCTGCGTACGTGAGACCTTTAAGGCTTTATACAACGCATATAAATCATCTAAATGAGGAGCAACTGAGCTATGTTCTTGACGTAATTGACGAGCTTCATCTTCATCATTCTTTTCTAATATTTTACCTACAAGGTTATAGGTTAAGCGAGCATGACTGTGCATGACTCCTTCAAAGAATTTGTAAGATGTTAGTTTCCCCTCCGCGCTGATCATCATTTCGCAAACCATGCATAAACGATCAACTTTAGGCTTTAGAGAACACAAACCGTTACTGAGCTTTTCAGGCAACATGGGCACAACGTGTTCGGGGAAATACACACTGTTGCCGCGATTTTGTGCTTCTACATCCAGCGGACTGTTAACCTGAACATAATGACTGACATCGGCAATGGCCACATACAGTTTCCAGCCACCACTTGGCTTATCGAATTCACAATATACGGCGTCATCGAAATCTTTGGCATCTTCACCGTCAATAGTCACAAAAGGTAAGTCTCTAAGATCAATACGTTTGACCTTATCCTGCTCACTTACTTCGCTTTCAATCGCTTGAGCCTGCTGTTCGACTTCTTCCCCGAAAATAAACGGAATGTCATGACTGCGCAGAGCAATGTCAATCTCCATACCAGGCGCCAAATGATCCCCTAGTACTTCAATAATTTTACCTTCGGGTAATTTACGGGTTTCCGGCTGACCTGTGATATCGACGACTACAAATTGACCATGCTGTGCATTGGCCATATCTTGGTGATGAATAAGAATTTCATGGGGAATTCTGCGGCTATCGGGAACCACATAAGCGCTGTCTCCTTGGGTGTAGAATCGCCCCACTAATTGTTGAGTATTGCGCTGCAACACCTCAACAATCACCGCTTCTTGTTTGCCACGATTATCCACACCTGCTAGTCGTACAGCTACTTTATCGCCATCGAAGACCTTACGCATCTGCTTAGCGCTAATATGAAGGTCGCTTTCATGATCTTCCCTTACTAGGAAGCCATAACCATCTTTGTGTCCTTGAATACGGCCACGAATTAGCTCAATTCGACTTAAGGGAATAAAGGCATTACGACGGTTTTCAATTAATTGGCCATCACGGCACATGGCAATTAAGCGGCGACGTACGGCTTCAATTTGATCTTCGTCACTTAAATTAAAGATATCCACCAATTGCATATGGGTGGCGGGTTCATCGCAGTTTTCTAGATATTCAAGAATTAACTCACGGCTCGGAACCGGGTTTTCATATTTATCCGCTTCACGAGCGGCGTGGGGATCTGACCAGTTAGTATTACCGGTGCTTTTACTGTGTTTTTTGTTTTTACTCATGTCAGCCATTATACACAGTAAAGTGTAGTGATTGTGTGAAACATAAACTAAATCAAGGCTCTATTGGTCATTATTTAATTTCTTACGCAACTGATAGCCTTGGCGCTGTACAACATGCTGAATTAATAACTCTTGGTAGGCATTATGGAGATTATGAAAGTCAAAGTGAATAACATAGGGCTCAGCATCTTTTGTAGCTTGATCTAAATTTTCATTCACAGCCGCCACATGGGCTTCTGTTCGAATAAGTTCGTGCCTAGGTTGTAAATACATGCTCATATTAACCAACTGGCTAATATTCAATTTTTCATGCCAGCAAAAAGAAATACCACAGGCACTAATATTAGCCGCTTTTAGCATGGGCTCCGAGCTTCCCATCTGCTCATTAGAGCGTAGTAGATTCATCTTTTGATTTAATAAATCTAAAACATGGGCCACTTTAGGACTTTGCCCCCTCACCTCAGACATGGCTTGGCGAATTTGCATTTCAAGGCTTACATGAAACTCTTGATTTAAGCCTTCCGTGCCCTCAAGGTTATTTTCACCCCCATACTCTTCATTGATCAGACTAAATGACATGGCCACTTCATCATTTATTCGAAAATAACGCCGGCGCTCTTCATCTGTCATTGAACGCTCCTTTTATGTATTCCTTTAAAAATGTCATAGCCAAATTACCTAGTGGTTAAAATACTTCATCAGGATCGAGCTCAAAGTCTTCTGGACGCGCATTAAGCTGATCTTCAAAACCGGAACCATCTCCTTCAATTTCAGGCACATCGTCGTCATCATTATCTTCACTTTTAATAATAATAATCTCCACACGGCGGTTTTTAGCTCTATTTTCTGAGGTTTTATTATCAATTAATGGCCTAACCGAACCATGGCCCACCACCATAAACCGGCTTTCATTCATTTCAGGAGCTATGAATAATTGCTCGGCCACCGCCGCCGCTCTTGCTGCACTTAAATTCCAGTTTGATTTAAACTGCCCAAACGATCCCAACGGGGTGTTATCGGTGTGCCCTTCCACACTAATACGCCCAGGTATATCCACTAATACCTCGCGAATGGTATCCAGCACAGGTAAGAAATCATCTTGTACGTATGCACTGCCCGCTTTAAATGAGCCGCTTGCATCTATGCGAATAATTATTTTACTGCCTTGGGTTTCGAGCTCTACCTGGCCTTTACTGATTTCTTGCTCTAATTCACTGGCCATCTCTAAAGCTTTCTCTTCTGCTTGCTCGGGTGTCACCACATCTTTTGGAATAACTATCTCACGAGTCTGTTTACCCGAATCCCCTTGCGCCTCTGTTTGAGCCGTCACTTCATCCTGACATAAGACCTCTAAACTACTTTTCGTAACATCAGATGTTTTTTGGCGTATCTCGTTAATAGGGGTTGGCTCTGGAATAGAGGGGCTAAAATGCTTCGCGATAACACTGGTTCCCTTAGGAGGGTCATCGGCATTTATGGCTGTTTGCACACCAAAGGCCATTCTCAATTCGCCCGCTAAACGTTTAAATTTAAGGGCATCCATTTCTGCAAAAGACAATAACAACACAAAGAAGCACATCAATAGTGACATTAAGTCACCAAAGGTAGCTAACCAAGCAGGTAATCCAGCGGGGCATTCGGGACACTCTTGTTCTTCTTCGTCAGACATACAGTCTCCCTACTGTGACACCTTCCATTTTTTATTATTCACCTTCGTCTCCACGTTTGGATTCAGGCAAATAGGTGCGCAGTATGGATTCAATTACTCGAGGATTTTGGCCAGCCTGAATGGCCAACAAGGCATCCAGTACCATAGATTGTAATCGGCTTTCTTCATCCGCTCTTAAACCTACTTTATCGCCAATAGGAATGGCCAGCATGTTTGCCACCATGGCCCCGTAAAGCGTCGTAAGTAAAGCCACCGCCATGGCTGGGCCAATAGATTTAGGATCATCCATGTTGGCCAACATGGCGACTAAACCAATTAGGGTACCTATCATCCCCATAGCAGGGGCCACATCACCCAGTTGCAGAAATACCGACTTACCAATGCCATGCCGATCAGCGGCAAGGCGCATATCCTTGCCTAACATGCTTTTCACAACGTCTGGATCGTGGCCATCTACTAATAATTGAATGCCTTTGGCTAAAAAATCATAACTGACTTCTTTACCTTCTAATGCCAACAGGCCATTTTTTCTCGCTTCCCCTGCTAGCTCTACAATTTCGTCGATCATGGCGTCTGGCTTAGGCAATTTAAAACTAAAGGCTTTAGCCGCTACTTTGCCTGCACCTAAGAATTGACCCAATTCAAACTTCATTAACACGGCGAAAATAGCGCCACCCACTACGATTAGCATAGAAGGGATGTTCACAAACATGGCAGGGTCACCACCGAGCACCATGGCAAATATTATGATAGCCCAGCAACCAATAAGACCTACAAGTGTCGCTAAATCCACAGTAACATCCTAATTTCCCTATTATCTGGGTGCCCTTATGTTTTTAGTCTAGACATTGTATTTAGG
>CAJXRF010000046.1 GCA_913058575.1 uncultured Bermanella sp.
TCATAACCAAACGGCCTAATTTTTTGCTTATGAATATCTAATTTGTTGAGGTATTTATTTGTAAATTACAACAGGCCCTTTGGCCCATACTTTCGTTTTTTATATAGTCATTACCACTCTATCTTGATTTTAGTGCCGACTTTCACCAAAGACATAAACTCATCCATTTCAGAGTTTGTTAAAGCAATACAGCCATTTGTCCAATTAAATTTCTGAGTATAGAGTGGCCCCTTCGGCCCGTATATTCGCTTTGAATTTACCACTCTTTCTCAAGAAGATCCTCTCCATTTACTGCACAATACTTATAATCTTGAGGTAAGCCTTTAAATGGATAATCATTTCTCACTCACATATTTGAAAGGAACTTATCGAAAATATGCACTCTTGATAAGTATGCCCTCACTAACTTTTAACGTTCAAGAAAAGACATGTTTACTCAATAACATACCTACTCTAAATGACACCTAAGATCGCTAGTGGGACAAGTTTTATTTACTGTACTAAACGACGCTTCAATTCAGCCGAAGCTTGCAACATAGCCGAGCGAACTGCCGGCACATCTTTCAATACATTCAATAATCCAAAATCGTGAATCATGCCGTTATATCGCGTTACCGTTACATCTACGCCTGCGGCATCCAGTTTAGCACCATAGGCCTCTCCTTCATTTCGCAATACATCCTTTTGTGCAGTTTGAATAAGCGCCGGAGGTAAACCACTCAATTGTTTTAGGGTGGCCCGTAAAGGGGAGGCGTATATTTCATTGCGCTGCTGGGCATTAGTGGTGTAATTATCCCAAAACCATCTCATCATGTTTTGTGTTAGGAAGTGTCCATTGGCAAACTCTTGATAAGAGGCATTTTCAAAATTGGCATCGGTCACAGGCCACAATAATAATTGAAAATTAATATTGGGGCTGCCTTTTTCTTTGGCCATAAGACTTACCACCGCGGCCATGTTTCCTCCTACGCTGTTGCCCGCCACCGCCAATTTTGAAGCATCAAGGTTCAATGAGTGACCATGCTTGGCTACCCATAAGGTGGCCTCGTATGCTTGATTAATAGCAGTGGGGTATTGAGCCTCAGGTGACGGTGTATAATTTACATATACCGCCGCAGCCCCTGAGCCCAATACTAAATCAGTGATGAGGCGTTCATGGGTTTTAAAATCCCCCAACACCCATCCTCCCCCATGAAAAAACATAAATACTGGTAAGGGTTTGGTGACGCCTTTGGGGCGCACAATTTTAAGTTGAATGTCTTGCCCTGCTACTTGAATAGTTTTATCAGTAACCTGCGTATTAAACTTGGGCATCTTTACGCTTTGCTGTGCACCAATGAGTACATTGCGAGCGTCGTTAACCGATAATTTCTCTAACGGCCTACCGCCCCCATCTTGTAAAGCCTGTAAGAATGATTGCGTTTCATGCTCAACCCCTGCACTGCCTGCAGCCATGGCCGCACTGCCGCCACTCAATACAATTAAACCCAAACAAGCCATCCGTAAACGGTGAACTTTATTTTTTAAAAAAATCGCTTTCATAGTCTGCTCTCCCAACCGTAAAAAAGGTTAAACAATTTCTAACGACACATTAATATTGTTACGGGTGGCATTTGAATAAGGGCAAACGATGTGTGCTTGATCCACCAACTGCTGAGACTTTTCTAACCCAATGCCTGGCAGGCGTATGGTTAATGCCACTTCAATTCCAAAGCCCGTTTCAATGGCACCAATGCCAACCCGAGCGCTGACGATGACGTCATCGGCTAAAATGAGTTTTTGCTTGGCAGCCACAAATTTAAGGGCTCCTAAAAAACACGCCGAATAGCCTGCCGCAAATAGTTGCTCTGGGTTAGTGCCCTCTCCTCCCTGCCCACCTAACGCTTTAGGGGTGGTTAATTTCACATCCAGTTCAGAGTCACTGGATACGGCACGGCCATCACGTCCACCATTGGCTTGGGCATAGGCGTTATATAACACTTCTTGTACTGGCATTTTCATGCTCCTTTGGGTTTAAGGCTCGCCATTGAACCTTTTAATAATCAACACTCAATACATATCGCGCTATTAGATAGCGCGCTACTTGATAAATTATAAAAAACCCAAACATTCACTGACACTGTTTGGGTTACTTCGTCACAAAAGGAATATCTAACAACTGCGCAACAGGTTGCTTCTAATCACTTCTAAAGCTTGCTTAATTTCCTTGGCCCCTTGCTCACTCACCCCTAGGGCACAGCCTACCGATTCAAATAAATCCGTTGAATGCTCTTCCAGCTTTATGCCTTCACTTCCCAATGTAATCAGCACATGGCGCTCATCTTCTGGTGCTCTTCTGCGTATGACTAAATCGGCTTTTTCCATACGCTTCAATAGTGGCGTTAACGTGGCGGAATCAAGAAACAACTGCTCACCAATCTCAGAAACCGTCGCCTCTTTTTGCTGCCATAACACCACCAACACCAAATACTGAGAATAGGTAATGTTCAATGGCTTTAACTGCGCACGGTACACCTTGTTCATGGCTAATGACGTGGAGTACAAAGAAAAACACAACAAGTTATCTAATTTAGGGGTCTTGGCCATGCTGTTCATCATGCAGTTAATAGAATAGCTCGCATATTACATAGCGCACTATTTAATAGCAAGCAATATAAATAACAACACACCCTACAAAGTAATACAGAGAATATCTGCAAATGATAAAGCCCAAAGGTGGGAATATTTATAAAAAGCAATTACCACTAAATTCAGCGATGCAGTCACTTATTATTAGCCCTAATTTAGCCCAAGCCACCAGCACTTAAAACATCAATGAAAAATACGAATTAGTTATAAGCTGATTAGTTATTGGATAAACAACCTATTAAGTTAAATGGCGCTTTTCAGTCATTCTATTTTAATTTTTTGTAGCCTATTGTTTTAACTGCCTTTTATACTTTTAAACCTCAATACTATTTATTAAAAAAGTTAAATTCCTAATCTATAGTTCAACGTAACCAAGTTTTCGTTTGGTTAAATGCACAAGCGCGGGCGAGAGTATTAGCATCTAAACAATTGACACAACACCGCCCTAAAGAACGTTTAGGCAGTGTTCTATTTCACCGTATATTCTTAGGTTTTATTTATGCCAAAAAGCCCTACATCACCCATAAACTCCATATATTTGAAAATACGACTAAATAAACCTTACAAACCCACTTTAGATCCTTTCTAACAGGATAAATGGGGCTACAATCAATAAAAATGCTTATTAAAGGAGTAATAAGTGAGCGACGCTATGATCATTCCACCCCAGCCTAATATTCTGCTGTCAATTCAAAAGTTGATGGGTCAAGAAGAGCCTGATATCGGAGCTATTTCTACCCTTGTTAAAGAGGACATAGCCCTTTATACCTTGTTTTTGTCTGCCGCTAATAGCCCGTGGATGGGGCTTAGCCAGCCTGCAACCTCCATCGAACACGCCATCATGCTCATGGGCTTAGATCGCATATACAGCATGGTGCAAGGCATTGCCATTCGCAGTGCCTTTAGTGATTGTCCCCTTCAAGATACCTTTTGGAACGCCGCAATTGATGTGGCAGGAGTTTGCAGTGACCTAGCCCACCGTTTTAGCGGGCTGGATAGAGATATTGCTTATAGCATAGGTATGCTGCACAACGCTGGTATGGCCATCATGATGAACAACCAACCTGGCTTTGATACCTTCATTCAAGACCATGGCTTTTTGTCATGCGCTAAATTGTGTAGCAATGAGCGCAATGAATTTGGTACTGACCATTATTTACAAGGTGCCCTTATGGCCAAGCAGTGGAACCTAGGCGAAGAGGTGGTTTTTAGCATTCGCTGCCAACCCATTGCACAGAAAATATTAACCGGTGAAAAAAAAATGGATGAAAACGTTTGTACATATTTATCCATTTTATTACTGGCAAAAAATGTCAGCGCAGAATTTAGAAAATATTGGGCCATCGACACAGATACTGATGAAGCCAATTACGAAACGGAAATAGCACTGAATTACATGCACATCAATCACGGGGAGTTTGATGAATTAAAAGAAGATTTGCTTGATGCATTTGCAACAAAAAAAGAAAAAGAAAAATCACATTAATTTTCCTCCGCTAAGTGCAGTTATATAGATACCTTCTGACAGGGTCCCTTCATTCGATCCAGAAGCACATCGTAACCCCAGTTAAAACCAATGGCATACACAAAGAAAAACAACACCACCCCTATATCTAATGCCAACACCGTTAAGAAGCTTTTTTGCAAAATCCACATAATCACTGGGAATGAAAACACCATCATGCCCAGTTCAAACAAAGCCCCGTGGGTCACCCGCACTTTAAAAGACCGGTTTAATCGGTCGTGGCCATATAGACGGTCAAATCCCACATTAAAAATATAGTTCCAAGCCATGGCAATTAGCGACAAGATCACCGCCAACAAGGTCATGGAGCCAGCTTCTTGATCTGTGGTGGCCATGGCCAGCAGAGTTAAAGCCACTAATGCGATCAGTTCAAACAACACTGCATGAAAAATACGTTCTTTAGATCCCATGTACCACTCCTGTTATGACCATTCTATGTGATTTGAATACCTGCTATCTTATGCTTAAACCAGATACTTGAAAGTTAGTTACTATCAGGAATAGTGATATGTATAGCTTGGATCATTTAACCATGTTCGTGGAATCGGCCAAGAGCGGTTCATTTTCAGCCTGTGCTCGTAAGTTAGGCAAGGTGCAATCGGCCATTAGCCAAGGCATTGCTCACTTAGAAACCGATATGAATAAACAGCTGTTTGACCGCTCTACTCGTAAGCCCAGTCTTACCGAAGACGGCAAGCGCCTTCTAGTGTATGCCGAAGCCGTTTTACGACAGTCACAAGAACTTCACAGCGTCGTACAAGCCATAGATAGAATGGAAGAACCACTGATTAAATTAGCGGTAGAAAACGCCTTATTAGTGCCGAAGTTTAGCCAAATATTACAAACATTTTCTAAGCGCTTCCCCGCCACCGCCATTGAAGTGATTTCCATGACCAGCACCGATGTTTTAGATGACATCATGAATCATCAAGCTCAGCTGGGGCTAATGTTTACCCACCACAGCTTTAGTGAAGACGTGGAACTGTGTTACATCGGCAACTTACCCTTTTACCCTGTGTGCGCCCATCATCACCCCCTTGCACAAGCACAACACATTAAAGTAAATGAACTCATTGCTCACAAACAAATTATGTTACGCGGTGCCAAGGGGGAAGCGACTCATTGGCTACCCAAAATATCCGCGGATATTTGGTGGGCCAATAGCTTTAGCAGCATTTATAAATTGGTGGAACAGGGCATTGGATGGTCTTATTTGCCAGGACACTTGGCAGATGAGCGCTTAAGTTTTGGGCGGTTAACCCGCTTACCGTTTTCCATAGACCATAAAGATTGGAGCCCATCCATAGAATTGATCACGCCTAAGAATATTGTAAAGGGCCCAGCACTTTCTTGGTTGTATGAGGCGATGAAGGAATTATTGGATTAAAAGAAAACAGACATTAATTGAAAGGCATTGAAAAAAGAGTAGCGGTGTAGTCGCTACTCTTTTTATAAGTTGTTTACTGAGCAGCCAATTTTTTATTTTTTAACTGCGTGCCCACCTTCACGGACCAATCCTTAAAAGTTTCATTAAACGCGGCCCACATTAAATCTAGCTCATGCTGCCCAAGTTCGCTTTTGTAAAAATCAGCATATTCATTTAATTGTTCAGTGCTGACATTTCGGTAAATATAAAATGACGTCATGATCATTTGCTGATTCATTTGTCCAGCTAGCATGGGTTTCATTTGTGCAATCATGGTTTCAAATTTCTCAGTTTCACTATCCCCTGTGGCTAAAGCCATGGACTTCATAATGCTGACGATCAGCTCAACTGTCATGTCCGTCATTTTAGTGTTTTTAACCAAGTTTTGAATGGCTGATACCACTTCTTGTTTAGGTGGGTTAGTTTGTAATACACCCATGTAGTGCATTAAATCCGCTTGAAAATTTGGCTGAGTGGCTTGCAACTCTTGACCTGTCATGGTTTTAGCCAAACTTGAATTTTGCCATTCATTTAAATCTGAAAACTGCTCTTTAGTGGAGTGGTCACGAATGTAAGCTTTGGTGATGGCCATGGCGTCTTCAATATTCCAAACCGCCATAATTTCTTGAATGCTTTGATCTACTGCAGCTGGATCTGAACTGGTTAGTTTTTGCTGCTGCCCCATGGCCAACATTTGATCAGGCAAAGACTCAAAGGTATCTTTTAAACCAATTTTCTCAATATATTGATTGATCTGCTCATCAGAAATAGAGGCAGGTAATGCTCCATAAGTAAGGGAAGCATATAGAGAAAAACTCAAAACAAGTAACAGGTACTTCATTATTCAAATCCAGTTTGGTTATTTGGCGGAAAATTATATCAGGTTTATGACAACTTTTAACGGCTATAACAGTGTTGTTCACCCACAACTGCTGTTAATATCCTGCCCTTTTTAAGGACGAAGAAACACATGAATTTTAAAACTCTGCTGATGTTAAGTTTATTCAGCACTTCCGCCATGGCCGAATTGAAATCTATGGCAATGGATGATATGGACGCAATATTATCCGAAACAGGGGAATTTACATCCCAATCCTATCAACATTCTTTTACCATGGAAGCCAATTTTGATCTGGGCAGTGCCAATGGCAAGTTAAGCAATTGCTCAAACACAAACCCTAGGCACGATACCTCTTTTTATCCATGCTGGAACGGGCAATCAAAAGATTTTCTATCAAAATTAGCCTTCACCCTTCGCCCAAAAAACATCAAGGAAAATCACAGCCAGTTTACTTTTCAGTTAACCAATAAAGGTAAATTGAAAAATATAAAAATTAAAGGTGTTAAAGATAAAGCAAGTCGCAGACAGCTCACTCAGTTACTAGAAGAAATGGAATTTGGGTACGCTCAATCGCCTCATCCACAAATGGTTTCGCTAAACATTACCACAACGCAAACCACGCGCTAAATACCCAGTTGTGACCAATATGGCTTTTTACCTAAAACGAATTTGTTTGTGAGAAGCCATATTTAAAAAATATTATGATAAAAGTCGCAATGACGTGGAATACCAGCAACTTCACAAAGACGCTGATGACTGCTTCATGAATATCCCCAAAAAAACGTTTCCATGTCATATGATCATTAAGAGCCTTGCTTAATATTAAGCGACGCAAACATATTAACTGGTAATTCATAACTTCGTGCAGTCAGGTAGCCCATTACAGGTACAATTAATCGCCCCCATACAACCACCTTAAAAGCCTTTACAAGCAATTTGACCTACCTTGAAGGGGTTAGCTGCCTTTCATAACAAAACATTCAAACACTCGAATAATAACCAACAAATTGGTAAACGTAATCACGTCTATGGATCAAGAGCCGAGCGCGGAAGATGCCAGGCCTGGCTTAGTTGGGCCCACTTTTTGGGTTAGCTAATCTCAAGTATCCATTTATGGCACAGAGTTCTTTAGTCACCAAGTGAATGACTATTTTTAGAAGCCCACACCCCGATGGCTATCGTCAAAAAATATAGACGTGTTGCGACACCCACCATGGCTTACAGAAAATGTAAAAAAGCGTTAATCAAGCAGGATATTGAAATGCATCTGTCAGATCACACATATAAAGATAGGCTGCGTGGCAGTAGCCATTAATTAAAACGTTTGGCGTCATTCCAGCAGAAGTAAAAGAGATCAATTAAGGGAATCTTACCCCTAACTCATTTAGGCCAAATAGCAGGCACTAAAAAACACCCGAACCTGAAAGACCAAAAACAGATTCGGGTGCTTCTTAAAAATTAGTTATTGCTTAAAACCGCGATCAAATCGATTTCATCTTCGTAACTCATGTGATCCTCCCCTTTTTATTTTCGCTCTTATTTTTAAAAGGCGCCCGTTTCACAACGTGGGCAGTGGTATTTTTATTAACCTTAGCGGGCATCAAAAAATCCGCAAGGTAGTAAAGCACAAGAAGTCTACAAGGCACTACTAGCGCACATCTTTGTGATTTCACATAGTGGTATTTGGTTCAGGTGGGCCAAGTTGGCTCGAATTAGCTGCTTAAAAAAACGCTTGGGGAGGGACTCGGTAACAACGGGTAATAAAGGCATAACATTAGGTAAGCATTCAATTAAACCCTTATGGTTTATATTCATGTTTTTCTAATTCCTTAAGCCAATTTTCGTCTTGCAGTGCCTTTTCAATGAATTTATTAATAATTTCAAACTGTCTCTTTTGGCTAATAGGGAAAAGTATCATTCTTTCAAATTGATCATGGGGTGTCTTTAATACCTCTAATAACCCCTGAGACATTCGCTGCTTAAAAAAGTATTGCGTACTAAGAATGCTGATTATGGTAGCGTCAGCACGACCAAACTCGACCATGCCCAAATTCTGAAGCTCTGAGTTGGTCTCAAAAACCAATATTTTCCCCTGCTTAATACGCTCAGTTACACCCCAAAAATACAATCCCCTTGGTAAGGCGAGCGACTTGCCTTCTAAATCTCTTGGGTGTTTATAAGGGAAAACCTCTCCTGCATGAACCACAATCACATCCCTGTCATTCATAAATGGATGAGACCACAAATAACGAGTGCGCTCTTTATCTTTAAACCACAAAGGGTTCACGCCAATGATGGCACCATTAAGCTGTCCATCCGTTAAGTTGCCTTCAAGTCGGATTCGTGGCGAGAATTCTACTTCGACCTCAATATCCTTTAATTGCTCATTTAGATAGGCAGCAAACGCACGATATATGCCCGTGGTCGCGTATTTTTCACGGCCCGCGGGAATAGAGCCAAAGAAATAGGGTGGCTTATTGTGATAGGTATAGAGCGTAAAACGCTCAGTGGCATAGGTACCATGGGAGAAAATAGTACTTAGCAACAACGAAAAAATCAGACCCAAGACTTTCAAACTCATGGAGTTCACTGTGCGGCTATGCCTGTTAATGAAAGTGGTAAAGAAAGTATAGGCAATAGATAGAATATACCCAATGATTCTGCATAACCCTCAGTAATTCAGAGCTATATGTTATGGCTATTAAAACAGCGGGGTTAGGATATTTCAGTACTGCGCGAGTATTACGAGGAATCAAGAAAGGTAGGTACTGCAATGCAATGGCTTAAAACTCATAAAATCCCTCCTAAATGGCCCTTTAAGTCCCACCATAAGCCCAGTTATATTTAACAGCTTTCATGCATTAAGCTAGGCACTGATTGACCTGTGCCTAACACCCACTTTCGTTATTAAAATGCTAAATACATACCTGCAAAAACTCCATCCACTGTAGTAAGACCTGCTGACCACTTTTTATAGCCCGCACTCAATCCTACATATTGGTATTGATAGTTCATGCTAAATTGGTGCTCCGACAAAGACCCTCCATTATAGCTGGACCACACAGGGTAGTATTCGAAGTGCCAGTCGGAGTTAATAAAACGAACCCGAATAGGCATGGCAAAAACATCACCTTCGTGAGATTGGTTACCATTCATACGCCCACGACCATAGGCTAAATCCCAACTAATATTGTTGCCAAGGCTCATGCGATAGTGCAGTAAGGTGTTAGAAAGAGTGAGCTCTTCATTGCCCTCTTTAAGGGTGTTTTCTGAATAACTAAACCCAATTAAGCCATAACCCCCTTCTATTCGAGTAAGTTGGGCGCTGATATCATCAGAAGAATCTAACCATTGGGAAGAGAGTTTTAAGGTGGGTAAAATTGGGTCACCCTGTTTACGAAATAAGCCCGTCTCACGCTCACCTTGTTCGTCCCGAATAATAACGGGGCTGGATTGCGCGTAGCGATTCACACTGGCCTCACCCCCTTTGGCCAGTACCGTGAAACCCGTTTCAGCTATTTTAAAGGTCACACGAACAATGAGTTCGGCCATACCCTCTGCCAATTTATCTCCTAATGCAGAACCGGAACCTGATGTAGAACCACTAGAAGAACTGGAGGAAGTACCACGTTTTTTGGGTTTACTGGCTTCTTTTTCAAGATCGCCTAATTTACCAGCTTGGGAGAATGAAATGATGGGCAAAAGACAAAGCACTAATGTAACACGTTTAAATAACAACCTAGTGAGATCCATAATCGTCCATTACTTAGGAGTATATCAAATACAAGAGTGGAGCATTTTAACTTAAAATTCAGCCATTATCTGGCACAACTTGGTGGCTTTATAGGTATTGCAGGCCATGATGGCGGTGATATTCCAGCGACTTCCATACCCCATACCATAGGGATGAAGGCCACTTAAATCCTTTAGGGGGCGTATAGGGTCGATTTTCTGCCACCACACTAGATTCGGTTACTGGCTACGCAGTGCATTCAATGATAGAAGCGGTGTGGGCGATGGCACGATAGGATTAAACGTGAAAATGGTTCGCCCAACTTCACAAAACCTAAAACTTATTTCAGTAGGTTAAGTGCTTAATATTTCAAATATCCTTAGGTCTTTCACAAGGCAGCATTAAAGATGAAAGTGGTAAAGTTTACGCTCATGCTACGGGCAGTTGCATGAGCCCAGGCCTTAGGTGAGTTTGTTTCTCCCCAATCAGCTTGCTTACCACTGAGTAGCTCGCTAAAGGGGATTCATGTTTTAGGGGAAAAAAGGCTTATTGGTCCAAGAGATGATGTAATCCAAATCATCCGCATCTAAAATATTAATGGCATCAATAATACTGAAGTTTAAAACGTCTATGCCCATCCACACCATCACAAGAAATTTCAGCATTATCTTTTCATTAATCCCCAAACCCATACCAATGAGCTCACGCTTAATAATCTCAATATCGCATTCGCGCTTATCAAGGTTCCAGTACTGGGTTAATTTCGGATAATGGGAAAGCAGTGCAGTGAATTGCGTCTCATCCGTTGAGGGCTGTACCTGTCTTAGTGCAAGTGCCATTTTGGTATCCATTACCTGATTAAAAGATTTTTAATTCTTATTATTTTTCAATACTTCCATTATTTAGCCGATTCTAGTGGCCTCTTTTAACATTTAATATTAACTGAGTCTCACTTTGCAAAGTAAAAAACGGTATTCGCTTACCAGATTTATGGGATTGCTCCCTTACGCACATCAATTAGAGCCTCTTTACTGGGTTGATTTTAGCCATTTCTGTTGACTCCTTCACACAAACAAATTAGATTGTGCACAATCTAATTTCATAAGATTAGTACTGAAGTTAACTCACACATACTTTCAAAGGTTTCCCATGAAAATCGCTGCCCTAATCATAGCTTCACTCATTGTCTTGTTTGCCGTATCTCTGGTGGTACAAAATATGAAAAGCCCTACTCACCTAGGTCATAAAGATGGCAAGTTAGCGCCAATGCCTTCTAAGCCTAATGCTGTTTCCAGCCAAACAGAACAAGATGATAAAAAAGTAGCCGCCCTTCCTTTTAAAGGCAGCGCTCAAGAAACCCTTGCCACTGTTGAAAAAGTTCTCGCTGAAATGGCCAACAATGAAGTGCAAGCTAAAGAAAATAATTACATTTACACCATATTCACAACACCGACTATGCGCTATCACGATGATGTTGAAGTACTGTTAGATGAAAGTGCCCAACTGGTTCACTTCCGTTCACAATCTCGCGCTGGTTACTCTGATATGGGCATAAATCGCAAGCGTTACGAAACGTTTAGCCAGCTGTACTCTTTGTAATTTTTAGAATTTTTTAGCACACCTTAAAGCAGCATCACCATAGAAAATAAAGAGATACACAGCATGAACTTTGGCAAAATTTTTCTTATGGCGATGCTCGCCACAATATTGGCCCTCACTTACTATTTTGATGTGAGCCAATACTTAAGTCTTGAATACTTTAAAACCCAGCAAACTATTGTAAATGACTACGTGGCAAGTCATCACGTAAACAGTGTCTTATTATTTTTGAGCATTTATGTGGTGGTGACGGCCCTGTCTATTCCAGGGGCTGCCATCATGACGCTTATCGCTGGGGCCATATTTGGACTAGCAGAAGGTTTATTGTTGGTTTCATTTGCATCCACCATAGGGGCGACTCTTGCTATGTTGGTGTCTCGTGTTTTGCTAAGAGACGTAATTCAAAGTCGCTTTACCGAACAATTAAAAACCATTAACACCGGCATTGAAAAAGAAGGGACTTTTTATCTTTTTACACTTCGCCTTGTACCGGTTGTGCCCTTCTTTGTCATTAACCTTGTAATGGGCTTAACCAATATGCCAGCCCGTACGTTCTTTTGGGTAAGCCAATTGGGCATGTTGGCAGGTACCGCCGTTTTTGTTAATGCCGGCACACAAATCGCTAATATAGAGTCTCTTAGTGGTATTTTATCTCCAGCTATTATTGCATCCTTTGTTTTATTAGGTGTATTCCCCATTTTATCAAAGCGGGCTCTAAGCGCGTTAAAAAGTCGCCAAGTTTATAAAAACTTCCCTAAGCCTAAACATTTTGATGAAGATTTAGTGGTGGTGGGTGCTGGTTCTGGTGGATTGGTTACGTCATACATTGCTGCTGTAGTTGATGCAAAAGTGACGTTAATAGAAAAACATCAAATGGGTGGCGACTGTTTAAATACAGGTTGTGTTCCTTCTAAAGCGATTATTCGTTCTGGTAAATTCATGAATGATGTTAATCGTGCCAGCGAACTAGGATTTGAATCCGCGCAAGCTAAATTTAGCTTCTCCGGCATAATGAATCGCGTGCAGCGCATTATTAAAACCATTGAGCCCCATGATTCCATCGAACGCTATAGCGAGTTAGGCGTAAACGTGGTGCAGGGAGAAGCAAAAATAACGTCTCCTTACACCGTTGATGTGAATGGTATTACCATCACTACTCGTAATATTGTTATCGCCACAGGGGCACGCCCATTTGTGCCCCCTATTAAAGGCATAGAAAATATTAACTACCTAACAAGCGATAATATTTGGCAATTAAAAGAGCAGCCTAAGCGTTTAATTGTATTAGGTGGTGGTCCCATTGGCTGTGAATTAACACAAAGCTTTGCTCGGTTAGGTAGCCATGTGACACAAATTGAAATGTTACCAAGGTTAATGATTCGCGAAGATGAAGATGTATCTTTAGCAGTGCAAAAGCGCTTTAAAAATGAAGGCATTGACGTACGCCTGAATCATAAAGCATTAGAATTTAAACAAGAAAATAATCAAAACATATTAGTATGTGAGCACAATGGCCAATCAGTCTCTATAGCGTTTGACCAAGTTATGGTGGCAGTGGGGCGTGCAGCTAACACACAAGGATTTGGTTTAGAAGAGCTAGGCATAGAGAAAAACAAAAACGGCACCATTAACGTAAACGAATATTTACAAACTAAATATCCAAACATTTACGGCGTAGGGGACGTGGTAGGCCCTTATCAATTTACCCATACATCCGCCCACCAAGCTTGGTATGCTGCGGTTAATGCCTTATTTGGTAAATTTAAAAAGTTTAAGGTCGATTATTCTGTTATCCCTTGGGCCACATTTACCGAACCAGAAGTGGCCCGCGTGGGCATTAATGAACAAGAAGCTAAAGAGAAAAATATACCTTATGAAGTCACCACATTTGATGTGGCCGAATTAGATCGCGCCATTGCCGATGAGGAAGCTCATGGCTTTATTAAAGTACTGACCAAACCTGGAAAAGATAAAATATTAGGGGTCACCATTGTCGCAGAGCAAGCGGGCGATTTAATTGCCGAATATGTCTTAGCCATGAAACACAATATTGGCTTAAACAAAATTTTAGGCACCATACACATATACCCAACCCTAAGTGAAATGAATAAATACGTAGCTGGCGAATGGAAACGTGCAAGAAAACCAGAAGCTCTTATTAACTGGGTAGGGAAATTTTTCAAATGGCAACGCAACGAAATTACATCGGAACGTCATTACGGATCATTGGCCAAAACAAATAACACGCAAAAAAAAGAAGCCGCATAAATATTAAAAAATGATAGAAGGCTATTTTTTACATTGTTCAAGCCCGTCTTTATAAGCTACTATAAAGGCGGGCTTAAATTTAATCGTTTACCTTACCCACACACCCGCATCGCAGTTTTTATATCCTAAACTTTTATAAGCAGCATCCACTAAAGACTGCCCCCGGTTATTTAATAAAATGCCGCTAGACATTTTATTCATGGCATAACCAAAAGCCAGCTGGCAATCAGGGTCTGCAAAACCTGTGCTGCCACCCGCCCCCACATGACCAAATGCACGATCGCCAATAATGAAACTTTCGGTATTTCCTGGTTTATTGGTTCGGTTATCCATAGACTTCATAAAGCCCAGAGAAAAACGTGTTGGCATGAGCAACACCGCATCTAATTGAGTGGCCATGGATACTTGCCCCATACGAATAACAGCCGCTTCACTGTAATAACGCTGACCCTGTACTACTCCATTGTTGGCCAGCGGCATAAACATTTTAGATAAGGCACGGGCATTGGCAATGCCCCCTGCGCCACCAATTTGTGCTTGATGTGATTCAGGGGAATTAGCAGAATGTCCACCGTTATTCATTAATGCTAAATGAGAAGCAGATTGTCTATCGCCCATCACAGCCATGGCATAATCGGAAAATGGTGGTTTCATATTTGGCTCACCTAACATCATGTGAGCCACACGGGATTCTAATTCTTCCGGCAAGCCTATCCAAAACTCCATCCCTAAGGGCTTGGCAATTTCATCATTAAAAAATTGCCCTAAGGATTTCCCTGAAACTCGACGCACTAACTCTCCCACGGTCCAGCCAAAGCTAATCATGTGGTATCCGTTGCGAGTGCCGGGTGGCCAAAAGGGAGATTCACTTTCCACACGCTTCACCATGTATTCCCAATCGTTATAACCCTTTTCTTTAATGGGCTCTTTAAAAGCAGGCACTCCAGCAGAATGATTGAGCATCATGGCAACCGTCACGCTTTCTTTACCCGATTGTGCAAACTCAGGCCAATAATGGCTCACGGGTTTATTTAATTCGAGCAACCCCTTATCAATTAATAAATGAGCACACATGGCAGTGGCGGCCTTAGTGCAAGAAAAGACCACACATAAAGAATTCTCCTCCCAAGGGGTCATCTGGCGGGTATTCGTGAGCCCCCCCCATAAGTCCACAACTTTCTCGCCACCTACATGTAGGCAAACACTCGCCCCCACTTCATCACGGCTAGAGAAATTTTCAATGAATTCATGGGCCACTTGTTCAAACTGGGGCTTACAAAAACCAGATATTGTGGCCTCGCCTAACGCTTCACTTACTTCATTCATGCTGCTTCTCAATTTTGTTTTTATTTTATATTCGTCGATTCTTATACTATATAACCTTCAGCATCCCATAATCCATTCTAAAACAATACTCCAGCATTAATAGCAGGCAAAAAAAATCCCCAGTAGGTTAATACACCTGTGGGGAAAGGGACAAATGAAAGTAGCCTGCGCCTTATTTTATAGACGCCTTAAGTAAAAAATTTAGCCTTCTAATTGAAAAGTTAATCCGGCATTTTCTTGCAAGCGATCAATTAATAAATCACCCAAAGCTGAGGCGGGTGTCCATATACCACCACTGGCGGCATCTAAATTTTTCAATAAACAAATGGCACTTTCACTGATCATTTTACAAGTTGATCCGTAGCCTGGGTCTTTATCCCCTTTAACACTGGCCATTAGACGCTCGCCACTGTCATTAGAGCCTGCAAACAACACATCATAAAAACCGGTTTCACGCTCTTCTTTTGAAGGCCCTTCGCCTGGCTGCATTGGATCGTTCGCCATAGATTTATCTTCGGCCACGGCTTTTGCCATGGCTTCGCCTTTATCGCCAGGCCCCGTCAACATCATTTCATCGTAAACAAAGTTATCCCCATACTGATGAGACAACAATAAGTTACTACGGTGAATGTTTTTCGTATTGATGGTGGCCATCACAAAAGGGGCTGACCAACTGTTTAAGTCTTCATCAAAAATAGGCGCCATGCCCGAAGGTTGTTTAGGCCCGTTAAAAGACTCAGATAATGAAAACGGATTGGTTAATACTTTAATTAACTCAGGATTCTTAACGGCAGCCTTCATGGTTAAGCGAAAGCTTTCTAAGGTACCACCTGAAAATGTTCCTTTCATGGCACGTACACGGCCTTTTATACGAGACAGTGGCTTGCCCAATTTTTCAATGGCGGCATTTTGTAAAAAGTGTACACCCAAATCAAAGGGTACAGAGTCAAAACCACAAGAGAAAACAATACGCGCACCACTGGCCTTAGCAGTTTCACCGTGGGCTGCAATCATTTCATGCATCCAAGCTGGTTCACCACATAAATCAACATAGTCTGTGCCTGTTTCGCTACACACACGAACAAGATCTGATCCGTATTTCTGGTATGGCCCCACAGTGGTTAATACCACCTGCGTACTTTCAACCATGGCTTTAACGGATTCAGGATTACCCGCATCGGCGATCACAAATGGCACGTCTTTGGGAATGCCCATTTCGTCTCGTACTTGTTTAAGCTTCTCTTCACTACGCCCGGCCATGGCCCATTTTACGTCGCCATTTACACCATACTGCTTGTTTAAATATTCACATACTAAACGACCGGTATAACCAGTTGCGCCGTATACCACTACACCAAATTCACGAGACGACATTTTATTACCTTTTATTATTTAATTTCGTATAACAAAAATAACAGGCGAACTCATCGTTCGCCTTTACACTTATGAAAAGGTAGCAATTTCTTCATTAAGCACACTTTCTAATAACGGACTTGCTTCCGAACGAGCAAAAGCATCATCAATGGCTTTAAAACGTTTTTGCACCGCTTTACGATAATTTGGGTGAGTGAAGATATACAATTCTTTTTGGGTAATGGCTTCTACTACACGCTCGCCGACTATTTCAGGTGGTAAACCCGCATCAATGACTTTTTGCATGTGATCAGCTATGGCCGACGATGTAGCCGCATGATCGCCACTTTCCTTCTCACCTTTAAGTTCAGCGGGCTTATTGCGGCTAGAAAGATTGATACGAGTTTTAACAAAAGCAGGACACAATACCGATACTTGAATATTGTGTGGTTTCAATTCCGCATACCAGCTTTCTGACATGCCCACGACTGCCACTTTAGTGGCTGTATATGTGCCGGCCATTGGCACGCCCATCATACCCGCCATAGACGCTACGTTAATTAACCAACCTCCTTCACCGTGTTGCTTCATCAACGGCACCATGGTTTGTGTTCCGTAAACCACCCCCATTAGGTTTACGTCTAACACCCAACGCCAATCTTTATCGTCTGTTTGCTCGACGGTACCCGGCTTACTGCCCACACCTGCGTTATTGACAAGCATGTGCACTTTGCCAAAACGCTCAATAGCCTGATCTGCCACGTTTTGCCATTGGGCAAGATCGGTTACGTCCATTTTAACGGTTAATACGGCAATGCCTTCGCTTTCTAATTTTGCTTTGGCAATTTCAAGTTGATTAGCATCGATATCGCCTAATACCACATTCATGCCTTGTTTTCCCATGGCACGAGCCACACTAAAACCAATGCCTTCTGCACCGCCACTGATGACCGCTGTTTTACCTTGAAATTGACTCATAAAAACTACCTTAAAATCTTTTAATAATGACTGTGTAAAAAATATTGGTTCTTTGTCACAAATAGTGGGTTTTTTAAAACTAAATGCTATCCATTAATTCAATCAATGGTGCAGCTGCCATAAAAGGTGCCATTTCTTTACCAAACTGACGGTAATGATCGGTCTTGCCATGGGCTTGTAGAGCCGCTTCATCGGCATATTGCTCTAATACAATATAGGTTTGCGCATCTTCACGAGACTTATGTAATGCGTATAGCAGGCAGCCCTCTTCGTTGGCCTGTACTGCTGCCACTAATTGATTAAAAACTGCTTCAAATTCTTGATTTTTACCAGCTTGAACTTGTAATTTTGCCGTTACACCAATAGCCATGCTTATCTCCCAATTGCTGTTATGTCTTGATAATGATTATTTGATAAATTTGCTAATCATTGCCCGTCAATAGCTTAAAACTCATCATCCCATAACCCACGTCAAAGCAGAAATTGACAATTAGAATACCCCATTATTAGTACTGGTGATAATGACTCAGGAGGTCATATTGTGAAGTTTCCTTAATCTAATTTATTCATTGAAAAGAAGCTTAATGAGAGTAAATGTGACTAATAATGACTCAGAAGATTTACTTTTAATCTTCAATGAAAACTAGTTTTCAAACGCACTAGCCTAACAATTTACAAACACAAAGCCCTCCTCTATTAACACAGGCCTGTATCAACAGTGTTACAAACGTACTGACGAGAAAGCCATTGATCACATACTTAAAATTTAAAATATAAAGTGGCACTCAGAACGCCACTTCTAATGCTTTACGGTTATTCCTATTAAATTACTTGCCCTATAGCATTGCTAACGGATGAATTTAATCCACTAAATAATAATACTTATGTAAAAAAATAATCCTGATGGGGGATAACATGGGTGCACCGAAACAAATAAAACATGCACTATTAGTGTGCTTGGCAGCAATTTCGATTTCTGCCATAGCAAGTGATGAAATATATTGGATGAACAGTTGGGAAGCTGGCTGTTATGAAAACAACACCAACACCTGCCGAAAAGACTGGTACAGCATTCCGCAAGGATCTCACCTAATAAAATGGGAAGTGTTTAATACAATTGAAACAGAAAACTCACAAGAACTTTTTTCTAAACGTGAATCACTCACTGATTACGGATACCTGTATCCAGAAGCCACTGCTTATTCAAGCGAGACTGAAGTGTATGATGGCAGAGCTGGAGAACGTGTTGAGCAGTACGTCAGCGAATACGGTTTACCAATTGGCTTTGTGAAAGATAAAAGCCAACTTGATGGACGAAATTACTTAGGTCTTACTTGTGCGGCTTGTCACACAGGTAAAGTAACCTATGGTGACAGTACCTATTATGTAGAGGGTGGCCAAGCTAATGCCGACCTATTTACATTTTTAGAAAAACTGCAAAATGCATTGCAGGCAAACAAAAATGCCCCTGAAAAACTGGCTCGCTTTAAAACTCGTTTTGCACAGTACACTCTGTCAAACATTGATTTAACCGCATGGCCTGTTAATGTGTTTTCCGCCGAAAGATATCTTGATGAATCACTTGAATATGTGTCTGACTACGTAGCCACCACCCATTCTAGTATTGAGAACGGTCCAATGCGCTTAGACGCCATCGGTGCCATTTTAAATAAATTACATTTCGGTCATACCAACCAAGATATATCTGAAGCACCCTTGCTAACCGCTCCGGTGACGTATCCTTATATTTGGGATGCTACCAGTCTGGAATGCATACAAACCAACTGTGTTGGCTTTGACCCACTGACTCGTAATACAGGTGAAGTATTAGGTGTATTTGGTTCAATAAATTTAGATGAGGATGAAAATATTCCTGACATCTTAGAACTGGTTGGACAACAACTAGGTTTGAACACTCTGTTTGATGCTTCGCCTAAAGTGGATAACTTAGTGGAGCTAGAAGTGGCGATTAATCGTGCTCACTCTCCTAAATGGCCTGCTAGTTTCCCACCTTTAAATTCGAACCTAGCCTCTCAAGGTAAAACAGTATATGCCGCGCAATGTGCAAGCTGTCACATGGACGTAAGCGATGGTGTTGATGAATATGAATTGTCTGAACCTAATTCAATTGGCCGTCAATTCACTAAAGTGGTGCGAGTACCTTATTATGAAGTGGGTACCGACGAAGCCTTCGCTGTTGATTACGGTATGCGTACAGATAAAACCGGCATTCTCGGTTCCGTTCTTGCCCAGAAATCACCCGATACCGTAGACCCAGCCACAGGCCTAACTTTTGGCGAGCAAGTGCCAGAAACCTTTAGTTCTTTAGCGTTACTGGGAGTGAGTACTCAGGTGGCGGTAAGCAATCATGAAGGCACCATCGCATTTGCCATTCAAGCAGCACAAGCATACCCTGAATTATCATTAGAAGATGCCAAGGCGGCCCTGCATTTAGAAAATATTGCAGGCCATACTGATCGCCCACAATTCGTGCCCACCAATTACCGAGCCAAACCCCTAAACGGCATCGCTTTCACCGGGCCATTCCTACACAACGGGTCAGTACGAACCCTTAAGGATTTATTGGAAGCCCCCGAAAATCGCCCCACAAGTTTCTTAATTGGTTCAACAGATTACGACGTGGAAGGGGCAGGATATGTGGATGGCGGTAGTTTCTTACTGGATACCACCATTCGTGGTAACGGTAAAGAAGGCCACAGTTACGGCACTCAATTATCCTCTGACGATAAAGCGGCGTTACTTGAATACATGAAGTCTTTGTAAAAAATACTTAAGCTATTATTTTAAATGGCTTAAAAACTTGAACACCCATTAGATTGCTTAACGGCTTTTATAATGGGTGTTTTTACATTGTTAAATTTTTTCCCTCCCTTAAGCCATGACTTACGAACTTACATGGCCCTTTTTTATTGACGCCCCATTTATGCCTATATTAAGAATGCTAAAAACTACCCATTATTCAAAGGTATGCTTAATGGTTAAAGTGGCAGTATTCAACTTTAGCTGATCAGGAATAGGTGGCAATGGTTGCGACTTTTTAATAGCCTCACGTACGGCTTTATTAAGTCTTTTATGGCGACTTAACTTTATATCATTGCTACTTTTCACAAAGCCATCAGCACCAATAGTAATTTCTATTTCAACTAATCCTTTTTGCTTAAGGTCTTTAGACCACAACGGATATTCAATAACGCTACTGATAGTAAGGTTAACTTTGTCTAAATATTGACTTAGGGTTTTATGGTATTGAGCATTACTGATTTTACCGTTACCACTTAAAGACTTGGGTTTAGTGGGTTTTTTCACATAGCTTTGGTTTGAGATTTCTGGATCAAATAAATAGCTAAAAGAGAAGTTCCAACTGTTACCTGTAAGCGCATCGGGGGGCAATATCAATGGCACAATAGCTAATATGTTATTCTTCACTTCCGTTACCAATATTTTTGAAACATCCTCATTGGCTCCCAAAAGGTTACTTACCTTACCTTGACGATTAACATTAAAGTTAAACACTACCTCACCACTTTGACCAAACTTTTTGGCCCAAGCAGGGTAACTAATGGCCTTACGAACTTCCCGAGTTAATTCCCAATGGTAAAGGTTTTGATAGTATTTTTTTTCAGAAAGAATTTCACTTTTCGATTTTTTAGTGTTATCTGATTTTTTACTGGCTATTTTTTTCTTCTTTGGAAGAGCCTTCCTTTTAGGTTTTTTCTTTGGCGCAGCATAGGTTTTAGCGGCAATAGCTTCTTTCTTTTTCTTCGCTGCCAATCTTTCTCTTTCTTTAGATTTCTTTTTCGCTAAAGCCAATGCTTTATCTTCGAGTTTTTTATTTTCTTTCTTGGCCAAGGCCAATTCACGTGCTTCTTCTTTCTCCCTAGCTTGCCGCTCTTTCTTTTCTTTGTCTTTAAGTGCTTTAACTCGCGCTATTTCTTGGTCTTTTGTAAATTGAATCCAGGATTTAATTATTTCAGAACGACTTTTGTCATAAGTCACACTCTCCATATTTTTAAGCAGTTCCAAATGAGTTTCATCACTTGCTACCGTTAAAATTCGGTTTTTAAAGCCCCCATTGGGAGGCAAATCACCAATCCATACATTAACCAAATAATTAAATAATTGTGATATTGGAGACTGAATTACTTTTACATTATTAATGAAAATACGAGTGCCAATGGTGGGAACGTATTCAATAATGACTTCATCCCCCTTAATTAGAGGGTCTTGTAAGAAGCCCGAGAATATTAATAACTGGTGACTAAGTTCATCATCTGTCGAATATGGATTATTAATGGCAATATCATTTTGCCACATGGCTGACCAGCGCCTAGGGGACCAGCGACTTGCCGTTACTTTCAAGACCATTCGTTTACTTTGGTTACTGGCCAGTATCACACTCGCATCACTACTGGTTTTCTTTAAGTACAAAGCAGCTATGTAAAACTCTTTACGTAAATGTTCATAGGAGGCCACTCCATTTAATGTGAAGGCAATTGAATTTAGTGACCAGCTTAATAAAAGAAGCCAACCAATCACTTTCACTAAAGTGCCCATATTGCTCCTATTTAGTCATTTGGTTACTAAAAAATACTTGTTTACTCATAATTAGTCTTAAAATTATGCAGTAGCCATTTAAAGTTTAGACTGGTTATGTAGAAATAAAAATATCGAAAGGACGCTATTTAATAACGGGGCGACGCATTATATGAAGAGTCTGCCCTATTTATGATGGTGGTTTGCGGCATCAACTCACTTGGTGAGCTCAACCTAAAAAATACAACTGGGTCTGAGCAAACATCATGTCAACAGTACTCTATCCCCAACTAATAGACAGCGAAAAGCTCTAATTGGAAGCCGCAGGTTAGGGTTTAGCAACAGCCGTAATTAGCCGCTTAGAAATAGCCACGGCATTCACCACGGCATCCAGCGACACTCGCTCATTGGTACTGTGAATGGTTTTACTATCATCCATGTGCATAGTGAAAGGTTGAAAACGATAAATATTTTCAGTGAGATGAGAATAATGCCGGGTATCTGTGGTGGCCATTAATAAGCCAGGGGTAACAATTGTGCCAGGTAATTCAGCTTCAATGGATGCTTGTATACGTCGATAACCTTCTGCATTCATATTGGCCACCTTGGGACTGTCTCCCCAAGAATCGGCCACTACTTCAATATGGGTGTCATTTATTATTTTTGTCACTTTCTCCAATATTTGCTCAGTACTGTCTCCTGGTAATAAGCGGAAATTCACTTTGGCTTGGGCTTGTTGTGACACTACGTTTTCTTTAACCCCAGCGTTAAACATGGTCACGGCTGTTGTGGTGCGCACCAATGGATTGCTCATGGTTTTCTCACTAAGCTTAGAGACTAACAATGATTCACTTAGCCACTGATTATTAAATAAGAAACCTTCCACCATCCCAACATGAGGCGCAAACGCCACAAGCATTTCAGACACAGGTGACACCAGTTTTGCTTCAAATGGATTATCATCCAAAGCCGATACCGCTTTTGCTAAACGAATCACCGCTGAATTTTGAGAAGGGGCTGAAGAGTGACCACCCTCTCCTTTGGCATTTAACGTTAGAGTTAAATAGCTTTTTTCGGCTAACGCAATCATGGCCACCGTAGATGAAGGTAAGATAGGGTGATCATTAATTAGCAAGCCGCCTTCACCAATGACATATTCTAACTCTACATCTCTTTGCTTTAAATGCTGGGCTATCTGCTTAGCCCCTTGCTTGCCACCAATTTCTTCATCATGCCCAAAAGCAAATAATAAAGTTCGCTCTGGGGCATAACCTTGCTTTAATAATTGCTCTATGGCTTCTAGTGAAGCAATCACCGACACTTTATCGTCCAAACTGCCACGCCCCCACACATAGCCACTTTCAATGACACCGGCAAAAGGAGGATGTTGCCAATCTTGAAGGGTACCCTCTTCTATGGGCACCACATCATAATGTGCTTCAAATAATACAGGCTTTAAATGTTGATGAGTGCCTGTCCATTCAATGAGTAAACTGTGCTGTGAGATTTTTTGAATATAAAGACTAGAAAATACGGTTGGGTAAGTGGACTTTAAAAATGATTTGAAATTATCAAAAGCACTGTGGTTTATTTTTTCAGTCTGTTGGTAGCTTATGGTTTCAAAACGAATGGCCTGTGCTAAGTGCTGTACAGCAGAATCATGTTCTTGTGCACTGGCTGACTTAGAAGCCAATAGCATGCCCATTCCAAGAGCAATACAGGTATATGCAAGGTATTTTTTAAACATGTTCATTTCCAGTTTTTTTATTATTGTAAAAACGCGCCATTAAGCGGTTTTATTTTTTACTGAAGCGTGAAATTGTAAAAGTTTTTATGTTACTCAATAGAGTATCGTACTAATCCTTTATTAGTACAACGAAAAGTCACTCATCCGCAGAGATTTAGACAGCCTCTGCGGTTTTATAGTTGCTCTGGTGTTACTTATTAGGACCTGGGAAAAACATATTAGTAGTTTGTTGGTAGGCTTTATATTCAGGGCGTTTTAATACCGAGTAATACTCCGCAGGCACTGCACCTGTGTAAAAAACAAGGGTTACATACATGGCGCGGGAAGCAAACAAAATACCCACCGCCAACAAACCCCATATTGCCATTGATTCAAATTCAAACATATGAATCCAAGAAGGAATAGAAGCGATCACCAATGCATTCCAGACCATCCATTCAGCAAAGTAGTTTGGGTGACGGCAGTATTTCCATAACCCCACATTACACACCTGATTTTTCTTACCGGCTTTTTTCATGGCTCTTAAAAATTTCAGTTTTTGTGCATCACTGACACTTTCCATTAAGAAAGCGCCCAACCAAATAAGTAAGCCGACAATTTCAAACACTGAAATACTCTCACTGGGATTAAAACCAATAACAAATGCTGGAATTGCTAAAAACGATGCGTTTGCTAAACCCTGCACGATCCCTTCAATTTGCATGGCAAGGGGCGTATTGGTTTTTCCATCTCGCTCCCAGCGTCGTTGCTGGTACTTGTAACGAGGAAGTTCTTCTTTTAGGTGTCCCATTTTTAATAACTGTAATGCCCCTATTCCCATGCGTGCACCAATAATGGCATACACTGCACTGATCACCATTACGCGCACTGAATTACCGTCACTGTACAGATAGGTAATGACACCAATAAGCGTCAAACCCCAAGGCCAACCAATATCCACATAAGACATACGCCCAGTACGCCATGTGGGTAAACACACCACAAATGCAAATAACACCAGTTGCAATAAACCATTCACTAAACCAATTGTGGCTAAATTGTCACTGGCCAACAATAATCCCCAACCCGCAAGAAAGGGCAGTAGCGGATAAAAATACTTCATGTTTTTTCCTTTATATTATTTTTCTGACCCTATTCGATCAGCGAAATTTATTATTAACGATAAAATAAGAGCAAACCTAAGCCACTTTAATACTGACTTTAGTGCCATTTAAAGCCGCGTTGCCGGTTAATAAATCAACGCGATTGGCATCAGTTAAATCGTTAATGCTCACACCTGGCTGTGTGGCAGCAATGGACATGCCTGTATCTTTTTGGTTATGCCCCCAACCCTGCGGCATACTCACCACACCTTGTAAAATATCGTCGTTTATTAATGCTTCTATTTTAATTTCACCGACGTTTGAGCTCACAGACAGTAACTGACCATTCTCTACCCCTAAATCTGTCGCGTCTTTTGGGTTTAACTGTAAGGTTACTGGATTTTTACCTTTGACTAATCGTTTAGAGTTTTGTGTCCAAGTGTTGTGACTACGAGCCAAACGGCGGCCAATTAAATCAAATGGGTAATCTTTATCGCGGGCCGGCTGTGACAACATATCTTTTAAACGAGGTATGTCATCTAAATAAAGCTGGGGAGCTAGGTTCACTTTACCATCGCTTGTTTTAATACGTTCTATTATACAAGGCTTTAGCGCGCCTAAATCTATACCATGAGGATTGTCAATTAGCTTTTGCAAACTTAAGCCCTGATTGCCATAGGGGCCAGATTTCAATTCCATATCTAATACAAATTCGGGGGTAAAACCATCGTTGGGTCTTCCACTTAGACCGGCGGCTATTTCCTTTAGTATTTCCCAGTCGGCTCTTTGATTGTCTTCTTTTTCAAAAAGAGGTGCAGAGTATTTGGCATTGTTACGAACCGAAAAACTATTAAAGAAAATATCGTAATGAGAATTTTCTAAACCTGTGGTGGCGGGTAAAATAATATTGGCATGCTTAGTGGTTTCATTTAAATAAATATCCACCGATACCATAAAGTCTAACTCTTCAAAGGCCACCGCTAATTTGTCACCACTGGGACTCGATAACACAGGGTTACCAGCCACCGTAATCAACGCTTTTATTTGGTCTTGCCCTGGTGTGGTAATTTCATCAGCCAATGTAGCCACTGGAAATTCACCATTAAAAAACGGCAGTTTACGTACCCTTGACTGGTAACGGCCATAAGAGGTTTTTTGGCCACGCTCAGTACGCCTTAATAAGTCAAAAGCCGGCTGTGGGAACATGGCGCCCCCTTCACTATCAAAATTACCCGTAATGATATTAAACACATTGGTTAGCCACTGACACAACCCTCCAAAGGTTTGAGTAGATGCCCCCATTCGGCTATAACATACAGCTGATTTTGCGCTGGCCATATCTGTGGCCAGTTTTTCAATGGCGCTAGCATCAATACCAATGTAGTCGCTCATTTCTTGTGGTGAAAAATTCTTTACTAGAGACTCAATTTTATCAAGTCCTTCAACATAATTTTCCAAATGCCCTAAATCAATTTGCTGGTTGGCAAACACTGTATGGATCATACTTAACAATAAAAGAGCGTCTTTTTCTGGGCGAATAAACAAATGCTCGTCGGCCATTTTAGCGGTTTCGGTACGCCTTGGATCCACCACCACCACTTTACCACCACGCTTTTGAATGGCTTTCATACGCCCCTGTACATTAGGGGCGGTCATCATACTGCCGTTAGAGACCACAGGGTTGCCACCAATAATCAACATGAAATCGGTGCGATCAATATCTGGCACTGGAATTAAAATACCCGCACCTAACATATAATTAGACGCCACATGGTGTGGCATTTGATCGGTGGAAGCTGAGCTATACCGGTTAACCGTGCCTAAACTTTTAATGAAGGCAGGCAAGAACATAGCATTGCCTAAATTGTGAGCATTAGGGTTACCCAGATACACCCCCAATGCATTTTTTCCCTGAGTTTCTTGTATGGTTTTAAATTTTTCTATTATTTCATCAAAGGCATCTTGCCAACTAATATCTACCCAGCCATTTTCGGTACGCTTAATGGGGGTTTTTAAGCGTTCTTTATCGTGGTAAAAATCTTGTAACGCCGTGGCTTTTGGACAAATATGGCCTTGGCTAAAGGGGTCTTCTTTATCCCCTTTAATGGATAAAATTTGCTTGTCCTGATATTTGATTTCTAAGCCGCACATGGCCTCACAAATATTACAGGTACGTAAATGGGTTTTCACTTCACTCATATCGCTTATCCTCCTTCAGAACCACAAGGCCCGCCAGCATCACTTTTTAGTGATGTCTTTTTGGGAAATTAATCACTGCCCCTAGTCTGCCAGTACTTTAGAAGGAGACTAACCGTAAAAAATGACATACATTGGGTGAAATTTGCCAAAGATAGATTAATAGCATGATTACCGTAACCATATTGGCCTATGACTATGTGCTAGCAGGGGCCTTAACCGGCATAAACGATTTACTCAGCTTAGCGGGTGTCACTTGGAATCGGCTACATGGCCAACCTGCCCACGCCAAGTTTAAGGTGCAAATTGCCAGTTGGGATAAGAAGCCCATTTACACCTTGAATAACGTTTTCATCATGCCTCATTTGGCCATTCAAGATGTCATTCAAAGCGACATTTATCTGGTGCCCTTTATTGCAGGGGATATAGAAAAAACCTTAGAGCAAAACCCAGGCTTAATTGAGTTTTTAAAAAAACTCGATCATACCTCTAGCCTCATTGGCAGTAATGGCACCGGATCCTTTTTTTTAGCCGAAGCCGGTATTTTAGATAACAAGCTGGCCACCACGCACTGGGGCTTCGTTGATTTATTTAAAGAAAAATACCCTCAAGTAAAATTAAAAGCCGACCAACTGATTACCCATGATGAAAACATATTATGTGATGGTGCAGGCATGGCATGGTTTGATTTAGGGCTATATATTATTGAATTATTTTGCGATCACGAAACGGCTATGGGCACCGCTAAAGCCTTTGTGATTGACACAGGCAATACTCAACTTTCTTATTCACCACTGATCAGCAAAAAATACCACAATGATAAAGCAGTGCTGAACATTCAAAATTGGATGGAAGAGCACTACATGACGCAAATATCCATTGAAAGCTTGGCGGTACAGTTTGGCCTATCAAACCGGTCCATGATTCGACGTTTTAAACATTCCGCAGGACTCACCCCTTCAAATTATTTACAAGAAGTGCGCTTAGATGCCGCCACAAAATATTTAGTGCAATCGAATAAAACCATAGATGAAATTACCCACGCCGTGGGTTATGAAGACATTAGCTCTTTTACTAAGCTATTTAAACGCAAGGCCGGCATGTCGCCCAGCACTTACCGAGCGCGCTTTAAGCCTATTCACAGCCAAAGTTAAGCGCTTTTAACAAATAAAATCACCCCACAAAAAACCGACGTTTTTGTATGGGGTGCCTATTGAGTTTCATCCAAAAGAAGTCAGGGATTTAAGCCGCCAATTCTTTATCTAAAAAACCTAACACACGTTTTGCATATTCCTCAGGTTGTTGTCGATAAGCATGGGTATGCTCTGCCCCTTCTGCCACCCAAAATTCTGTTTGAGTTTTTTTATTTAACGCATCATTTAATTGCTGCCCATCCTTAGGGGGCGTAAATACATCACCACTTCCATAAATCAGTAACATGCTAGGCTGACCTTTCAAGTTTTCAGCTGCCAATACTGGGCGTAATTTACGCTCACCTGGTGGATAAAAAACCTTAGACAACTTTAACGCCAAGCTAGGTAACGGATAACGACTCCAAAAATGCAGTAGTGTTGGAAATGCTGACTCTATTACGGCAGCCTTAAAAGGGTGATCAATATCGCTCATGGCACACACGCTCATGGCCCCCCCCATGGATGCCCCCATAACCGCCACATTTAATTTTGGAAAAAGTTTATTCAAGTACTGCCCAGCCGCCAATACATCTAGCGGGTAATCCATATTGGTAGACGAACTTTCACCAAAGCCATTTAAATCAAATACCATTACATGATAACCGGCATCCCTTAATAATTGCGCATGGCCATAGCGAATCCAAAACCCTTTTGCAGACGCCCCCATGGGATGGGCCAACAAAATGGCCCCCTTCGCTTTCCCTTCACAGCGAGACAATAAGGCTGAAATATTGGCACCTGATTGGCTAAGCAAATTGATACGGCTCCACTGGCTTTGTTCGGCATTTTCAGGCCAGCGCCACGGCACCTGAAATCGACCAAAAAACGGCTTTTTAAATACCTTAAAAACGAGGTTTTTCATGACTAATGGCCTGACTCAATGAATGTAATGTCATGGTAAGTATTGACCGATGGGTCCACCATAGGCAAAAATGAACAATAACATGCTGATTTTGCATTTCTGGGGAAAACTTGAAATGATAATGGGCTTTGGGGAGAAAAGATGAAGATAACCATATTAATGGCTGAGCAATGCAGCGCTATTAGCGTGGCGGCATGTATGGAGTTTTTAGAGTGTGCTAATTTTTTACACCAGTTTGCAGCGCAACAATTGGCCAAACAGGACGGTAAAGCTGTGGTTAATGCGCCACTATTTACACTAGAGACCGTGTCGTTAGATGGCGCCCCCGTCACCTGTACCGGAGGCTTAAGCCTTACACCCAATAAAGCCATTAACAGCGTTGAAAAAACCGACCTCATCATCGTACCCGGTTTCATGTTTAATATTATGCGTGTATTACCAAACCTCACTGAGGTATCCAAGTGGCTTAAGTTTCATCACGATCAGCAAACCTGTATTGCCAGTATGTGCACTGGCGCGTTTGTGACGGCTCAAGCAGGTTTATTGGATAATCAAACAGCCACTACCCATTGGTTTTTTAGCGAGCACTTTCAAAACTCATTTCCTAAAGTAAAACTGCAAATAGAGCGTACCGTTACCGATAATGGTTTAACCATGTGCTCAGGGGGCGCATCGGCCAGTGTTGATTTATTAATGCACATTATTCGCAAATTCACGTCTCCGCAATTGGCAGCCGAGTGTGCTAAGAAGTTATTAACCGACACAGGTGATCGCAATCAAACCCCCTACATGAGCACCAGCTTTAAAAAAAATCACCAAGATTCAGTCATTCTAAAAGTACAAATTCACCTTGAGAAAAACCTACAACAAAACATCAGTATGGAAGATGTGGTGAGCCAATTTGGCATTGGCATGCGTAATTTCATTCGCCGCTTTAAAGAAGCCACCGAACAGACGCCTATTCAGTATTTGCAAAATTTACGCATTGAAAAAGCCAAATATCTATTAGAGAGCAGCAAAGAATCGTTTGAGCGCATTACCGAAGCGGTGGGTTATGAAGACGGTAATTCTTTTAGACGCTTGTTTAAAGACCGAGTTGGCCTATCACCCAGTGCTTATCGTAAGAAATTTTCCATTGGTTAAAAGACAATACTTTTGAACACCTAAATTTCAATTGCTGTACTTATAATTAAAATGGTTACTTTCAATGCTGAATGTGTTTTTTCACGACAGAGAAAACCCAGGGTCTAATAGCAAAAAGAAGGCCGCAACCTGATTTTAATTTATTAGGTAGGCTCATATCAGCTTCGGCAAGTTCATCTATCTGTTTAAGTAATTGCACTATCTTTCCTATAATAATGGTGATGGATGCTTGTGAAAATTCCATTGTTTCAAATGACATTAATTCTTTTTTCCCCGTAAATGCCGGTTTTAAAAATTCCTCTCTTACTCGGCCTTCGTACACCTTTCTTACAGGGCCATTTTTTCGCCACTGAATAATACTGGAAGTTAGTGGTTTTATCTTATTTCCTGGCAGAAGCTCAATTAGTTTCAGTTTATCTAAGGTAGTAAGAAGTTTAATTGTACTGGCTGTAGACCAATCATAGTGATTCAAAATATCTTCATAACACCAAGCATTAATGACTAAGTGAAAACAAACGAATAAATTCTCATTTTCAGCCAATACTTGCTCTTGTTCTAGACTTAAAACTCTTTGCCGACCCTCGCTGCGCACATAACTCATTTTGGCCAAATCATAAATACTCATATCTATTAGAGCGCAAATTTGTTCCAGACGCGACATGGTAAATGTTTCTTCAGAAAACGTTCGTTTAACACTAGATTCACTAATAGACAAATGCTCAGCAATATACTGGTAGCTAATGCCCCGTTCTTTAAGGCAATGCTTTAACGAGGTAATAAGTGCATGAGATTCGCTCATGATGTCGCCCATAATATTGGTTAAAGTTTGACACGCCGTATTAGCCAGAGTGCCGTTTAACAATGAATTCTTGATAATCGATATTATAAAGTGTCGCTATTCGATACTTATAGTACCGATTTTTAATACTTAGCATAGTGTCGTTTAGTCTTGTTTTATTCAACCTCTATTCTCACGCCAATTAATAAATAAACAGGTGTGATCATGAATAGACAAAGCTTATCACCGTATAGGTTATACGGAACACTTATGTGGCTTCTTAGCGCTCTGTTTGCATTTCGCGTCAGTGCACAGCTTCTTATATTAAATTACCCTCAATTACCCCTGCCAGCCTTTGAACATTGGCACAGTGAAATACTGGCTTACCCTGTTTTGGTGGCTTTTCAAGTAGCGATTTTATTCTTGCTCGGTTTTTTATCATATAGAGTGTTCAATAATCAAGTTACCCCCAACGCCAAGAAAGGAAAACAATTACTCATATTCGGGGCCGTGTATTTTATTGTCATGTCCATTCGTCTGGCTATTTCCTTATCTCCTCTTCAGCTCTCAAGTAGTCACCTTGCTGGAGTATCTGACATTTCATGGTTCCAACGCCCGCTTCCCAGCTTTTTTCATCTGGTGCTAGCCAGTTTTGTATTGATCCAAGCCCATTGCTACTTAATAGGAGATAAAGATGCTTAATATAAAATCGATTATTCAAAAAACTGCATATCCAGTCATTATGGGGTTCGCCTTTTTATGTTACTGGAATCTATTACAGTGGGGCTTGCCACTCACTTTCGCATCCAGTGCTTCAGTGGCGGGTGCGCTCATATTAATTTTATTATTAGAGAGGGCTATCCCCTTTAATGTTGAATGGCAACCTAGCTTCAGAGAAATTAAGAGCGACATTATTTTCCTTACTCTCATTCAAATGTTATTGCCAAGAATATTAGCATTATTGGTAGTCATTGCATTAAGCCAAAACACTCTAGGTTCGCAAACATTCTCTCAGCTCTGGCCAACTGAATCGCCGCTATTTGTACAGGTATGCCTCATGATTTTAGGAGCTGATTTTCTACGCTATTGGTTGCATGTTGCCTGTCATAAAATTCCATTCCTATGGCGTTTCCACTCTATTCACCATAGTCCTGAAAAGTTATATAGCCTTAATGTTGCCCGCTTTCACCCTTTAGAAAAAGCGATGCAGTATGTATTTGATAGTCTACCTTTTATTTTACTAGGGGTATCAGAAGAAGTATTTGCTCTTTACTTTGTATTCTATGCCGTTAATGGTTTCTTTCAGCATTCTAACATTGACTTAAAACATGGTCCTCTTAATTGGTTAATCAGCAGTTGCCAGTTGCATCGCTGGCATCATGCCAGTGATGTAAAAACATCCATGGTCAATTATGGAAATAACATCATTCTTTGGGACCTTTTATTCGGAACAGCTTACCTACCAACAAAACAAAAAAACAACAGTTTAAATTTATCAAATTTTAAAGTGGGATTAAAAAAACAATCCCACGACAGTTTTATGGCTGCGCTGCTTCGTCCATTTAATGGTTTAGGCACCTTTCTTTATCTATGGTATTACCATATTAAGGGCCATGTAATCTCACTTATTTTCAATGCATGGCTATACAGCATTCGCTATAGACTTTGGAAGCCCATGAAAATCAGTTGTGATAAGCCTCAATCGACCCAACTAAATTTATTAAACACTATACTACAAACTAACCACACTACGACCTTTGCCAAACAACATAACTTTAATCATATATTTAACCACAAAGATTTTGTTAAAAGTGTACCAGTGCAAGATTATGACAGTCTTCAGCCTTATATCCATCAACAAGAAAAATCTGGTTGCCAAGCTCTAACATGTGCGTCACCAGCTATCTATGCTCAAACTAGTGGCACGACCGGAAGTGCTAAACAAATTCCCATTTTAAATAAATCTATAAAACAACTTAAAAATAGTCAAAGCTTAGCCGCATTTATGAATTATCAATGCAGTCCAAAGGCATTCTCTGGCATGTTATTGGCCATCGTCAGCCCTGCTATTGAAGGATACACCAACTCAGGACATCCTTATGGTTCCGTTTCAGGTTTATTAGTAAAAAACATGCCCAAAATTGCAAAGGCTAAATATGTTCTCCCTCCTGAAGTATTTGAAATAACTGACTTTGAAATTAAGTATTATATAATTTTACGCTTGGCTTTAGCCCATAAAAACATTACTTTTCTGGGGGCTGCCAACCCATCTACATTTATTCGTTTACTGCAAATTATCAATGAAAGACGCCATGATCTATTAGCCGATATAAAAGAAAAATATTTACCAAAGACATTAAACTTGCCCGATAATATTAAACAAGCCATTGAAAAAAAGATCCACTATAATCCACAGCGTCATAATGAGTTGCAACAGCTATTCAATGAAAAAAAAGTCATTGAGTTTCATGACATTTGGCCAAACCTAAGCTTAACGGCCACCTGGACTCAGGGAAGCTGCGGCATACCGCTGAATGCCATACGCCCTTCACTACCACCCCATACCAAAGTGATGGACGTTGGCTACCTTGCCAGTGAATTTCGCGGCACCATTACGCTGGCGCCTGGCATAGCTGAAGGAAATAAACTAAGGTCTGCTCACAATTCACCTGCATTGTCACCTAAAGGGCTACCTTGTATTAATGAAACCTTTTATGAATTTGTTGAACGATCCATATGGGATAAGCGACCCGATCAGCAAGACACATCTGCACTGCCTTTTCTAATGCTGCATCAACTAGAGGTTGGTAAAGAATATTACATCATTATTACCAACGGTAATGGGCTTTACCGTTATTTCATGAATGATCTAGTGACGGTTGACGGCCACTTATTACAAACCCCCACCCTTAAGTTCTTACAAAAAGGTAAAGGCGTCACCAATATTACTGGGGAAAAACTTTACGAGTCACAATTAATAGAAGCCATTAAGCGATGTGAAAGAAAACTAAATTTCAGTACCATTTTTTATGTAATGCTAGCCTATGAAGAAAAGCAAGAATACCAATTATTTTTACAAGCACGTGATACTGAGAATTTATCTAGTACCGCTGTAACATTACTACTGGATAAAGAACTAAAAGAACTAAATTTGGAATACGGCTGTAAAAGAGATAGCGGTCGTTTGCCCCCTACACGTATTACATTTTTACAAACTGGAACCTTCAATCACTTTAAAAATCATCTCCTTAAGCAAGGGAATAGAGAAAGTCAATTAAAGTTTATGACCCTACTCTATGCCAGAGATAACTCTTTTTCCTTTGAAGACTTTACCAAGAGCACATTAACTGAACCTACCAAAGTTACATTACAGGAGGCCTAGACTATGAATATAAAATATACATCAACTAATTCAATAAGGGTCAAACCCATCTCTATTAAGAATATCACCATAAAAAAAATGGAAATTCCATTTAACGTAAAATTTGAACATGCTCAAGCCTCACGAAGTCAGGCCTATGGTATATTGATTCAAATTACTAATGGTAAACATATCAGAGCGTATGGGGAGTCCAGTCCGCGCACTTACGTAACCGGAGAAGATTACGATACAGCCAAAGATTTTTATAAGCTGCACCTGCAAAGCATTATTGACAGCATTAAAGACTACCCATCCCTTTTAACTTGGGTGTATAACAACCAAGTTTTAATCGATAAGAACCCCGCTGCTTGGTGCGCTTTAGAGCTTGCTTTATTAGATTATTTTGCTAAAACCGAAAAAACTTCAGTTGAATCGTTAATGGCCATACCCAGTATTGAGAATAAAATATTCCAATACTCAGCCATACTAGGAACTGGCAGTTTGGATAGTTTTAAACATCAGCTAAAAATGTATATTAGTATTGGATTTACCGATTTTAAATTTAAGCTCTCGGGTATTATTCAGGATGACCAAGCACGATTGTTTATTTTTGAATCATTTTCTCAGCCTCATTTTCGTTTACGCTGGGATGCCAACAACCTTTGGCAACAGACTCAAGAGGTTATGAGTTACTTCCAAATATTACTATCATACACTCATAGCCAATCATTCCAGTACACTGTTTTTGGCCTTGAGGAACCTCTAAATGCAAATCAATATTCAGACCTTTTAAAGTTAGCAGGCTCACTGAAAATGCCGATTATTCTCGATGAAAGTTTTACTCGTTACGAGCAATTTAACCAGCTTGAAGGCTCAGCTGATAACTGGGTGATTAATGTGAGAATTTCAAAAATGGGCGGACTCATTCGCTCAAAAACCATTATAGACATGGCAAAACAAAAAGGCATCGGTGTGATCCTTGGTGCGCAGGTAGGAGAAACCAGTTTATTAACACGGGCAGCATTGGCCATGGTGAATATTTGCGGTGACTCATTAAGGGCGCAGGAAGGAGCATTTGGCGATTTGTTATTAAAAAATGATGTGACTCAAGATTCGCTGAAATTTGGTTCTAAGGGTCAATTGCAATCCACAACTAAAGGATATGGTTTTGGCCTAACCATGAATAATTTAGTAGTGGATCAACTAGATCTACTAGAGTAAAAAGTGATACATTGGTCTCAAGCATCCAACCGCGACGGTCAGAGTTCGCCCGAATTCATTAATGGTTTATAACGTCAAGGTAGTGTCTAGCTACCTTGATTAACCCCTGTGTTATTGGTACCTCCCCTTCATTTCATCTAACACCCCTTCTTTTCGCATTTGATTCAGGGTATTTTGCAAACTGGTCACCAGTGCATCTTCTGTGCTTAAGTTTAGCGCAAGGTAATATTCGATGGCCTTTACTTTAAAGACGGTTTGTAAATTATTTATGCCTTCAATCGACGCAATATAACGGCCTGTCACTTCCCCTGTGGCCCATAAGTCGATACTGCCCTTGGCCAACTTAGCTGGGTTACCATTATCTTTATACGCTTCAATTACCGTTATGCCTTTTTCTTTCAAAATCTGTGCAACCCCTGACCCTTTATAGCTGCCAATTCGATACTTTTTAAGATCGTTAAAACTGTTAATTTTAAATTTCTTACCGGCAGGTGAAAATAACACATAATCGTTTCCGACTAATGGGCCCACCCACTTAAAGTCTTTTTTTCGCTTATCCAAGTAGGCCGTAGAGAATAAGCCATAGTTGGGTTTAGACTGGGCTAGACCATATACTCTGGACCAGGGAAAACGCAGAGTCATGGTGTAATCTATGTCCGCTCGACTCATTAGCTCCTTTACGATATCGGCCGATATTCCATCTATGCTATCGCCTCTGGCAAAATTCTTCTCTTCTATGCTCATATTAAAGGGAGGGTAATTTTCAGTGAGTAAGATTAATTTCCCCGCCACAGATAGCGAACAAAAGCTGAAAATTAAAGCAGAAACCATTATTTTTATTATTTTCATTGAGTATCTCAAGGTGAGTTATTTCATAAGGTGATCGCACTTTCCATGCCACAAAAACTAATCTATATTTATTTCAGGCCTCCCCTGTCACATTAAAAATAACAGCCTCAATCCACTACAACAGCGCAGTTGTACTTCAGTTTAACCACACTGATGATTGGCTTTCCCCTTATTAGCGTCCTAATAAGTTTTAAGCCACACAAAAAATAACTAAATGAATAACTAAATGAATAAGAATAACTTATGTTATGAGGGATTGGTTTATTGAGTGGCTGCAATTCATTTAATATGAATTTAGTATTTGTTGGTATTTTCCTGTCATTTTGATGGCTTTAATTTCATTCCATATGGCTTTGGCCAGTTTGGGGGAGTGTTCATAAAAGCCATGGGAAAGCATTAAAAAATAAGCCTTTTCTTTAACAGCCGGTGAGATCTTGATAATGCCATTTAAGTCACTACTGCCTTTCAATAATGGGTCGGTCATGTTTTCAAGGTTCACAAGGCCAATTAAGCGCTTGCTTTGCACAAGATTTAATAAAGACCTGATGCTACTGGATTCCTTGGTGACAATATTATAGTTTTTTAAATCACTCACGATGGCATAACCAATTAAAGCTCCAATAGGGCCAGTCACATTTTCAAATTTTGTACCGCTCCAATTTAGGTTCGAGTCTCTGTGAGTGTATAAATGGTACCTCTGAACCATAAGCATATGAGATGTATCCACACGCCCATCCTTCATAGGATATAAACCGTATTCTATGCGTTTAGGTTTAAAGCTGGCGTGAAAAATACCATCTATTTTATTTTGCTTTAAGTTTAACAACCCCCGCAGCCAAGGCAGGCGAATAAATGCCACATTAAAATTTAGGCGCTGAGCCACAATCCTTAATACATCTAAGGTCGCCCCTGAATGTTTACTCTTATCATCTTGTTGTTTGAAATAGTAAGGAGGGTTTCCTTTAGTTTCATAACCAAAGGTCACAGTCTGAGCTTGTAAGGAGACAGTCCAAATCAATAGTAAAAACGCCAATAAGCATTCGTTTCTTAAAACCATTTTATAATGCCTGCTGTAGTGAGGCCTTAACGATATTTATATTAATCCTAGTGTCTAAAGCGCGATACATCTTTTGCCAAAGCATCAGAGAATTCATTTAACTTCTTAGCAGAACTGGCAATATCCATAGACTGTTGTGAAGACTTCTGGCTAAGGCTGTTAACATTTTCAATGTTAGTATTTAGGTTTTGAATCACCGACGACTGCTCTTCAATGGCACTGGCAATTTGAATAATATTGCCACTGATATTGGCAAGAGTTTCAGATATTTTACTCACCGACTCTTCACTTTTAGCGGCATAAATTACGGTTTTTTCAGCTTTCTCTTTACCCGTTACCATACTATTAACGGCTTTTTCCACACCGCTTTTTAATTTTGCCAACATGTCATTTATGTTGGCCGTGGATTCTTGGGTTTTGCTGGCCAAAGAGCGTACTTCATCGGCCACCACAGCAAACCCTCGCCCTTGCTCGCCTGCTCGTGCCGCTTCAATTGCGGCGTTTAATGCCAGTAAATTAGTTTGTTCGGCAATGCCTTTAATGACTCCTAACACCGAAACAATATTATTGGTTTCTTCAGACAGTTCTTGAATGACCTCGCTTGAATCATTCACGCTGCCCGCTAGGCTCTGAATCTCACCCATGGCTTGATTAAATTGACCTGACACTTGATTGGCATCGGTTTCAGAGTCTTTAGCAGCATGCGCCACTTTTTGGGTATTGGCCGACACCTCATGTATGGCTTGTCCCATTTCATTAATGGCGGTGGCGATCATGCTCATTTCATGGGCGTACTCTTTGGCCAAGCTGCTTGAGTCGGTGGCCGATGTATCCACAATGCCCGACGCATTTTTAGTTTGCTGAGCGGTGGCCGCAATGCTTTTTACCAGTGTTTGCAACCCTCCCATAAATTCATTGAAACTGTCCGATAGCCGCCCTATTTCATCGTTACCCACATTGGGTAATCGCTTGGTAAGATCGGCCTCACCTTTGGACATGTCAGCTAAAGCACGCCGTACCTGATTAATGGGTTGCACGATCAACCTAGGAAAGAGAATGGCTGATGCTAAGGTCACCAGTATGGCCACTAAAGAAATAACACTAATAGTCGCCAGTGCATTGGTATTGGTGTCATCTAGCTTCACCGATAGTAACTTAGAGTTATCCCCAAGATTCTCACCTAATGTATCTAATAAATCCCGCACGTGTTGAAATTCTACCTCCAGCTCACCAGTGCTTAATTGTGTCGCGCTGGCCAGATCCATATTTCCGCTCTTAACATCTTGAGTAAGTTGCATGCTTTTAGGGCGCCAAATATTAAAAGCAGTTAACAGCTGAGTTAACAACTCCTGAGTACCGGCATCAATGTCCATTTCTAAAATGGCATTTACCCGCTGGGTCACTTGATCAAGATTATGGACTTGAAGCTCGAAATATTTTTCATCCGCAGAGCCCATGACAATGGTGCGTTCTGCTAACTGAGCCTGATATAAGTCGCGGTCAGCATTAAGGGCCAGTAAGGCGCCTGGGGTGTAAATATTATAGATCCGCTCAAAGCTTGAATTAACGGTATTCAATGAGCTTATTTGAATGATGGACAACATTAATAATAGCGTGCCCACAATGACAATAGGCAGGGCAATCTTATAGCGAACGCTGAGATTTTTCCAAGTCATGGCACTATTACCACAGGGGGGACTAAATAAGATTAGTTCAGCACAGACTTATATCAAGGAAGCTAACCCTCCCCAGCAGGCTGCAGAGGGCCAGTTATAACTGAATTTGCGTGTCTTATAGTAAAAAGGCCACAATATGCATTCTGCGGCTCACTGGCAGCCACTTCAGAACGAACTCTTTTTGCTATTCTTTTAATACCATATCAATGCACATCACCGCAGCAATAATAAGCTTTCGGGTATTATCTGTATGTGGCATGTTAGGATTTAACTCCAACATATAGTTATCGCTACTGGTAAATAACTCCTTGCCTAAGCCGTTCCATTTTTTGCTCACATGGGCCAGTTCTTGACCTGCATGGTTAAAACGAAAATCCCAACCACTCCATTTGCCTTCTAATTCACACAAGGTCTCTTCTCTTTCATTTAAGACATCAAACTTCCCCCCAATGGAGAATAATTTTTGTTTAAAATAGCCAATGGCATTATTGTCTTGATCACTCACCACCACATTCGATAGCAATAATGAAACGCCTCTTTGCAAGCGTACAATGCGCTCCCCATCAGCACTGGTAATTTGAATGTCAAAGGGGGTCATGCGTTTATAATCACTAAACCGCAGCAGCTTTGTGAAGAAGCCTAAATTAGGCTCTCGACACTTCATGACTATCTCCCCTGTTTCAGGATCAAATATGTCAAAGTTATTGGCTGCTTTAAAAATACCAACATGTTCTTTTACTAAAAAAATATTGCTTTGTAACACTTGATTCATTTTAATCGTCTTTCTTCAATTAAACATTCACAAACAAGAAGGCTGTAAAAAATACAATATTAGCTCTTCTTGGCAGTACTGAAATACGGGGCTTTCAAATTCTATTAGCTGCTCAAAAAAATATTTATCCGTTAAGTCCTTAATTTCACCCGCAGTAGATAACTCGTTAAATTCTACCCTATGATTAAACAAGGTAATCTGCATGACTTCTTGCTGCCAGTTCATATGCCTTAGCATTAGATCCATTTCAGTGGCGGCCCAATAAAACACTAAATAGCCACCTAATATAAACCCCAAAAAATAGGGTAAAAGACGATCCTTTTTAACGGGTTTAGCCATGAGAGCATCCATTAATAACCGATAATTTTTATCACCGTAACACACATTGAAACTAGGAAGAATTATATAGCCGTTAATATCTTTTCACCCTAAATCCCTGCCAAATACTTAAAGCATTTGTTCCAAAATTGAAAGGCATACCTATTAATAACGTAGCATGAATAATCATTCACAGCTTTTAAATAACTAAGCAAGAAGTATCAAAACCCATTGCCCGCCTTCCTATACAGTCTTTAGGTATGGGCCATTTAACCCATGCCAATACTAAACACACAATTAAGCATGGAAAACATAATGAATAAGAGTGTATTAATCACAGGAGCCAATGGCGGCCTAGGTAAAGAATGCGCAAGGCAATTAGCCTTGTTAAGTGGTACAAAAGTGATTTATTTAGCCTGTCGCAATGAAGAGCGAGCCATGACTGCCAAACGAGACTTAGAAAAATCCACAGGCCGGCATATATTCAAGTTCATAAAAATAGATGTCACCGACCAAGTATCGGTACGCCAAGCCGTGACTGCATTACCCGAACCCATCGAAGCGGTGGTCATGAATGCAGGGGGCATGGGAGGCAAAACTCCTAACCAAAAAAATGCCGATGGTGTGACAAATTCCTTCGCCACAAATGTATTAGGTCATGCTGTATTACTAGACGAATTACTAAAAGCCAATAAGCTGACTAAAGTGGCATTATACGCTGGATCAGAGGCCGCCCGAGGAGTAACAAAGGCGGGTATGAAACGTCCTAACCTAGCGTCTTCATCTGTGGATGAATTTGCATCCATTTGCGATGGGTCTTACTTTGGAAAGACTAAAGACCCTATTGTGGCCTACGGTCCTGCAAAATACATGGCCGCTTTATGGATGTCAGCGCAGGCTCGCAAGCATCCACATATTCGTTTTATTACCATGAGTCCAGGAGGCACCAGTGGTACCGATATCATGGATAATTTACCTCCACTACTGAAGTTCATCTACCGTCACATTGGTTCGCGGTTAATGCCTTTAATGGGCATGATGCATGATTTAGAAATAGGCGCTAAACGCTTTGTTAGCGGTTTAAACGACAACATATATGACAGCGGCGTCTTCTACGCCAGTAAATTACCCGTATTAACGGGCCCAGTAATTGATCAAGCCACTCTCTTTTCCGACTTAGCCAATCAAACTTTTCAAGACAATGCCAACGAAGCCATTTACCGCTTCATTAAGTAGCGCCTTACACTGCACTGCTTGACCATTATTCACACCCAGTTACTTTAAGGTCAAGCAACCCACACCTATCCATATGGCCTTATACGTTTTTAAAGTGCCAACTCAATCACATTATTTTTTAAAAAACACAAGCGAGTAAATTTCATAAGCGACACACCGCTCATTTCTTAACGTTAAAAACAAACCATTAAACAAGTTGTGAATAGCCGCACTGAAGGGATTTACATATGCACTAATATGGCCACCTAAATTCAACCCTGTCTATAAAAGATGCAACAGCCTATGGGCTAAAAGCACCGCGAAGCTAAGTTTCGCCACATGTGTGAATATCTTGCTTAGGGTTTACTTATTTTCGGGATCATTCAGTTGAACAATATCGTGAACATTGCATCAGTTAAAAGTCAGCCACATAAGGCAAGGGTTGCCGTTCAAGAAGATCTCGTCGCAGAAAATCTAAAGCTGGCTAAGGAAGTGAAAATCCTTAAAAAAGCTCTGAAAGCCCAATTAAGAGTGAGCGAGAAATTAAAGGGCGATGTTCACGAAGTTAAAATTGAAAATGAAATCCTGCTTAATGCTTTAAAAGACGATGAAGTAGAAGTACCACTGCTAACAACCCCCACCCAACCAGGCAGCATGAATGGATATTGGGAACAAGAATACCGCTTATTGAAAGAAAAAATTCGTGATGTGGAAAAAAACGCAGTGGATAAAGACAGCGAAATTGAAGCCGCCCAACTTCAAAATGAAAAATTGCTTAATGAATTGTTATGCAAATCTAAAAAAAGCCTTTAAATATTAAAACGGGCTTACCTGTGGTAAGCCCGCCTCAATAAGTATCACTTCTATTATTAGCCTCTAACTTCCTACCACAGTGTCTGATTTATTTTCCGTGGCACAAATAGCCTTCGCTTCAGCCTCGGTTTTTGAATACGCCTGAATTTCCATGTTCACACACACCACCATGGGTTGAGCATTCCACCCAGCTGTACAAGTATCCAGCACAGTTTGTCCGGCTTGTTTAGGGTTACTGCCCATACTGGCTTGCCAACAGGCGGAAATAAGATCTTGCTCCATGACCTCTAACGCGTAATCGCGGCCCTGATCTTTGGCATACCAAATATAGCTAGGGTGATTGGCCCCAAGAATGGGAGCATTCACTGTGCTGGTTCCTTCACTCACTGGAATTTGGGTAAAGGTGTTCACACCAAACCCAGTAATTCTATAGTGGCTTGAGACCCAGTCACGTACTGGCCCACCATAAGCCACGATAGGCAATGCTTCACTGGCGCCTTCGTCTAAATCTAATAACAGTGGCAGCATTTTCAGTACATAAGGCTCAAAGTAACTGTAGGTGGCACTTAGAGTACTGCCAGCACTGGCTGGTGCAGCGATGGGGGCCACATCTAAAATGCTTTCATATAGAGTCACATCTTGCTGGGGCACATTATTAAGGGTTAATAATTGCTCCCAACGTTGGCTGGTTTTTGAGTTTAAGTAATCTTGCTCTGGTAAAGAATAATCAGGTGGAAAGTGCAGTAATTGAACCGAACGTTGATTCACAATAGATAACCCAAGAGGCAAAAAGAAACGCCAGTCTTTGTCATCCCACTTACCAGCCGCTTTTAAGTCTTGTACGGCTTTAGCTGCCAGTTGGCCATTACTTAAAAATGTTGTGAGCTGTAATGAATAGTCATCCACCATTTTAGAATCACCACTGATCACCGCCTTGTAATCACTGCCACTGACTGTGACACTGACACTGGGCTGTGAAATTAAATCTCGGCTTAAACGCTGATTTAAGTAATGTTCGATAGTTTGCGCCAAACTTTGAGTTTGAGGCTGGCCGTTAGGGTAGCTGTATAATGTGGTAAGCGTTTGGGTATCCCCAAGTGGTACCGTCACACGATAAGAGCCGTCGCTTTGCATTTCTTTAGGGGAATCAGCAACTTGTGTTTCTTCCCGATTATCACAAGCGCTAAGAATAAATGAAAGACCAGCAATACTGCATACAAAAGCCAATCTTCGTTGCCATGATGATGTCATATTAATAACTCCTTAAGAGGGTGTTAAGTATACTGCCCTGTACATTTAACACGCTCTTAAGGATATTTATAGGACCATAACTGTCCAATGTAGGCTTAGTAAACTATCTTTTAGACCAGCTAAATACAGCGCGGTTTGGCTCGTGATCACTGACACCGTTAAAGTCTAAAATTTCATAAGAATCAATAGTCAGCTCATACTCATTGTGACTATCACGATACAAAATTTGATCGGTATCGGCTTTATAGTCATAGGCACAGTTTGCAATTGAATCATCACTTGAACCCGTGAAGTCCTGACAAGCCAGTCTTAGGCCTGTGGTGGCTAGAAAATTCTCCCATACCTGCTGATACTCTTCTTTTGAACTATTATCTGCCCACTTGGCGTTAAAATCACCACCCAGTACAATACTGGCACCGTTTGAATAAGCGTTAATAAAATCTGCCAGTTGGTCAAACTGCTTTTGCTTCACCTTTACATCAGCGCTTTTTGACCCAGCCTCCATGTGTGTATTATAAACGTGCACGCTAAAATCATTTGTAATTTCGTGCACCGCCACGGTAAAGCCTTTTTCCGTTAAGCAATCTACACTGCCACCAATAAAGTCATTATTACAGTCATCGTACTCTTCTGACTCAAATGTTTTTAATGAGTAATCATTGTCGTCACGATTGTCCATATCAAATGGAAAGTCAGATAAACGCACTAGTCCATCGCCAAATGACAGTGAGCCTCCACGCCAATGCTTTGACCGGTACGGATAAGCATCTTTTGAAATTCGGTCCTCATCCCGTAAAAAACTATGTTTATCCTTAGTAAACATTTCCTGCATTAATACAATATTAAAATCTGATGACTCTAACTTAGACAACAAGCTTTTAAATTTAGAGTTAGAATTCCCCCCTAAACATTTTGGAAAACCATCTACATTATAAGTAATGGTATCGAATGTGCCTGATGTGACGGTATAACTTGGGGCGCCTGACTCTTGGTAGTCATAACCTCTTGTTCCTTTGGTGCCCGTTTCACTTACTTCATAGTCCCAACAAAAATAAGAAGCTGCCATAGCAGGCTGGCAAATCAATAAGGGGACTAACACTCCAGCTAAGGACACTGCCCGAGAAATATTTCTTTTTATTATTTTCATTTTATTTACCTAATTCAGATAGATTTAAAAACAAAGCTCACGAACAATAGCCGCACATTAAGTGCAGATAATGATGGGTGAATTTTGAAACTATCCTCATGGCAAATAGGCAACAATGTTATAACTGGCCTTTTTCTGGACATTTAAAATTTGTTAAATATTGGCACGAATTCATAATTTAATAGTTAAACAAAAAGGATAAACTGAATATTAAAAGCGCTTTGCGCCTATTTTTTGTCACCTTTTATAATTTATTAAAACAGTATTTTAGTTTCTATTATGACTGTTAGTAACGGTGCCTTCTAATTGATTGCCTTCAATGCATTAAAAGGCGTAAAAAATGGAGACTATAAAACTGTATATAGCTGCCACTAAACGCGACATATCGCTTGCAGCTAATCGACCACTCTATCACGTGAGTAATTCATAAGTTTCAGCCTTAAAAACCCCATAAAAAGCCTCCAAAAGTCACTTACCCCCCCATGATTATCCTATAAATAGGACAGTGCATTTCAAAGAAGCATTATTCATTTTCTGCCAAGGTTGTTTGCTAAAATTTAACACCATTACACGAACCATTTCGTTACTAGCATTCATATATCATGTTGCATTAAGGATATTTTTCATGAACCAGCCAATATTGAGCAGCGCCTTAGTACTACTAATAACAGCGAGCAGCTTAATCAATGCCGCCCCCAGAATTGATTACGACATTGATAACGATGGTCTAATTGAAATTCAAGACTTACAAGATTTAAATGAAATTCGTAACAACGTCACACAGATGAATTATTCAGGAGAAGCCGATGGCTTTATATCACTTGAGCTCCATGGAGATGCTTTATACGGCTCAAACGATGGGTGCCCTGAAGATGGTTGTGCAGGTTATGAGTTAATCAATGATTTAAATTTTGACACCAATTTAAATGAGCAATTCGATGCGGGTGACGCCTATTGGAATGAAGGCAAAGGCTGGCAAAGTATTGGCAGTTTTTTTGTAAAGTTTGTGGGCGAATTTCATGGTAATGGCTTCACATTACATAACCTGAATATCAATCGTCCAGGTGAGCGCTTTGTGGGTTTATTTGCCTACAGTGAATTAGCTCACTTTCATGACTTTTCATTAACAGGGCATATAAAGGCATGGTCCGATACGGGCGCTATTTTGGGTTACGCTTGGAAATCTCAGTTTGATCACCTTTTTGCTGACGTGGTAATAGAAGGCATAAATAATGAAATAGATTGCTTACACAATTGTGAAGCCAATCGCTTAGGAGGCTTGGTTGGTAGCAGCGATGATAGTGTTTATCAGCAATTGGTGATTAAAACTAATGTGAGTGGTTATAACTTTTTAGGGGGCTTAGTGGGCGTTAGTCACGCAGATAAAATAAACGAAGCCGCCATTCAAGCCAGCATTCATGGTTATAATGTTTTAGGGGGGCTAGTAGGTCAAATAGATAACGCTGAAATAGAGTCGGTGTTCAGTGTGGTTAACATCAATGGCCACAGTTCAGTTGGCGGCCTTATTGGCAGCTCAGAATTAACCACCATGAAAAATATTTTATTATCCGGTAGCGTCACCCCAGGCTTAGGGACAACAAAATATGCCCGTGGTGGCAGTTTAGTGGGCGTAATTGATAAGGATGAAATATCTAAAGTGATCAGCCTTGTTAAATTGCCAATAGATATTGAACAAAGGCACTTTATAGGCGCTTTAGTGGGCAGTGCCTACGATCCAAAAATCAGTGATACGTACTGGGCGTCAGATTTAACCCTAAGAGAAGACATGTTTAGTCGGAACTATAACTTAGGCATTAGCCAACACTTTGAGCTAACAGACTTACAGTGTGCAAGCCAATTTACAAACTGCAATGGATTAATATTCGATCAATTTAGCGAGCCACTTAATTTGAATCAACAGCCCTTATGGCGTTTTGGCAATAATACCCAAGCCCCCATTATTTCATTAACCATAGGGGATTTTGCCGATAGAAATGGCGATGGTGAAACCGATAGCTGGCCTGTCATTGAAGGGCCGACTAGGATAAATAATCCCGAACCAGTACCTGAAGTACCTGCAACATCTGATAGTACAAACTCAGGCTCTGGCAGCATTTGGTTTTTGCTCTTCATGATACCGCTATTCATCCGTCGCTCGTAACGCTCAGAAGGCCTTTGGCAATCCTAAATAAAAGCGGGTGGTTTGACTGCCCGCTAAACAGCCAATACATAAATACCGTAGTGAATATCCCCCACCCCATGGAATTTAATACCCCCTTAAGACTCTAAGCTTAATCTGGTATTCTGTTTTAACTTTCCCTTGTCAAAACGCACATTAAGAAAACACTTCTACGTGTGGTTAATTAATAGGTACGTACATGAAAATCACTCATAAAATTGGTTTATCCATTGTATTAATGGGCGCATTACACAGCGTTAGCGCCCATGAAGAAACACCAGAGCCCAGTATTGGCCAACAAATAGATACCGCCATAACAGCCGTTAAGGAATTCAGTTCTGAAAACAAAGAAAGCGCCATTGAAAAAGTAGACAGCGCATTATCTCGATTAGATAAACGCATTCAAGTATTAGAAGATAAAATACAAAGTAAATGGCAAGATATGGACAGCAATACCAGAAGCGAAGCTCAAAACAGCTTAGAGACTTTACATAAAAATAGAGAGCAAGTAGCCAGTTGGATGACTGAATTAAAAGCATCCAGCAGCGATACTTTTAAAGATATAAAAACCCGTGTTAGCGGTGCCTTTAGTGCTTTGCAAGACTCATGGAAAAAAACTGAAGAAGATAGTGCATCACAGAATGATAAACCGGCCGCTAAAGTCATTACGATTTAAAATTTAGTCAAGTAGGGAGCTTTAAGACCATAAGCTCCCTACTATCCATAAAACGGTTGCTGGTGTCACAGGTTATCTATACGCCATGTTCGAACCATCACCAAACTCTCTTTTAACCTGGTAACTCTAACCAGCCTGAATCAGGATCATTACCAAAGCATTCTAGACCAGCGAATGCGCTATAGGTGTGCTGACAAAAGTGGCCATGGTAAACACGGGGCGCGTCCTCTGGCAATTCAACCTCAACCTCCCACTCATAACTTTGGTTCGCCTCAAGTTCTTGTTTATAAGCAACTGTAATGTCAAAGCTAACGGTTGTGTTAGCAGAGGTGACGGTTTCTAAACGTCGATGCTCCTCCCCATTACTGTCGTACACCACATCCACGTCTGGAACTTCAATCTCCTCATTTCCTTCAATTTTCAGGTAAATGCGGTCTACTATCAGGTTAGAGCTATCGATATCAGCGCGTACCGTTACCTTAAACGGTTCGGTGAAGGATATTTCATCACATTCAATATACACCTTGGCTGCGCCACCGGTGAGCGTGTTTTTCATGGCCTTAACTTTATCAAAAAAACCCATTACTACTCCTCATTAAAATTTACCCAGACCTGTTTTCACTTAAAATAGTGGGTTATGTTTGATCCATTATTTGAGTCACATAACGGCCTCTAAATTACAAATTGTGAAAACTTATAATTATGTGACCTATACTACTAATAATTATATTTACACATAGGCCAGTTTACTTGTGGGCATGTCTCAATTTACATATTGAGCGCTTTTTAGCATTGAAACTTGGTCATTAAATAGGCTAATGACTTTAAGGGGTTAACTGAGTTTTAAAGTCTGTCCCATTCTACAATTCAGCTAAATCGATGCTAATGGAATGGCAACCCCTGCAATTTTAGAATGGTATAAAAATACTAAAACATAAACGAGACTACCAGCCACGATGGCCATGCCATCCCAGCGATTCATTTTAAGCTTGCTGCCTTTAAGTTTTGTATCATTGGAATTTGATTTTTTAGACAACCTCAGCATGGTCATTAAAGAGTAAATAAGAAATGAGCCAAATAGTAACAGGCTGGCTAAATCGCCATTGGCAAATAAGTGTGCCACAGAAAATAACGTCACGCCCATTAACATAGGGTGTTGTAAAGTATTTTTCATATTGCCCGGCACATACGCCCAAGAAATTAAAATACTGGCAGGTAACATTAATATAACAGGGACCCAATGGCTTCCTATTATGGGCTGCCAAATGGCCACAAACGGCGCACTCGCTTTACCGTATATAATGAAAGCTAAACCCAACCCTGCCACCACTGAAAACACACCCATG
>CAJXRF010000047.1 GCA_913058575.1 uncultured Bermanella sp.
AAACCAACCCCGTTATCGGCAAATATCACTTGCAATAACGAGGCGGACCATACATTTTAATGTCTGGGGTTTTCAAATTAAGGGAAAAATTAGCCAGCCCCTTCAAAGTCCAGCTGACGCCAAGCTTCATACACCATAATGGCCGTGGCATTGGATAAGTTTAAGCTGCGGCTATCACCAAACATGGGAATGCGCACTTTTTCATCTTGGCTAAGGCTATCCAAAACAAAGTCAGGTAATCCGCGGGTTTCTGGCCCCATCACAATGGCATCGTCTCGTTGAAACTCCACATCGGTGTGGCGTCTTATGCCTTTAGTCGTAATGGCATAACAGCGCTTGGGTTTTACCGTGTCTAAAAAGGCTTGCCAATCTTTATGAATGCTTAAGCGTTCCACTTCATGGTAATCAAGGCCGGCGCGCCTTAGCTTTTTTTCGTCCATATCAAAGCCTAAGGGTTCAATTAAATGCAACTGAAAACCTGTGTTGGCACACAGCCTAATTATGTTGCCTGTATTAGGCGGAATTTCCGGTTCAAATAGTACGACATGCAGCATGGAAGTTGGCGTATCCCTGAATTGCTTACTAACGTTAGTGTAGGAGATTGTACCCGATTTATGGCTTGGGCTACCTAAAAATATGCCTAACGCAGCTAAGTTGGATGACGACATTAAGAAGGATTTTAGCCATCAAGTTATCATTTGACCCAAGACAGTGGTTTAAAAAAGAAGAAGCCAAACCTGAAGGGGTAGTGGGTGTGACCTGCTGTGAGTCAGGCATTGCCATTTGTTACGGCACCTTTAAGGATGGCGACTACCAAATAGAAAAATGCGAATACGCTCCCATCCCTGCTTCTGAACAGCTCAGCTATATGAAAGCTTGGGTGGTGCGCCACAAGTTAAAAAATGCTGATTGCCATTACGTATTAAACGAAAAAGATTACGAGCTTCAATTATTAGAAGCCCCTCCTGTTGAAAAAAGTGAATTACATGAAGCCGTACGCTGGCGTCTTAAAGACCTAATTAGTTCTCCTGTAGAAGAGGTGGCGCTGGATGTGGTGCCATTGCCTGACGATGCTTATCGGGGCCGCATGAAAATGTTATATGCCGTAGTGGCCAATAAAGAAGCCATAGAGAGGGTGATTAAATTCATTGAGAGGTCTGAGTTAGTGCTTGTGGTGGTGGATATCCCCGAAATGGTTTTGCGTAATGTGGCCCTTTATATTCCAGAAATGGACTACGGCACCACCGCTCTTTTAAAAATGGAAGAAACCAGCGGTGCCATGCTTATGTACAGTCACGATGCTTTGTACTTAACGCGGCAAATCGAATTTGGCTATTCAAGTTTTGCCAGCGCACCAGGAGCCTTCTCATTAGATAACGATGTTATGGTGGACCGTTTAGGGTTAGATTTACAAAGGTCATTAGATTATTACGAAAGTCAGTTAGGAAAAGGCGTAGCCAACAAAATTTACATTTTGCCTTTTGAAGATGACGATGTGCATTTTGTTGATGACTTACAAAAAACACTGCAAACCCCCATTTTACATTTCGATTGCCGCGAATTTTTACCCTTCTCTGAAAGTGTTAATCCGAGTATCAAAGAACAAGCTTTTTGTCTGCCTGCCATCGGTTCGGTATTAAGGCGCCAAGAGCTATGAGGAAAATGATTGTTACTAAATTTCTTATTAGGGAGCTTGGCTTATGCAGCAAGTAAACCTGTATCTAGACGAATTTAAACTTATTGACCCTCCCTATAGCGCTGCGACTTTATTATTCTTAGCGGTCTATTCGCTGATATTCAGCTTATTGATTGGTGGTGTTTTATTGTCAGTACTTTGGTGGCAACAATCCGATTTAGAAATCAACAAAAGGCAACTGAATGTGTGGCAAGATAATTTAGACGTTGCCAAGGTTGAGTTTCCAGAGCCTAAAGTTGATGAGCATTATAAGAAAAACATCAGTCGACTTAAGAGCGAACTTACTAGAAATAAAGTGGTTCTTAAGTATCTTCAATCAAGACAAATTGAAGTAGAACATCAATCTTTTTCAGTTTTACTATTAGCATTAACTTGGGTCAGTGAACAAAATTTATGGTTAACCGATATAAAAATAACCGAAGGAGGTGAAAATTTATTTTTATCAGGACGCGCTTTAAAAGCCGATAGTTTACCTAGTTATTTAAAAAAGCTATCTGAAATTGATGTGTTTTCCCAATTGAAATTTAGAGTGTTCGAAATGGATAGAGAGGGTGATGAATTCACCTTTGTTGTTAGCTCCATGCGTGAGGAGGACAACCTTGAAAAAGCGCTTGAAAAACTTACAGGTAAAAATTAATACCTTTAAAATTCGTGAACGCCGCCTTATGGCTTTTACAGTTGTTAGCATTATTTTAATGTTAGCCATGAGCCTTATATGGCAACCCATTTTTAAAAATATACTTAAAAACTACCAGTCTAATCAAAGCTCATTTAATACTATACAAGCCATTAAAGTTGAAATAGAAGGTTACAAGAAACGCCTTGGCATGGATGTGAACGCACCTTACAAGGAACAGGTTAAAAACTTAAAGCAACAGATAAAAGATCAAGATAAAAAAGTGGTAAACCTTACATCCGCTTTAATTACGCCAAGAAATATGGGCCAAGTATTTACCGGGTTACTGCAGGTAAATGAAGTATACATGAATAAAATCAGTAACTTAGATGCTGAAGCAATTAATATAAACGATCAAAAAGAAGAAACTAACCTACTTTTTAAACATGGCCTATCCTTAGAGTTGCAGGGGGAGTATTTAAAGGTCTTAAAATATGTTCAAGAAATAGAGGCCCAAGATTGGCAGTTATACTGGGATGAACTGTCTTTCAGCACATTAACGTACCCCGAAGGGCGCTTAAATATTAAAGTGCATACACTGAGTACCAGTGACAGTGTTTTAGATTTGTAATTTACATAGCCAAGGATGAATCAGCAATGAAAAACCAAGGAGAGGACCTTATTTTATATCATTCTAATTCCCTCCTAATGTTTAAGCTGCCCCATCATGGCTAATGGATGCGGGCATTTTGCCATGATATGCCTTGTGGTTTTATTGGCGCCATTCGCTTTAGGGGGAGACCCCATGGCGCCTCCAAATGCGAGAGATAAAGGCGTTAATGATGAATACTCACGAAAGGTCGACGTTAAAAAATCGAAAAAACAAAGGTATATCTTAAGGCAAATAGTGAATCGTAAAAAAGATAAGAGCGCCGTGATTAATGGCTACATAGTTAATGAAGGCTCTTATATAAACAATGCTTATGTTCGTCGTATTAATGAAAATTCAGTGGTGTTAAGCGTAAAAGGTAAAAGAAAAGAAATAATGCTAGAAAGTAAGTTGCCAAGGATTCGCCATTAGGTAAAACCATGAAGTTAATAGTGAGCCTTATCTTGATTTTATTGGCCTCGTGCAGTAGCCAACAAGAGTACAAGATAGTAGAAGATGCTTTACAAAATGTACAAACCAAGCAGCCTGATCTAATCGTGCCTGAAAATGCCTATGATGCGCTGACGCCGGATATAAATAGCCAAAAGCTGGCACCAGAACGATTTGATGTGGTGGCAAAAAATAATTCTCCCAAAGCCTTTTTTATGGGTTTAGTAGATGGCATGGGCATTAACATGTTGGTGCATCCAGATGTAATAGGAAAAATAACCTTACGCCTAAAAAATGTCACCCTTGAAGAAACACTACAAGCTGTACGAGACTTATATGGATATCAATATATTCATACCGATTACGGCTATCGCATTTTACCCAAGGCACTTCAGAATAAAGTATTTCACGTAAACTATTTAAATGTTTCAAGGCAAGGTACTTCTGGCTTAACGGTATCCGGCGGCAGTATTCGTGATGGGGATACTAGCTCGAGCAGTGATTCAGGCTCTTCAAACAGTAGCGCGTCTAATTCATCTTCATCAAGTACGTCATCCAGTAGTGTCCAAACTCAAGCCAGTACGGACTTTTGGTCAAAATTGCAAAATTCGGTTGCCATGGTGGTCGGTAATGGAGAAGGACGAAGAGTCATTGTTGATGCTCAAGCGGGTTTGGTAATGGTGAAAGCGTTTCCTATGGAGTTGGCCGCCGTGGAGGATTATTTAAATCAGGCCGAATTGAGCTTGCAAAAGCAAGTGATCATTGAGGCTAAAATTTTAGAAGTAACCTTAAGTAAAGGATTTCAATCGGGCATTCAGTGGGACACTTTTGGCTTAGGTGTGGGTGGCACATTTTCAGCAAGTAATAAAGACATTGCGGGCAGTTTAACGGCTGAATCAATTGTGAATGAAGATTCGTTAGCGGGAATTTTCTCCTTAAGTTTTAACAGTTCTGATTTCACGGGTGCGATTCAATTATTACAACGTCAAGGAGATGTTCAAGTGTTATCTAGCCCGCGAATCTCCACGGTAAATAATCAGAAAGCGGTGATAAAAGTGGGTTCAGATGAATTTTTTATTACCGAGATTAGCACATCCACTGATACCACTAATGACACCACCACTACCACACCAGAGGTGACGCTGACGCCTTTTTTCTCTGGCATAGCTTTAGATGTCACACCGCAAATTGGTGAAAATAATGAAGTGATATTACATGTGCATCCAAGTGTTACAGAAGTAGAAGAGCGCACTAAGATATTTACTTACGGAAACGACACATACAATTTGCCAGTGGCTTTCAGCAGCATAAGGGAAACCGATAGCATCATTCGGGCTAAATCTGGTCAAGTGGTGGTGATCGGTGGTTTATTGCAAGATAAAAAATCCAATATTGATGCCAGTGTTCCATGGCTATCCAGTATCCCAATTTTAGGGCATCTGTTTAAGCAAACTCAAAGAAGTTCGACTAAAAGTGAACTGGTTATTTTGCTTCAACCAAAAATTGTTGAGCCATCGTCTTGGCTTGAAGAAGTAAACAAAGTGAAAGAGACATTCCCCCAGTGGAGACAACAAGGAGCACTTGAAGATGGAGAATAAAGTAGCAATGAGTCAAGTGCTAGACGAATTCAGGTCTTTCTTTGGTATGCAAGAGTTGCCGTTCTCTTTGGTTCCCAATACGCAATATTATGTGGCTCTGCCTAGTCACAACGAATGCTTTAGCATGTTGTTATTTGCAATCGCATCAGGCGATGGATTTATTAAGGTGACAGGTGAAGTAGGCACAGGTAAAACGTTGTTATGTCGGCGTTTACTAAATAGTTTGGACGAGCAAGAATATTACAGTGCGTATATTCCTAATCCTAAATTAAACGCGTTGGAACTGAAAAGAGCGCTGGCCCATGAACTTCAGGTGTCAAACTGTGACCAAATTAAAAGTCAGAATTTATTGAATGAAATTAATAAGCGTTTAATTGAATTAGCCAAGGTTGGAAAAAAAGTTGTATTGGTAATAGACGAAGCACAAGCCTTTCCAAAAGATACCCTTGAAGAATTACGTTTATTGAGTAATTTAGAAACTGAAACCGATAAACTCATGCAAATAGTATTGTTTGGCCAGCCTGAGCTAGATGAGATATTAATGCAACATGAATTTCGCCAGTTGCGTCAAAGAATTACATTTAGCCACAGTCTTAATCGATTAAACAAAAGCGGAATAGGTCAGTATATACATCATCGTATGATGGTAGCCGGTTATTTAGGAGAGCCTGTTTTTGATTGGTCATCCATTCGGCTACTACATAAAGCCACGCAAGGCACCCCAAGACTTATCAATATTGTTTGTGCAAAAGCGCTATTAATCGCATTTAGTAAAGGCCAGCAAAGAGTAAAAAAGGCCATGATTAAAACTGCTATTAATGATACCGAAGGAGTGAATTATAAACTGAATTGGTTAATGGGGTAGATCATGAGTGTCGTAAACGATGTATTGAAAAATCTTAATCAACGCCACGCTCAAGAAAATATGGCCCGTCATATTCCTCATTTGTATGAAGCTAAGCCTGCTCCTCAATATATGTTGTGGGTATTGCTGGTTCTAATATTGTCTACCAGTGTGGTGATTGCAATATCTCAATGGCAGCAGCCAAATTATGCGGTTCAGTCTATTGAATTACCCAGTGATTTATTTTTATTAGATGAAAGCAGTATTGGGGTTAATGAATATGCTATTACGCCTACTTTAGAAAAGGCCTTTGAGAAAGATCTTAAACTGCCTTCTGTAAAAACACACACCGCAGATAATATATCTTCACAAGAAGTCGCCATTAATATACTGCCTGAGAAAATCAGTAATCGGCCCATAGCGACTAATGGCCCACAAAATACACGGGTGAGTAAAAGCCATCAAAGCCAAGCGGTTGATAAGGTGGTCGCCGCGTTAAAGAGTGGTGACCATAAAGCGGCTGAAGTGGGTTTAGATAAAACACCAAAGGCCATGCAGGATGAAGTGAAACTGCGTCTAATGGTAAAAGAAAGCCCTGAAAAGGTGCTGCCATACATTAACAATAACTTTGTTAACTATTCCCAAAATCCAAGTTTATTGGCCATGGCCGCGCAAGCTCAGCAGAGAATTCAGCAACATTTTTCTGCCATATCCATTTATAAGCAACTTATTAAAGTCCAGCCTAAAGATGCCCGTTGGCGTGCGGGTATTGCTATTAGCTTAGAAGCCAGTGGAGAGTTAAATGCGGCTAAGCATATGTATCAACTGGCATTAAGCATGCCTGGATTACCAAGACCTTTAGGGGCTTTTTGTCAAAAGCGGCTAAGTGCTTTGAATTAGGGTGTCCATATGGTTAAGTCTCACCAAAAAGCTCGTGTAGGTGATTTACTCGTAGAAAAAGGCATCATCACCCAAGAACAGCTCATGATGGTTCTTGATGAACAAAAGCGTTCAGGTAGAAAATTTGGGCGTGCTGTTATTGATTTAGGTTTTGTATCTGAAGATAAATTGCTTCTTGAATTATCTTCGCATTTTTCAATGCCCTACATTGATATTTCTCGTTTTCAATTTGATAGTGAAATCACCCGGCGCTTACCTGAAAGTCTAGCAAGGCGTTACCGTGCCATTATTTTAATGGAGGAAGAAGGCCAATATTTTGTAGGCTTTGTAGACCCTTTGGATATTCTTGCGGTAGATGAAGTTCAGCGTTCGTTACAAAAAAATATCGTAGCGGCTTTTGTAAAAGAACAAGATGTGCTCAACGCCATTGATCGAATTTATCGGCGCACTGAACAAATTGCATCAATAGCTGGAGAGCTAGACGACGAATTATCTGAAAGTGATCTTGATCTTGAATCACTACTAGCTGAATCGGATGCCACTGAAGCCCCGGTAGTTCGCTTGTTGCAAAATATATTTGAAGATGCCGTGCAAGTTACTGCATCGGATATTCATATTGAACCCGACGAAAGCGTGTTAAGAGTGCGCCTTAGAATTGATGGCGAATTACAAGAGCAAGTCATGAAAGAAAAGCGTGTGGTAAGTGCGCTTGTGAGTCGTTTAAAAATAATGTCAGGCTTAGACATATCTGAAAAACGTTTACCCCAAGATGGTCGTTTTAATATTCGTATCTTAAATCGCAGTGTAGATGTCCGCCTATCAACACTGCCCACACAATACGGTGAGGCAGTGGTTATGCGACTGCTGGACCAAAGCCAAGGTATATTGAATATAGAGTCATTGGGTATGACACCCAAAATTCGCAAGCATTTCTCGAACTTGGTGTCTCGTCCACACGGCTTGGTTTTGGTAACAGGCCCTACGGGCAGTGGCAAAAGTACCACGCTTTATGCTGCGCTTAGTACTTTGAATCAATCTAATAAAAAAATTATCACCGCCGAAGATCCGGTGGAATATCGATTACCAAGAATTAACCAAGTACAAGTTAATAGCAAAATAGGGTTAACCTTTGGGCGCATCTTACGCACTGCATTAAGGCAAGATCCAGACATTATGCTAATTGGTGAAATGCGTGACAGTGAAACCGCTGAAATAGCGTTGCGTGCTGCCATGACAGGCCACATGGTGCTATCTACTTTGCACACCAATGATGCTATTTCCTCTGCGGTAAGGTTAATGGATATGGGGGCCGATTCGTATCTTGTGGCCTCTAGTTTACGGGCGGTAGTAGGGCAGCGTCTTATCCGAAAGATTTGTGAGAACTGCAAAAGCCAATACACCATGTCGCCTCAAGAGCGCACGTGGTTAATGGGTATGGGAAGCGACCCAGATACTTATAGCTTTTTTCACGGTTCGGGTTGCCACCATTGTTCAAACACAGGTTATGTTGGACGTACCGGTGTATATGAATTACTCGAGCTAGATGACGGCATGTTAGATGCCTTACGACAGAAAAATATCAGTGAGTTCACATCTCTTGCCAAAAAAAGTGAACTGTATTTACCGTTGGCTACCTGCGCGTTGGAATATGCCGTAGCAGGTAAAACTTCTTTAAGTGAAGTATTTAAAATTACCGCCAGCTTAGATGAAACCGCCGTCAGTTATGAAGCCCAATCATTGGAGCTTCCATAAGTGGCCATGTACCGCTATCAAGCGCGAGATAAAAAAAGTGTCTTGCACGAAGGGCAGCAAGAGGCTGCTTCGAAAGAGGCTGTGGCCAGTCGATTAATAGAAGACCGTATGACTCCTGTGCTTATTGAAGAGGTGGTTGCTCGCAGTCATCTCCATCTTGATTTAAGCCACTTCCTTCCTGAACATAAAATTACCTTGCAGGACATGATTCTTTTTTGCCGGCAAATGCATGCCCTAACTCGAAGTGGCATCCCCATCATGCGGGCAATTTATGGTTTAGCAGAAACATCAAAAAATCCAACTATGGGAAGTATATTAAAAGATGTGGCCAATGTGCTTAGCCGTGGCAATACGTTAAGCCAGGCTTTAAATAATCATGAAGAACATTTTAGCCCACTGTTTATAAGCATGGTTCATGTGGGAGAAAGTACCGGAAATTTAGACGATGCTTTTAAACAATTGGTAGGTCATTTAGAGATGGAGCGCAATACAAAAAAACAAGTGGTGGCGGCACTTCGTTATCCCACACTGGTGATTAGCGCTATTTTTATAGCGGTTATGGTAGTGAATATATTTGTTATTCCCAGTTTTGCTAAAGTATTTGCTAAGTTTGGTGCAGACCTGCCTTTTGCGACACAGGTATTATTAACCACATCGAGCTTTGTTCTGGAATATTGGTGGGTAATTATCTCGCTGCTCATTGCTGGAATTTCTTTTTTTATAAAATATACCCGCACAGAAAAAGGCGCTTACCAATGGGATAAAGCCAAGCTTAAATTGCCTTTAGTGGGGGGGCTATTGAATCGCATTGGATTGTCTCGCTTCACACGAACCTTTGCCATGTTGTTCAGTGCCGGCGTGCCTATTTTACAAGCGTTAGATGTAAGTGCTGAAGCCATTGGTAACCGCTTTATTGAATCTAATGTAAAAGAGATGAAACACGGCATAGAGCGTGGTGAATCCCTATCTCGCACCGCAAACGCATCAGGAATGTTTACTCCGCTCATTTTACAAATGATTTCTGTAGGTGAAGAAAGTGGCGCCGTAGACAAACTGTTGCAAGATGTCAGTGATTTTTACGATGAAGAAACCGAATACGATGTGCAAAACTTAAGTGCTGCCATAGAGCCGGTATTGTTAGTTTTTATGGGGGGCATGGTACTGGTACTGGCATTGGGTATATTTTTACCACTATGGGATTTGGGTGCCGCCACCAGATAAAGGTGTTTTTTGGCCAAGCTTAACTACACTTATTATATGAGTTTTATATCACATTATTTAGTGACGCCCGACTCTTGTCCAAGGCCTTTAATTTAACTATTTGATAAGAAGGTCAATATAGATATGCAAACTCTATTGAATTTTTACCAGATGAATAATGACTATTAGAGTGAGTGGACAATCAAGGAAGCAATGCGGTTTTACTCTTATTGAATTGGTTGTGGTAGTGACACTGGTGGGGATATTAGCAGTAGTGGCCTTGCCTCGTATGGCAGAAAACTATGATAGTGCACATGCCGGCAGCGTCACCGCCACAGGCGGTGCACTGGCTTCGGCAGTCATAATTTTACGCAGCCAATGGGTGGTAAAAGGGGCAAAAGGCGCCCAAGACAGTGTTGAGGGTTATGGCGAAGGCAATGTGGCGACGACGCAATTGGGCTGGCCCAGTGATGCAAATATGGGCACAGGATCAAATCACCAAGCTACTGTCACGGGCGATAGCGCTCGTTGTGTTCGTTTATGGATGGCTTTATTAATTGTTAATGCACCTAAAGTATCTCAGGAAAAAAGTAGCCAATTTGATTACTGGGTAGCATTACCTGAGGGTTCAGTTTGCAAATATTATTATATGAAAAGCGATCAAAATAGCCGAATAGAATATGACCTGAAAAATGGTTCCGTCATTACAATTTTGTGATCTAGACTTAATAGTAAGTCATGAAAAAATTTGCAGAAAAATGCAATAAAGGAGCGCTGTATTATGACCTCAAGACAATCAAAAAGGTTGATTGCTAATCGGACTAATCAATCAGGGTTTACCCTAATTGAGTTAATCATGGTAATCGTCATTTTAGGTATTTTGTCGGCTTTTGCTTTACCCAAATTTGCTGATTTATCTGGAAGTGCTGAAGATGCCACCATTGAGGGGGCTCGTGCTGCCATTCGTTCTTCAGCAGCCATTGTGCACGCGCAATTTTTAGCCAGAGGCAGCACAGATACCAGTTTAACTCTTGAGGGTGAAACAGTGAATATAGTTGAGGGCTATCCTGATGCTGAGACCATTGATGATGCGGCAGACATTGAATCTGCAGATTTTTCAATTACCCTCGTAACAGCAGCAGACGCTGTGATTATTGCTGCCACGTCAGCGGTAGATGGTGATCCTTGCGTAAAATATACAGAATCGGCGGCTAGTTCATCACCCGCTATTACAGCGGTACTAACGCTAAATGATGGAACAGATAATACAGCGCTAACAGGCGATGATGACTGTGATTAGATATGCATGAAAGGCTTTACCCTAATAGAGTTAATTATAGTTATTATTTTAATTTCTATTTTAAGTGCCTTGGGCGTGGGGTTGCTCAGTGGCACAGATGGGTATTCAGCGCGGGTTTCAAGTGATCAGTGGCTTACCAGTTTACGTCTTGCTCAGCGATTGGCTTTGTTAAAGCAAAGCAATACCCAACTGGTGACCATGACGGTTACCCAATCTACAAGCGATTGGAACGTTACAATTGATTTTGGTGCATTAACAATAAATAGTTTTGAAATAGATCGTAACAGAGTGAATTTTCATAACAGTAACAGTGATTTTGCCAGTAGCTGCGATGCATTGCCCAGTGCGTCTTTTCCTTTAACCCTTTATTTTGATGGCTATGGTGATCTTGTCACGGCCGCTAGAAACCAGCTAACGAGCAATACCCGCTTATGTTTTGAAAGTGGCAGCACCGAAGAATTGTGTATCAGCCCAAGTGGATATGCTTATGCCGGAACTTGCCTGCTTTAATGTTAAATTCAAATATGTTGTGAAGTTTATTCGTCACTTCTATTTTTCAATTAAGTGCCTATGTCTATTTGGTTCTCCTAATTCTGCGCTAAAAATTAATCAATCAATCAAAGTTAAAAAGCATCTTCAAGCTGGTGTGACGTTAATTGAATTAGTTATCACCATAGTGGTGATGGGCATTGCTTTGGCGGCATTGGTGTCTTCTTTGTCAGTGGGCATAGGGCGTAGCGCACAACCCATGTGGGAAGGTAAGGCTTTGGAGTTAAGTCAGGCTTATTTAGATGAAGTATTGGCCATGGCCTTTGATGATCAAACTCCGTCTGGGGGTGGCGAAGTGTTGGCGGCCGAAAATCCCTGCAGTTATTCTAATGAGGGACAAAGCCGCGAATTATATGATGATGTGGATGATTACAATGGAGTAAGTGATAGCCCACCAGTGCTAATTGATAGCACCATAGACATGAGCCGTTATACCAATTATCAGGTGGATATTACTGTGGTCTGTGCCGGTACAGACCTAGGTTTGGATAACAATGATATGGCCAAGCGAATAACAGTAACCGTGAGTGTACCCAGTGGCGAGTCTCGTAGTGTTGCAATATACAAAGGCAACTACTGATGAGGAAATTCGATTCTCTATATTTTCCTCAACAAGGGTTTACCTTAATTGAAATTATTATGGTGATTGTTATTTTATCGGTTTTGTCTCTTGGCAGTGTGCAGTTTATTAGTTTTGGTGCACAAGGTTATGTGGACACGGTAAGGCGTTCAGAGTTATCTGCCACCGCTACCATTGTAAATGAAAAAATAAGCCGTCTAGTGCGAGATGCTTTGCCTGGTAGTGTGCGGGTCAATAGCACGGCAGATTGTTTAGAGTTTGTGCCGGTTTTGTCGGCCAGTCGTTATGTACAAGCGCCCATAGTAGGCTCCCCTGTTAGTAATACGGTCGTGCATATGGTGCCAGTAGACAGCGCCCTAGATCAGGTGGGTTTTTTGGCTATTTATCCGGTTACCGACGATGTAAACGATATTTACGATGATGTGAGTTCACCGGGTATCGTCAGTAATAATACCGCCAGTGTTACCGGCAGTTCAGGTGGTGCCAGTATTTTTACATTTAGTGGTGGAAACAGCTTTGAGTATATTCGAGGCTCTCCACAAAAGCGTGTATTTTTAACAGATGCCCCTATGGCATTTTGCCAAGATGGCAGCCAGCTATTTTTTTACCGTAACTATGGTTTTGTGGGAGACATCACTAATTTAGCCGCGGCACTTCCTACTACTGTGCCGAACCGGTTATTGGTGGCCGATAACCTTTTGGCTGGCTCTGCGGTGTTTAGTATTCTAGCCGCAAGCTTAAGAAGAAATGCCATTGTTGCTTATGAGTTTGAGTTTGAAGACAGCACCAATGACGAAAGTCTAGCGGTAAACCAAGAGGTGCAAATTCGTAATGTGCCTTAAAATAAAAAATAAAGCTCATCAAACGGGGTTTGGGTTGCCTTCTGCCTTATTTTTAATTTTAGTGATGATTTTACTGGTGGCGGGCTTAAATCAAATTAACGAAATTAATGCAGCCGCTTATGGGCGAGAATGGTTATCTATGCGCGCTTTTTACGGGGCAGAAAGTGGTGCGCAAACGGCTGCGGTGTATGCATTGAATTCCTCTCAAGCTATGGTGACTTGTGATAGTAGTTTTATATCAAACCTTAATTTAACAGCCAGTGGTTTGTCACAGTGCAGTGTTGATGTAACTTGCACTCAACAAACGGTTGAGACCCAAATTTATTATACCTTCACTAGCACAGCAAGCTGTGGCAGTGGTGTAGATGAAGCGACTCGTGTTATTCAAACTCGGTTACGGCCATGAATAAAACCTCGTTACTTTATTTACAAATCGTTCTGCTATTTTTAATGAGTGTAAACTCATTAAATGTTCAAGCATATTGGAGTTGTGCTTGGCCTTATAAAACTGAAATTACGGTTGAAGAAAATTCGGGTTCCAATCTTACAGATTATCAAGTAGAAATTTCAATTAGCGGCGCTAATTTAGATGGAAACTACAATTGGACAGATGATGGTTTTGATTTACGAGTCGTAAATAGCGATGATGAATCCCTCATGGATTTTTGGCTAGAAGATTGGGACGACTCAAGCGAAACCGCCACCGTTTGGGTACGTTTTGATTCACTATTAGCTAACGAAAGTAAAACCATTTTTTTATATTACGGCAATGAATACGCCGACACCTTAGCTAATGTTCCTTTCACATTTGTTGAGCCGGGAATTAAGTTTCATACTCGCAACATAACCACAAACCCTGCCAGTTTAAGTGAAGCGGAATCGTTGTTTAATGCAAGCGATGATAATACTAGCGGTTATGGCTGCGGATTCATTACCGACTTTACAGGTATTACCAATCAAGGGCAGTACGGATCGGCTTCTAATTTTATCGCCTTATCAGAAACCTATTTTGAAGTGCAATCGGGTGAAGAGGGCACTTGGGGGGTTCGATATGGTGCCGACTTTGGTAATGGTGGTGGCCTTTATGTGAATGGTACTATTTTAGAAGAGGATTGGGGTAATGATTTATGGTGGGCGTCTAATTGGGGAAACGCTGATGTTTTACAAGGCACTATAGATTTAACGCAGGGTTATCATAAGTTAGAAGTGATAGGGGGCGAAGGCTGTTGCGATGGGGGCATTACCGTACAGTTTCAAAAACCCGGTGGCAGTTTTACCACTTACAGTACCGCCAACATTAACATTGTTTCCCGTGCTTGCCCGGTGACAGAGCCCACTGTGACGTTTGGCGCGCACGACACTGCCACGTGCCCCAGTCCGATTGTTCAATATCGCTTAGATGAATCCAGTTGGTCGGGGGCAGGGAGTGTGGACGATTTTTATGGAAGCAGTGATGGCACCATGTTGGGTACGGTTAATAATGTAGCCAGCTCCCAAGTGTGCAGCGGTGCCCTTGTGGCGAATAACAGTTCTAGTGCCCAAATCGATGCCATTCAAACCGCGGTAGATGTAGACAGCGACATAGGCAACATAGGCTCTATTGCTTTTTGGGTTAAAACCGAACTGGATTGGAATTCAGGAACCACTCGTACACTGTTTGATGCAAGTCTTGATGACTCGCAAGGTGGCTCAGATAAATATTTCTTTTTACAAAAACTGGCCGATGGACGTTTAGAGTTTCGTTTTGAAGACAGTAACGATGGTGATTACACATTAACTGAAAGCAGTGTACCAAGCCGAGTGGCCGATACTTGGTATCATATAACGGTCACCTGGGATATGCCCAGCGACGCTTATGAAATTTTTGTTAGCGATGAATCAGTGGCTGTGGACAGTATCAATACCAATGACACACTAAGTGATTTAACCTTTTTATATGTGGGAGATAATGCATCCACACTTTATACCATTGCCTCGGGTAATTCTGCTTATGCCAGTTTCGATGAGATCACCATTTACAATTCTGTATTATCGGTTTCAGAAATTCGTGGGCTCATGGCCATTACAAGAGCTTGTGCCACGATAACTAAATATTGCGGTGATACTTTTCCTGATGGCTTAGCCAGTATAAACAATAATAAGTCTATTGATTTTGGCCAAGACGCTCAGCTACTAAATAACCCGGATACCCAATTAAGTGCGGACAGTATTAATTTGGATGGGGGTTCCAGCTTATTAAGTTGTGACAGTGCCCAATGCACAAATGGTGACCCTGATATTAATGATGTGGCTCAAAGTGCGTTTGATACCACTAATGCTACAAATGATGTCACCGTGGCGGCTTCATCCACTGGCACCATAGGCGACACCACCAACGAATACGATAGGGTAACGGTGAATTCGGCCGGTGAATTAACCGTGGCAGCAGGTTACTCAGAATATTTTATTGATGAACTGATTTTAAATAATTCAAACCCAGTGGTGAATTTAACCGCAGGCACTTATTGGATTAGACGTTTAACCATGGGCACAGGGGCTACTTTAAATGTGGCCTCTGGGCCGGTTCGTCTTTATGTGCGCAGGGTAATGAGTTGGTCTGATGATACTTTAATTAACTCACCTTCCACGGGGAACAGTGGCAGTACTGAAGACTTATTAATGTATTTTTATCAAAGTGCCACCTTGGGCGATGCATTTACTTTTAGCGGAACCATGTATGGGCAACGAAATTTAACTTTTGGCGATGACGGTTTTATCTTTGGTTTGGTCACCGCAGAGGATATTACTTTGGGAGACGATACTAAAGCTAATTATGATGAAAGCGCTTACTCAGGGTTATCGGATATCGCTTGGTGCGAAGAAACCGTGGCAGGCATTGGCAGTATTATTATTTCAGCTGCCAGTACCGGCATAAATTGTTTGCCATCGGCCGTGGACATCACTGTTTATAATACCGACGGCAATATTTTAACTGACTATGAAGATACCCTAACCTTAAGCACCGATGTGAGTCATGGGGATTGGAGTAAAGATGCCAGCGCCAATGGCAGCCTTTCACAAGGGACCGCAGATTCAGGCAGTGCCAGTTATAATATGTTAACCAGTGACACCGGCACGGTGGGTTTATATCTTAGTAATACTCACCCTGAAACCACCACTATTACAGTTGAGACACAAGGCATAACGGATACACATATCATTACGTTTGAAGAAGCCGGTTTTGTTTTTAAAAATAATGGCGTTATAGCCAATATCCCCAATCAATTGGCTGCAAAAGATTCTGATGTATCCCCTAGCGCCAGTACCCTAAGCATAGAAGCGGTGGACACGGCAGACGATGGCAGTTGCCAAGCATTACTGGTAGATAACCAGCCTATACAGTTTTCGCTGGAATGTTTAAACCCAACAAATTGCGCAAGTGCCACCGCCAGTATTAATAGCAACAGTATTACCCCTAGTGATTCTGGCTCGTTAACTTATGATTCGGTGAACTTAGATTTTGGTGATAGCAGTACATCAATTGCCACCTTTAATTTAAATTATTCTGAAGCGGGCCAAATTCGCTTACACGCATTTTATGAATTACTGGATCAAACGGGAAGTGCAACAGGTGAAACCATTAGCGCTACCTCTAATTCTTTTGTGGTAAGCCCCTTTGGTTTTTGTATTGAACCTAGTAGTTCAGAAACTAATTGGCAATGTACTACGCCGGGTGTGGGTGTAGGCTGTAGCGCGTTTAAACAGGCCGGCAATACCTTTGATTTAGATGTCATCGCTAAGGCTTGGGATAATTCAGCGTCCACCGATTTTTGTGACTCTGGTTTTGTTCGGACACAAAATTTCAATTTGAATTTGAGTCTTTCCCATTCTTTAGTTTCGCCATCAGGTGGAGATGTGGGAACATTTTCTTCAAGCAGTGTGACACTAACATCAGGGCAAAGTTTGGCCAGTGCTGAGAGTTTTTCTGAACTGGCCGTGTTTACTTTAACCGTGGGGGGTGACGATTATTTTGGTGTAACCCTGCCCACGGCAACGTCTGAAAATATTGGGCGATTCTATGCCAAAGATTTTTACTGGGTATCTTCAAGTGCCGCCACTTACGATAACGCTAATACTGGGTTCAGTTATGTGGGGGAACTAACCAGCACGGGTGATGGGGGGATCACTTATACACTGGTACCCAGTTTTAATTTTAATGTGCGAGGGTTTAATAACCAATTATTAAAAAATTATATTAGCGATTATGCTCACGCACCCAGTATTACGGTGGGGGCATCTTCTAGTGAGGCTGGTAACTCAACCAGTTTGAATGTGACGCCTACTTTTACTACCGGCAGTATTACTGGGCCTGATGCCAGTAGTGAATACACTTACACTTTTGATGCGTTAGATCACTTTCTATTTGATCGTGAAGCCAATAGCTTAATAGATGAATTTAACAACGATATTCAGTTAGATATAAGTGACTTTTCTGAAAGCGTGGATTCGGCTTCATTGGCCAGTGGCAGTTTTAATATTTCTGGTAGCGGTGGGCTTGTGCGTTACGGCCGTTTGCACATTAATAATGCCTATGGGGCTGAGACTAATTCTTTAAGTCAGTTATGGCAGATGGAATATTACAATGGCTCAGACTTTGTATTAAATAGCTTAGACAATGGAACGCCCTATGACTTAAGTCAAATAGGTACTATCACCGTGACCGATGTGGGAGATGCATCAGACCCACTGCTAGCAACCGATAGTTCCCCCAGCGATGGCGGCTCCGATAGCGGAGTGTTTTCATCTGGTTTATTAACGGTGATTTGGTCAGCCACTGCAGGTGCGCGCTATGGCACTATTCGGTTTCCATACGTCATAGACAGTTGGCTTCAATATGATTGGCAAGGCAGTGGCGATGAAGACCCACAAGCCAGTGTGACGTTTGGACAATATCGGGGCCATGATAACGTCATTTACTGGAAAGAAATTAACTACTAAACTTTTAACATAGCTGCCCTTAAAGTCACTTTATAGGTTGTAGAAATGAAGTTCTTTACCGAACCTGATGGTCATTACAGTATTGAGGTGAAAGGTCGCACATTGGTGTTTGTGATTGATGGCGTGGTGGATATGGAAATGGCGTTGCGCTCGATGTTGGAGTTTAAGATTAAAGTGACTGAACTATCAGAGCCCTACTGGGCTTCTTTGATGGATTTGAGCTGCTGGGGTCTTCACCCGCCAGATATTGTTGATTTCATACATGAGTTTCACGAATGGGCCGAGAAAAATGGTCAACTGGCAGAAGCAGCTGTGGTCAATAGCAGTGTTTTAAAAGTAATGGCTCGAGATAAGCTTGTTGAAAAACGAGGAAAAATGGTCCATCAGGAATATTTTAAAACCTATGCTGAAGCCGTTGAGTGGCTTCAGCATTTATCTCTTTATGATGAAGAGTCGTGATTAGTCTTCTACTGTTTCGGCACTTTCTTCCATACCTAACTCTTTAATTTTACGAGTTAAAGTATTTCGTCCCCAGCCCAATAAAAGTGATGCGTCACGACGACGACCCGCAGTGTGTTTAAGGGCCGTTTCAATCATTATGCGTTCAAAAATTGGCACGGCATTGTCTAATAACCCTTTTTTACCTTGAGCCAATTGCTGGTCGGCCCAATTCTGCAGGGCTTGCTCCCAATTATTAGAAGTAGTGACTTTCTCTTCTTGGTTTAACAATTCTGGCGGCAGGTCATTTATATGCACTTCGCGGCCCGATGCCATGACGGTAATCCAGCGGCAGGTGTTTTCTAGTTGCCTAACGTTACCAGGCCAGCTTAGGGTGCATAGGTAATCTTCGGTATCGCTTTTTAATATCTTTGCTTCAACGCCTAGCTCTTCAGCAGCACGATTTAAAAAGTGATGTAATAGACGCGGTACATCTTCACTGCGCTCTGCCAGTGCGGGTAAATTAATACGAATAACATTTAAGCGGTGAAATAAATCTTCACGGAACTTACCAGATTTAACCAGTATTTCTAAGTTTTGGTGGGTGGCGGCGATGATGCGAACATTCACTTTAACTGGGGTGCTACCACCCACTCGATAAAACTCTCCATCGGCCAACACTCGCAATAAGCGAGTTTGTGTATCCGCTGGCATGTCACCAATTTCATCTAAAAATAACGTACCGCCATCAGCCTGCTCAAATCGCCCGCGACGTTGACCACCAGCCCCTGTAAAGGAGCCTTTTTCATGGCCAAATAATTCTGATTCTATTAAGTCTTTAGGAATGGCCGCCATGTTTAGCGCCACAAATGCTTCTTCACTACGCGGGCTGTGTTTGTGAAGGGCGTGGGCAACTAGTTCTTTACCAGTGCCAGATTCACCATTAATTAACACCGTAATATTAGAATGCGATAAGCGCCCAATAGCACGAAACACTTCTTGCATGGCTGGCGCTTCACCAATAATTTCAGTGTGCTGATATTCTTCGGTTGTGCTGTTGCTGGCCGCTGCGGCGGTTTCTTGTTTGTGATTAATGGCGCGTTTAATAAGATCCACCGCTTCATCTACATCAAACGGTTTTGGTAAATATTCAAATGCTCCTTTCTGGTAAGAATTCACAGCGCTGTCTAAATCGCTGTGAGCGGTCATAATGATGACAGGAATATCAGGCTGCACTTCGTGTACTTTCTTTAATAGGCTTAAGCCATCGATACCAGGCATGCGTACATCACTGATGATGGCATCTGGGATTTCACGGTTTAAAGCGTTTAAAACTTTATCGCCATTTTCAAAAGAAAGGCTTTCGATATTCTCTTGCTCTAGAGCTTTTTCAAGTACCCAGCGAATAGAGCGATCATCATCAATTATCCAAACTTTGTTCATAATGTACTCCGGTAAATGCTTTAAACTTTTTGGTTTTCTATGAGTTATTCTCACCATGAAATTACATGGTGGCGATTCAATTTTTTAAGGCTAAGTAAGGACGCCCTGATAGTCATCAAGTCCCAGCTCCAGTGGCAAATAAATAGAGAACTGAGTGCAGCCTGATTTGCTATCACACTCAATAATGCCTTGGTGTTGATTCACAATGGATTGGGCGATGGATAGCCCCAACCCAGTGCCTTCGGCACGACCACTGACCATGGGATAAAACAAACTTTCACGAATATTTTCAGGAATGCCCGGGCCGTTATCTACGATGGCAATATGCAGTACCAATCGATGACGGATATGACCAATGGTGAATTGGCGAATGGTGCGAGTTTTCAATGTGATTTGTGGCGGATAGTCACTCTGTGGTGCTTGTTGCTCGGCGTGTTCTAATAAAGCCTGCATGGCGTTGCGGGTAATGTTTAACAGCACTTGAATTAGCTGTTCTTTATCGGCTAAAAATTCGGGGATACTAGGGTCGTAATCTCTCACTAGTTTAATACGTTCTTGGGCTTCTACATTAATTAAACTGTAGACTCGCTCAAGCACTTCATGAATATTGGTTTCTTTACGCTCCAGCAATTTGTTGGGACCCAGCATTTTGTCCACTAGGTTTCTTAAGCGGTCCACTTCTTCAATGATGATCTGAGTGAACTCTTTTAGCTCATCGGTCTCTAGCATACGAGACAATAATTGCGCGCTGCCGCGAATTCCCCCCAGAGGATTTTTAATTTCATGGGCCATGCCTCGTACTAATAGCTGAGTGGAGGCTTGTGTATTAATAAGCTCTTCTTCGCGACTGATGCGGATTAGGCGGTCTCGTGGGTGCATCTCAATGAGCAAGCAAGGTGCTGTATCAAACTCCATTGGGCTGACACTGTAATCCAGCGTGACTTCTTGATTATTCATGAGACGAATTTGAGCCTCACGCTTGGTATAGGCATGTTCATTAGCAATGCTGTTGCTTAAGCTTTGTTTTTCATCTTGGCTATCTAAAAAGAAATGTTCAGCAGGCTCCCCAGCGCAGCGTCGACCGCTCACCTGCAACAATGCCTCTGCTGCTGGGTTTAAGTAGCGAACGGTTAAATCTTGGTTAAGCACCAAAATAGCACTATCCAAATGATTAATGAGTTGTTTATAAAAAACGAAATCAGCCATAAGCCCTTTTCCTAGCGTTCTAGGAACCTGTGCGGGAACAATTTGATCAATTATAGGCTTTAGCAATATCTAAGCCAGCTCCCGAATGCACTGTTTTTGCTGAGAAAAGCCACTAAATGCCTTAATTAAGGCATTTAGTGGCTTTTCTTATTTTAGTTGAAAAATACACAAGCACTAAATTAGTGCGCTTGAATATTATAGGGCAGATAAGGGGGGCATTATGTTGCACGCCCATTCATTGGAAAGGGTTAAATAGGCGTGTGGGGATTACCGAGCGTTATTGCGATTGAGAATAGAAGGGCGCTGTACATGGATGCGGCGATTTCCACTGGAGACTAATAGTTGACCATTGTATTTCACTTTAGCCTGCAATAAATGCGAGCCTCTGGCGATATTTTCTAATTGAAAATTCAGCTGTGCACCACTTTTAACGACCTTACCATCCAATAACAAAGTGACCTCGTGTTTAGGTTGCAGGGCTGGGGCAATATGAAGCTGGATGGAGATGCTGTTGGCTTCTCCTGCAGTAATGACAGCCTCTTGCTTAGGGGTAAGGATGCTAAGTGTGTTATATCCTGCAAAGGGCTCACCGTCTTGAGTTTGGCTGGCAGGGCCTTTCTTTTTTTCTGGAATCTTTAAGGTTTTCAATTTTTGTATGGCAGGTAAGTCGGCTTTTTTAGCATTGGCTGGTGGCTCATCACCATATACGCGCACGCCATTCTCATTGACCCAAGTAAACACTTCGGCAACGCTATGTAGGCTAAACATCAGTAATAAAAGGCTGCACAGTTTCATAAATAGGGCTCAAAAAAAACACGTTCACTGTAGCTTATATTAATTACTAGAAATACGCCTAAAACCAAGTTGTGTGAAGTGCTTACATGGATGTAAGTACTGAGCTTGAGTCAGGAACATTCAAGCGGTGCTGCATGGATGTAAGTACTGAGCTTGAGTCAGGATGATATAAGAAATACGACAGAGTCAGTAATGGTGATTCTTTCAAACGCATGACGAGGCTTTTGAGAAAGCTTTGGCCATAAAAAAAGCAGCCCAGAGGCTGCTCTTTTTACTACGCATAATTTCGAAAAATTACACAGTGGTACAAGTCAAATGAAACAGGGCTGAATTAAGGTTTGTGCACAAAGCACGTCATTTAATTCAGCCTAAATTGACTTTATACAGAGTAGTAAAGGTCAAATTCAACTGGGTGAGTGGTGTGCTCAACCAAGTAAACGTCTTCCATTTTAAGATCGATGTAAGCTTCAATCATGTCTTTAGTGAACACGTCACCTTGCACAAGGAAGTCCATATCTTTTCTAAGCTCGTCTAGCGCTTCACGTAGAGAACCAGCTACCTGTGGGATAGCAGCGGCTTCTTCAGCTGGAAGGTCATATAGATCTTTATCTGCAGCATCGCCAGGGTGAATCTTGTTTTTAACGCCGTCGATACCAGCCATAAGCATTGCAGCGAATGCAAGGTATGGGTTGGCACATGGATCAGGGAAACGAGCTTCAACACGCTTACCTTTAGGAGACGCAACGTATGGAATACGGATAGAAGCAGAACGGTTACGTGCAGAGTACGCAAGCATTACAGGGGCTTCAAAACCAGGGATCAGACGCTTGTAAGAGTTAGTTGAAGGGTTAGTGAACGCATTCAACGCTTTAGCGTGCTTGATGATACCGCCGATGTAGTAAAGAGCAGTTTCAGACAATCCAGCATAGCCGTCGCCAGCAAACATGTTTTCGCCGTCTTTCCAGAAAGACTGGTGAACGTGCATACCAGAACCGTTATCACCAACAACTGGCTTAGGCATAAAGGTAGCAGTCTTGCCGTATGCGTGAGCTACGTTATGAACAACGTATTTCATCATTTGAACTTCATCGGCTTTCTTAACGAGTGTGTTAAAACGAACACCGATTTCGTTTTGGTTAGCCGTGGCTACTTCGTGGTGATGTACTTCAACATCAAGACCGATGGCCATCATGGTGTTACACATAGCAGCACGCATGTCGTGAGAGCTATCTACTGGTGGCACTGGGAAGTAACCACCTTTAACACGTGGACGGTGACCCATGTTGCCGCCTTCGATAGTCGCAGCAGAGTTCCATGCGCCTTCTTCAGAGTTCAACTTGTAGAAACAACCTGACATGTCAGCGCCGAATTTAACGTCATCAAAGATGAAGAATTCTGGTTCTGGACCAAAGAAAGCTGTGTCGCCAAGGCCTGTAGAAGTTAAGAACTCTTCAGCACGTTTTGCAACAGAACGTGGGTCACGTTCGTAGCCTTGCATAGTGGCAGGCTCGATGATGTCACAACGTAGGATTAGAGTGCTGTCTTCAGTGAACGGGTCAAGGAAGGCAGTAGTGTCATCTGGCAAAAGAATCATGTCTGATTCGTTAATGCCTTTCCAGCCTTCAATTGAAGAGCCATCGAACATCTGACCTACTTCAAAAAATTCTTCATCAACGTAAGAGCTAGGAATAGAAACGTGCTGCTCTTTACCTTTTGTATCTGTAAAGCGAAGGTCGACCCACTTTACGTCATTATCTTTAATTAGCTTCAGAGTGTTCTCTGACATGGTGTAACTCCAATATAGAAGACGGTTTGCGTCCGATAGTAATAGCGATTGGCTCAAATGGCCCGCACATATTGTACTGTGAGGTCTAAGAGCAAAACGCATGCCATTCATTAATGAGCGTGCAACCCAGTGAAGTTCAAGAGCCCAAATAAAACAATTGGGTGGCGCTGCACCAAATCAATGCTTTAGCCATTAAAGCGCACTATTATCGCGCATAATTCTCGACGCCCCTGAAATGTACCTGGTGCCCAAAAAAAGTGTGCACATTATAGGTTCAAGATTTGTTAGTTGATAGTTTGTTTGTGCCTAGATGATGAACATTTTCAGTAACTCGTTCATTTAGATTAAATTTTGTACAAAAAATGTGCTTTTTCCTGTGTTTTTCATAGCTTGCTAGGCTCAAGATGGCTATAATCGCCGCCTAAATTTTTCAGGCTCGTCTGACAGGACATACTTTTATGATTGAGAACCTCCGTAATATCGCCATCATTGCTCACGTTGACCATGGTAAAACTACCTTGGTTGATAAACTGCTAGAGCAATCCGGTACTCTTGATCGTAAAGAGTTGGGTGGCGAGCGTGTGATGGATTCCAATGATCAAGAAAAAGAGCGTGGTATTACCATCTTGGCGAAGAACACCGCCATCAAATGGGATAAATACCGTTTTAACATCGTAGATACACCTGGGCACGCCGACTTCGGTGGTGAAGTAGAACGTGTAATGTCTATGGTTGACTCTGTGCTACTTATTGTAGACGCAGTAGATGGCCCTATGCCTCAGACGCGCTTCGTAACTCAAAAAGCATTTGCTCAAGGCCTTAAGCCAATTTTGGTTGTTAACAAAATTGACCGTCCAGGTGCTCGCCCTGACTGGGTAATGGATGAAGTTTTTGACTTGTTCGATCGTCTTGGTGCCACTGAAGAGCAGCTAGATTTCCCTGTTATTTACGCTTCTGCTATTAACGGCATTGCTGGTACTGATCCAGAAGATATGTCAGAAGACATGACACCTTTATTAGAAGCCATTGCTGAAAACGTGCCAGCTCCACAGGTTGATCCTGATGGCGATTTCCAAATGCAAATTTCATCACTTGATTACGATTCCTTTAAAGGCGTAGTGGGTATTGGCCGTATCACCCGTGGTACGTTAAAAACCAACTCCCAAGTGACTATTATTGATGCAGAAGGGAAAACCCGTAACGGTAAAGTAGCTGAAGTTAAAGGCTATCACGGTCTTCATCGTGTAGTGGTTGAAGAAGCCAGCGCCGGTGACATTGTATGTATTACAGGTATCGAGAAGCTAGGTATCTCTGACACACTTTGTGTGCCTTCCAATGTTGAAGCCTTGCCTCCTCTATCTGTAGATGAACCAACGGTAAGCATGACTTTCCAAGTAAACAACTCTCCGTTTGCTGGTAAAGAAGGTAAGTTTGTAACGAGCCGTAATATTGCTGAGCGTTTAGAAAAAGAATTGATCCACAACGTGGCGCTACGTGTAGAGCCTGGCGAAAGCCCTGAAAAATTCAAAGTTTCAGGCCGTGGTGAATTGCACCTTTCTGTATTGATCGAAACCATGCGTCGTGAAGGTTTTGAAATGGCAGTAGGTCGTCCTGAAGTAGTTCAAAAAATTGTTGATGGCGAAGTTCAAGAGCCATTTGAGCAAGTGATGATTGATGTGGAAGAGCAGCATCAGGGTCCTATCATGTCTGAAATGGGTGATCGTCGTGCTGAGATGACCAACATGGTTCCAGATGGTAAAGGCCGTGTTCGTCTTGAATTCATGATGCCTGCACGTGGCTTGATTGGTTTCCGTTCTGACTTCATGACCATGACAAGTGGTTCAGGTATTTTGACCAACGTATTTGATCACTATGGTCCTGTACAGGCTGGTTTGGGCTCTACTCGCCACAACGGCGTAATGGTTTCCATGGTAACTGGTAAAGTACTTGGTTTTGCTTTGTTCTCTCTTCAGGATCGTGGTCGTATGTTTGCGGTTCCGGCTCAAGAAGTTTATGAAGGACAGGTTGTTGGCTTGCATTCTCGTGATAACGATTTGGTAGTTAACCCAACTAAAGCTAAGCAATTAACCAACGTCCGTGCATCAGGTACTGATGAAGCGATTAACTTAGTTCCAGCAATTAAGCACACGCTAGAGCAAGCACTAGAATTCATCGAGGATGATGAACTGGTAGAAGTTACGCCTTTAAGTATTCGTATTCGTAAGAAGCATCTTACTGAAAACGATCGTAAGCGCGCTAACAGTGGCAGTGCTGCTAACAAGAAAAAATAAGTCAGTTTAAAGCTTAGGCTTTACTGCGAAAGGGCGGCCACTTAGTGGCTGCCCTTTTTTATGCCCAGGGATGGGCGGTATCCTAAAATTGCAGGAGCAAATTTTTGGGTATGTTCAGGATGAACGGTACGGCGCGGTGCCAAGGATGGCAAAGAGCGACGTTGTTCGGGGCGGTCATACTGAATTAAGAGCTTGCATTCGATAAAGTGCATAAGTCGTCTCCAACGAAAAAGGTAAAAAATGAAGGCATTAATTCAACGAGTAAGCAGCGCAAAGGTTGAAGTGGCAGGTAATACTGTTGGAGAGATTGGTGGCGGTATTTTGTTGTTATTGGGTGTGGAAAAAACAGACACTCAAGAGGTGGCGCTTCGGCTAATAAATAAAGTATTGGGCTATCGAATCTTTGCTGATGATGAAGGCAAGATGAACTTAAATGTTCAGCAGATGGAAGGAGAGTTACTGGTGGTGTCGCAATTTACTTTGGTGGCGGACACTAAAAAGGGCACTCGACCTGGTTTTTCAAAAGGGGCATCACCTGAAGTGGGTGAGCAGCTTTATGATTTTTTTGTTCAGCAATGCGCTAAACAAATATCAACTCAGACTGGCCGGTATTGTAAAGATATGGCGGTTAGCTTGGTGAATGACGGGCCAGTTACCTTCATGTTAGAGGTAAATTAAAAGGAAAGGCGCTTTTACAGCCTTCCCTTTTAACAGTTAGAAAAGATGTTCAGGTGTGACATCTTCGTCACTGGAGTTCGTTTCATATTCACTGTTAGGGCTTGGCGCTTGTTCCACTTCTTTAGGAATATTCTCCACCCGAAAAGTTTCAAATATAGAGTTGTTTTGCCCAGGGTAAGCGCGGTTTCCCGTTAGGGGGTCGATTCGGACTGAGACTAAACCATCTGGCTGTGGCAGTGGTGCCGAGGGCATATCCTTTAAGGCCGTGTCCATAAAATCTACCCAAATGGGCAGGGCGGTATTGCTACCAAAAGCTGAGCGTCCCATGGTTTTTGGAGAGTCAAATCCCACCCAAACATTAGTGACTATTTTGTTGTTAAAGCCTGAAAACCATGCGTCTTTTTGGTCGTTCGTGGTGCCTGTTTTACCAGCTAGATCGGTACGCTTTAGCGCAAGGGCACGTTTGCCTGTGCCGCGTTTTATAACATCCTTAAGCATGGTGTACATTAAATAGTTAACTCGTTCATCCATGACCCTTGGTGCAAGAACTGGAAATTGCTGACTGAATTCTTCAACGCTTAATGCTGCTTGATCTTCTAGTTCCATGGAGCTTTCGGTTAGGGTGTTGTTGCTATCCTGTTGGCTTAATGACTCTTTATACTCCTCGATACTTTGACGGCAACTTTCACAAACAGTGGGTGGAAGGTGTTCATATAGGGTTTCACCTTCGTTTGTTTCAATGCGCTGAATGAAGTGCGCATCTACTTTAAAGCCGCCATTAGCGAGTGTGTTGTAAGCGCTCGCCATTTCATATGGGGTTAAACCAGAGCTTCCTAGTGCCAGTGATAGATCCCTGTTTAGTTTGCTTCTATTGATACCAAGGCCGGCAATGTAGCGAATAGTGCGACCGATGCCTGTTCTGCTTAATACTCTAATGGATACCAGGTTTCGGGATTTATAAAGTGCTTGGCGTAAGCGAGTTGGCCCAAAGAATTTGCCGCTGTAATTTTCAGGGCGCCAAATGGCCTCGAGGCTGTCATCACTAAACACCACGGGTGCATCATTAATAATTGAGGCCGGTGTAAGGCCGTATTCTAAGCCTGCGCTATAAACAAATGGCTTAAAGCTGGAGCCAGGTTGGCGATCGGCCTGAATTGAACGATTATATTTGCTACGGGAATAATCATAGCCACCCACTAAGGCGTTAAGGGCTCCATTTTGCGGATTAAAGGAGACAAGTGAGGCTTGTGTTTCTGGTTCTTGGGCAAGCCAATATTCCCCATTTAATTCTTGAACGAGCGCTTGCTGGCCTAGTTGGAGTAGTTGCTTAGCTTGATCAATTTTAGGGCCCAGTTCATTTACATTGATGTATTCTCGAGCCCAGTTGTAGCGTTCAAGTGGGATAGTGACCTTCTCGAAATTGGTTAAGGTGAATTCAACGGACTGATCTTCATTGTTTATATCAGTCACCACAGCCCAAGATAGGTCGCCAGGTGTGGTTTTGTTTTTGGTTTGTCCGATCCAAAAAATTGTATTGAGATCTTTTGGGCTAGGCGGCCGTGGCATTGAGGCGGGTAGTGTTAAGGCTTTATCTCCTTCTTTCCAGCTGGTAGGCGCGATCGATACCGGGACGCTTTGCTGTTCGGGTAATATATAGTGGCTTAATTGGTGCGGCGGTGTTCGCAGCCCGTGTTTGCGATCATATGCGTGAAGACCTGCGCGCACTGATTGCTGTGCAGCTAACTGTAATTTGCTGTCTAGGGTGGTGATGACGGTGTAGCCTTTGGTGTATAGGTCATCAGGGTAGCGATTAAGCATTTCGCTGCGCACCATTTCAGCAACATAGGGTGCGTCGATTTCTGTTGCGAGGCCATGATATTTTGCGGTAATGGGCTCAGAGCCAGCTTGGTCAAATTCTTGTTGGGTGATGAAGTTGGCGGTAAACATTCTCGCGAGCACATAATTACGGCGATAACGGGCCCGCTCTGGATTGTTAATTGGATTGGCTGCGCTGGGTGCTTGAGGTAAGCCTGCAATCATGGCTAGTTGGGCTAAACTTAATTCTTTAATGCGTTTTCCGTAATAAACCTGTGCTGCGGAAGCAACTCCGTAAGCACGTTTGCCTAGATAAACCTTGTTAACGTAAAGCTCTAAGATTTCATTTTTGGTGATTTCTTGCTCGATGTGGACAGCCAGTAATATCTCGGTGAATTTACGAGTAAAGGTTTTTTCTGAGCTTAGGTAGTAGTTTTTGGCCACTTGCATGGTTAATGTACTGCCCCCTGAACGCTTTTTACCGGTTGTTATTAATTCGTAAGCGGCGCGCGCTAGGCCTTTAATGTCGATGCCAGGATGGCTATAAAAGTTTTCATCTTCAGCTGCTATTAGTGCATTGTAAAATTGCTGAGGGACATCTTCGAATGCAACAGGGGTGCGGCGTTTTTCACCAAACTCGGCAATGAGCTTTTCATCACTGCTATAAATTCGAAGAGGGGTTTGTAATTGTATGTTTTTTAAGCTTTCTACCGATGGTAGACTGGGTGCTAGGTACAAATAGACGCTACTAGTCCCAATTAACAAGCTAAAAAAGCCTGCGGCACCACTTAATATTAAAAAACGCAGAACAGGTCGATTTATTTTCATCATTAATTGCTTAGAATGCTTATTTACCCTGTGATAGCGGGCTCTGGACATTATAAATGGTTTTTGTCCTTTTCACAGGATTGTGCTTATAATGATCCACTATTCATACATATTGGCACTATCTTAGCTCCGGGTGTTGGTTTAATTTAAGGAATAGCAGTGCTAGCCAGTCTATTTAAAAAGAAAAATAAGGCAGTTCTAGGCATCGACATCACTTCAACCAGTATCAAGTTAATTGAGCTTGTTGAATTAAATGGCCGAATGCAAGTTGAAGCTTACGCATCTGAGACATTGCCCGATAATGCCGTGGTGGAACAAGCCATCAATGATGAAGAAGCTGTTGGCGAGTCTATTAAAAAAGCCTTTGTTCGATCCCGAACTAACGTAAAAAAAGCCGCTGTTGCGGTTGCAGGCTCTGCTGTTATTACAAAGGTTATTCAAATGTCTGCGGGTATGTCCGAAGATGAAATGGAAAACCAAATTCGTGTGGAAGCTGATCAATATATCCCCTATCCCTTAGAAGAAGTTGCCATGGACTTTGAAGAGCAAGGTCCTGTTGAAGGCAATGACCAACAGGTTGATGTTTTGCTGGCTGCTTGTCGTAAAGAAACAGTTGAATTAAGAGAAGATGCTGTAGAGATCGCAGGCTTGGAATCGTCTATGGTTGATATAGAGGCATTTTGTGTTGAACGTGCTTTTAAACTGCTTGAATCGCAATTGGTAGGTGATCAAATAGAGACAGTGGCGATAATAGATATAGGCGCCACTATGACGACTTTAAATGTATTGAATAAGGGTAATATTATTTATACCCGTGATCAGATGTTTGGTGGTCATCAGTTGACTGAAGAAATCCAGCGCCGTTATGGCATAAGTGCTCAAGAGGCCATGCGCGCCAAGCTTGAAGGCGGACTGCCTGATGACTATCACACCGAGATACTTGAGCCTTTTAAAGATTCTGTTGTTCAGCAAGTGAGTCGTTCTTTGCAATTCTTTTACAGCTCTAGTCAATTCAATGATGTGGATTACGTGATTCTGGCCGGCGGCACCTCTTCACTGGAAGGGCTTGCGCAATTAGTTCAAGAAAAGGTCGGTATCGCTTCAATTGTGGCCAACCCATTTGCCGATATGACTTTGGGTCAAAAAGTGAATCCTCAAATTTTAGATAATGACGCCCCGGGGTTGCTGGTTGCGTGTGGCTTAGCCATGAGGAGTTTTGACTGATGGCTAAAATTAACCTTAGACCTTGGCGAGAAGAGCTTAGGCATGAAAGGCAGAAAGAGTATTTAGTGATGCTGGCAGGTGTTTTTATTGCGGCTATTGCTATTTGGTTTTTTGTGAGCAGTGCATACAGCAGTGTTGTTGATGCTCAACAAAATAGAAATCGCTTCTTAGAAAGTCAGGGGGCTGGGCTCGATAAGAAAATTGCTGAAATTAAAGAACTAAGAGATAAGAAGGATCAATTACTTGAGAGGATGAGATTGATTCAAGACTTGCAGGGTAATCGACCTGTTATTGTTCGAATTTTTGATGAGTTGGCTAGGGTATTACCAGATGAGTTGTTTGTTGAATCAATAAAGGCTACAGGAAGTGCTTTTGCATTAAAGGGCCGTTCAGCAAGTAATATCCAAATTTCTAATATGATGCGTAATTTTGATAACTCCTCGTGGTTTGTAAACCCTAATTTATTAGGAGTGAGGGCGAATAAGGATGGGTATAGTAGTTTCGATATGACCATCGGTCTCTCCCGCCCTCAAATAGGAGGGGAATAATGGATATTCAAGAACTAAATGACAAGCTCAGCAGCTTTGATATCAATGATGTTGACTGGAATAACATGGGGTCTTGGCCTTTACCTGGTCGAGTTTTTTTTGCTCTAGTATTATTCTTTAGTGTACTTACCGGCATGTATTTTTTCGATATTCAAGGGTTGAGTGACAAGTATACGTCGGCAATTACGAAGGAAGAGACACTTAAAAAAGAATTCGAAACTAAAGCTTTCCGAGTTGCTAATTTAGCTAGTTATAAGAAACAGTTGGAAGAGATAGAGGAATCCTTCGGTAGTTTATTGCGTCAACTTCCTAAAGATACAGAGGTGCCTGACTTACTTGAAGATATAACCACGGCGGCACTGGGGGCTAGTTTACAAATAAAATCAATTAAGCTAGACAGTGAAGTTGAGACGGAGTTTTACACGGAGCTACCTATAAATATTGATGTGGTTGGTGAGTATCATGATTTTGGGGCATTCGTAAGTGCTGTTGCAGGGCTTGGGCGTATAGTTACGCTCCATGATTTCGAAATCACTAGTGCAAAAACGGCAGATGCGAATAAATTAAACCTTAAAATTGTGGCCAAGACTTATCGTTATAATAATGAGAGTAAAAAGAAAAAAACCTCTAAGAAGAGGAAGAAAAGATGAAAATATTAGTATTTATTAGCTTCATTTTTTTAACTGCTTGCTTTGGGGGAAGTGATACTTCAGATTTGGAAGTATTTGTTGCAGATACAACAGCAAAACCTAAAGGGCGTATTAAGCCTCTACCAGAGTTTCAGCCATACTCATCCTTTGTGTATGGTGCATCAGGTCTAAGGTCGCCTTTTGAGTCTCCTGCCGCTTATTCGGAAATGGCTACCAACGTGGCATCTATGGTCAGTGCCCCCGATGCTGCAAGACGTAAAGATGTATTAGAAAGGTATCCTCTGGGGGAGTTGAGCTTAGTGGGTACTCTGTCTAAAGGTGAAAATACATATCTTTCTGCTTTAGTTAAAACTGTTTCCGGTAGCGTGCATGTTGTTAAGGCTGGCCAGTATATGGGTAAAAATAATGGGCGTATTTTGAATATTTCAGAATCGCAATTAGATTTGATAGAAGTTGTACCAAATGGCAGCGGTGGCTGGATCTCTCGTCCTCATAGCATGGGTTTAAATGAATCCGCTGGAGAAGGTAAATAATGAAAAAATTAATAGCAATGCGTCTACTGCTTTTGTCGGTAATAAGCGCTTCTTTTGGTGCAAATGCGGTAATACTGGAGGATGTGGGCTTTGCATCTTTGTCAGGCGACAAAATTGAGATGGAGCTTAGTTTTGATGGTGAGCCACCAGAGGTATCTGGCTACACTATCGAGCAGCCAGCGCGAATAGCTTTAGATCTTGAAGGGGCTAGTAGTGCCCTAAAGAGTAAGTACCATAAGATTGGAATGGGGAATGCAAGAACTGCCATTGTGGTAGGTGCGAAGGATAAAACTCGTGTAATTATTAATTTAACTGAGTTAACTGGGTATAGCACTAGAGTGGAAGGCAATAGCCTATTTGTTCTAATTGGCCAGCAGGAGCTAGCGAGCACTACGGCGCAGACGGACTCCATTCTTAATGAAGATGAGTCAGCATATATTCAGAAAAACTCATCGGAAGCAGGCAGCAGAATTGTAGATGTAGATTTTCGCCGAGGTGATTCTGGTGAAGGTCAGTTGTTAATTCGCTTAACAAACCCCAATGTGCCTGTGGATATCTCTCAGCAATCGGGCCGCATACGGGTGGAGTTTTCTAACGTTGAGCTGGCGGAAGATATGAGAAGGCGCTTAGATGTTCGAGACTTTGCCACTCCAATTCGTTTTGTAGATGCGGTAATTGAAGATGGAAAACCTGTCTTTTTCATTGAACCGAGCAATGACTTATATGAGTACCTCGCTTACCAAGCCAATAATTTACTTACCATAAGTGTTAAGCCATTAACTAAAGGTGAGCAAGATAGACTAAAAGAAGAGCGTTTTCCTTATTCAGGCGAAAAGCTGTCATTAAACTTCCAAGATATCGAAGTTCGTACTGTGCTGCAGATTATTGCTGACTTTACAGGGTTTAATCTTGTGGCAAGTGACACTGTGGATGGCAATATAACTCTAAGATTGAAGAATGTTCCTTGGGATCAAGCTTTAGATATAGTGCTTAAATCACAGGGGTTAGCCAAACAACAGATTGGTAATGTGCTAATGGTGGGGCCGGCCGATCAGATAGCCAATAGACAAAAAATCGAGCTTGAAGCAAATAAACAAGTCGAAGACTTTGCGCCGTTAAGGACTGAATTCCTACAAGTTCGCTATGCAAAAGCCACTGATATATTAGCTTTATTATCTTCTGAAAACAGTATGTTAACGGATAGAGGAACGGCAAGTGTTGATGTTAGAACCAATACCATAATTCTGCATGATACAGTGACATCTATAGAAACGGTAAGGCACGCAATTAAAGTATTGGATATTCCTATTAAGCAGGTATTAATAGAGGCTCGTATAGTAGTGGCCTCTACCAATGTCGGTGAAGCGTTGGGTATACGTTGGGGTGGTGGTTATGGTGTCTTGCAAAATAACAACATTATCACTGCTGGTGGTAATTCGACAACGACTAGTGCATTCAACAATAATATAGTTTCGTCTATAGCTGGAGAGGATACCGAGCAGATTGATTTGGCTGAGGCCAGTGTTGTCAATCTTGGTGCTACAGCAGCCACTAGTAGTTTCGCTTTAGGCTTGAACACGGGTGACTACATGCTGGACTTAGAGCTTTCAGCGATGGAGTCAGATGGTAGAGCTGAGATCATTTCTCAACCTAGAATTATTACCGCTGATGGCCAAACCGCTAAAATCCAAGCGGGTTCTGAAATTCCATACGAGCAGGCCACCTCTAGTGGTGCCACTTCAATTACATTTAAAGAGGCTGTGTTGAAGCTGGAAGTAACTCCGCAAATCACACCTGACGATCGTATCTTAATGGATTTAGTGATCAATAAAGATGCTATTGGCGAGATAATTAATAACATACCGACGATTGATACCAATGAATTAGAAACGCAGGTATTGGTTAATAATGGTGAAACTATAGTGTTGGGTGGAATATTTCAGTCAGAGGATGTGACGACTGTAGATAAAACCCCGTTCTTTGGTGATCTGCCTGTAATCGGCCGTCTATTTAGGCGAACTACTCACACTGAAGATAAGAGCGAGTTACTTATTTTTATCACGCCAAGGCTAGTAAAAGATGTCCTAAGCTCTAATTAACAGGTATCTTTCAAATATATGAACCTAGGTTGATGGGGCTGAAAAAGCCCCTTTATAGATTTGAACATGCTAAAACACAATGTATATCTTGTAGGGCCTATGGGGGCAGGAAAAAGCACCATAGGTCGCTTACTTTGTAACGAGCTAAAGCTCGATTTTAAAGACAGTGATAAAGAGATCGAAGATAACTGTGGTTGTAATATACCTTGGATTTTCGATGTGGAAGGTGAGGCGGGGTTTCGAGATAGAGAAGCCGCCGCTATTGAAGAAATAACCTCTGAACCAGGAATCTTAATGGCCACTGGTGGCGGGGCTGTTTTACGTCCCGAGAATAGGCAGTTCCTTTCTAGCCGTGGCACTGTGGTCTACCTTAAAACGTCAGTAGAGCAACAGTTACAGCGCACTACAAAAGATAAAAATCGCCCTCTTTTACAGATAGATAACCCCAAAGAAGTCCTCACTAAGCTAATGAATGAGCGCCACCCTTTGTATGAAGAGGTCGCGGATATCACAATTTATACCGATGATCGAAACCCTCGTTTTGTGGTGCAGGAAATTCTTGAGCGTTTAAAAGACTTAAGCATTATTGATTGAATTATGAAAACATTAAACGTAGATCTACCGAATAACTCTTACCCAATTTTCATCGGTCAAGATATATTGAATGACTCCTCCATCGTGGCGCCCTTTGTTAAGGGTCGTCAGGTTATGATTGTCACCAATGAAACAGTCGCGCCTCTATACCTTGATCAAGCCAAGGCGCTTTTTAAGGATTTTAGCGTCGATGTTGTCATCTTGCCCGATGGTGAAGAGTATAAAAATTTAGAGCACTTGAATTTAATTTATGATGGGCTGCTAAGTAATCAACATAATAGAACCACTACCTTGGTTGCCTTAGGTGGCGGTGTTGTAGGAGACATGACAGGGTTTGCAGCAGCCAGTTACCAGCGTGGAGTGGATTTTATTCAAATGCCAACCACTCTTCTATCCCAAGTAGACTCTTCTGTGGGTGGAAAGACTGGCGTTAATCATAAATTAGGCAAAAATATGATTGGTGCATTTCATCAGCCCAATTGTGTATTAATAGATATAGACACTTTAAGTACTTTGCCAGATAACGAACTTTCCTCTGGGTTATCCGAGGTGATTAAGTATGGGCTTATTTGTGATTTACCATTCTTTGAATGGTTAGAAGTAAATATGTCAGATTTAATGTCGAGAAAGAGTGAAGCTTTAATAAAAGCGATTGAGACTTCCTGTAGCAATAAAGCAAGAGTTGTTGCACAAGATGAGAAAGAAGGCGGTATTAGAGCCATCTTGAATTTGGGTCATACATTTGGTCACGCCATTGAGACAGAGCAAGGCTACGGAGTTTGGCTTCACGGTGAGGCCGTGGCTGCAGGTACTGTTATGGCGGCAGACCTGTCTAAAAAATTGGGTTGGATCACTGAAAGTGATATGCAGCGCATAGTTTCAATTTTGTTGAGCGCTAAACTACCGATCGAAAGCCCAAGCAATATGACGCCAGCTAGATATAAAGAATTAATGGCTGTAGACAAAAAAGTGTTGGATGGTAAGCTGAGATTAGTTTTACTTAAGTCGGTGGGACAAGCCGTCACAACATCTGACTTCGAAATAGACCAATTAGACTCAACGCTGGCTGAACTAACCCGCTAATAATAAAAAGGAGGGGCAGCATGGAAAGCATTCAAACTGTCGCCTCTTCTTTTATCAATATAGGGGAGCGCTCACAGCAATTGGACATGGTTCAGCATGTTCAAGAATTCAGCTCTATGGTGGTTCTAGTCATCGGTGCTGCTGGTATCGGAAAAACTGCTTTTATTCACGAAGCAGTATCTCATTTATCTGTACATCACCAAGTTTTGTCTCTCAATGCTTTAAACGCTCTTACTGAAATTAATTTATTAGGTCAGGTTGCGCAGCATTTAGGGTGTGGCGCTACCTTAGCTGAAATTGATGCGTCTTTGGTTTCTATGGGTGAGCAAAATGAAAGCTTGCACTTGGTGATCGATGACGCGCACTTATTAGACGACTTTGCTCTTAATCTATTGGTTAGTAAATCTCAGCAGGATAAAGGCTGGCACTTAGTTCTGTGTGGTGACGATGGATTACAAGGGCGTCTTAACAGCCTTCAAATACAGCTTCAACAAGATAATATATATCATCTTATAGAGCTGAACCCTCTAAATGAAGCTGAGGCTGGCTTATTTGTAGATGAGCTAATTCAAATGTCTGCTCAGGGTGCAAGTTTGTTACCAGACAAAAAAAAGCATCAGTTATGGTTATTAAGTAAGGGCTCGCCAGGCAAGCTAATAGAATTGGTAGATGTTGAGAAAGAATCTACACAGCGTTTATCATCAAAATTTCCAATTGGGCATGTGGCCGCCATTTTTCTAATTGGTGTGGCTTTAGTTTTCTCTTATGCCTATCAAGATCCTGTTGCGGCAGTCGCTGAAGAGGATGTAATCGCAGAGCTATTGGCTCAGAAAAGCCCAGATGACAAAATTACTAAACCAGTAGAAAGTGATGAATTTGATGTTGCTCAATTAGTGAGTGATAGTAATGAAATATCAAATGTAGGCATTAAGTCTGAAGAGGACTCTGAACAGGAGCCTATCAAATCTTTGCTTGTGGAGAACAAAGAGGTTCGTACTAAGGCAGTTCCTGCAGAAGTGTCCTCTGTGAAAACTCATAGTTCAAACCCTAAAAAATTAGATAAAGTCGCCTCTTTGAAAGCTAGTCCTAAAATGCACCCGCTATTAAAAGCACAGCCACAGGAGTATGCGCTTCAATTATTGGGAGTTCGTAGCAAAAAGAATGCGCAAGATTTTATCCAGCGTTTTTCACGCCAATTAAATAGTGAAAAACTTAATGTTTATGAAACAACTTTTAAAGGTCAGCCATGGTTTGTGGTGGTGTACGGCCCTTATCAGAATAAGGCAAATGCGAGTGACGAGGCTACTAGCCTTAGTCGCTCATTGAAGAGTCAGCCATGGGTGCGTCCCATTAGTAAAATTCAAGAGGATATCCGAAAAGTAAGTCCGTAATTACTATCAAGAACCCCCTCCCAAAACCGCACGTTAATGGTGCAAATTCCTAGGTTAGCTAATTAATTTGAGCCAAAGCCCACTCGCGTGTAGAATAAGCGTCCTTTTGTATGTTCAAAACCACTGAATCGGCATAAAAATGCCCTCTAAGGTATTGATTTTAAAAGAATTTTTTACTGAGAGAGTCTATGAGAACAGGTCTGTACACACCAGGTGATTTTAAAGATAACTGTGGCTTTGGCTTGATTGCCCATATGGAAGGCAATGCCAGTCACGACCTTTTGCGTACGGCTATTGAATCGTTAACCTGTATGACTCACCGTGGCGGTATTGCTGCTGATGGTAAAACAGGTGATGGTTGTGGCCTATTAATTCAAAAGCCTGACAGTTTTTTGCGTCAGGTTGCCAAAGCAGACTCAGGTATAGATTTACCTGAGCAATATGCTGTGGGCATGGTATTCCTAGATTTGGACATGGCCATTGCTGACACCCAACGCGAGGCAATGAATAAAGCTTTTACTGATCAAGGTTTGACCGTAGAAGGATGGCGTGTAGTTCCTACTAATAATGATTGCCTAGGACCCATGGCAATTGATTGCCTGCCTCGCTTTGAGCAGGTGTTTGTATCTTCAGCCTCAACGCTAACAGAGCAACAATTTGCAGTAAAACTGTATTACGCCCGCCGTAAAGCAGAAATCGCGTTAGACACTCATCAAGATTTTTATATCTGCTCTTTATCAGAAAAAACCTTATCTTATAAAGGTTTGATGATGCCGGTAGATCTACCGGCTTTTTATACCGACCTAGGTGACGAGCGTTTAGAAACGGCTATTTGTGTGTTCCATCAGCGTTTCTCAACTAATACTGCACCACGCTGGCCTTTAGCTCAGCCATTCCGCATGTTGGCTCACAATGGTGAAATAAACACCATTCAAGGTAACCGTAATTGGGCTGCTGCCCGTAGTGGTAAATTCGAATCACCATTATTAGAAAACCTAGAATCGGTTCAGCCATTGGTGAATAGCAAGGGTTCTGACTCATCTTCAATGGATAACATGCTTGAGCTACTTCATACCGGGGGCATGGATATGTTCCGCGCCATTCGTATGATGATTCCGCCAGCTTGGCAAAATGTTGAAACCATGGATGCCGAATTGCGTGCATTTTATGAATACAACTCTATGCATATGGAGCCATGGGATGGTCCAGCGGGCTTAGTAATTACCGATGGCCGTTATGCTGTATGTGGCCTTGACCGAAACGGTTTACGTCCATCCCGTTGGGTTAAAACTACAAACGGTTTTATTACGGTGGCATCTGAAATCGGCACATTCGGCTACAAGCCTGAAGACGTAATTGATAAAGGTCGCGTTGGTCCTGGTGAAATTCTTGCCATTGATACCAAAGACGGCACTATCTTAGAAGCCAGTGACATAGATGGTCGTCTTAAGACTTCTCAGCCTTATGGTAAATGGCTAAAAGAGAAAGCGCTGCGTATTGAATCTAAGCTTGAACTTCAACGTTTAAATGATGACGTTTTAAGCAGTGAAGAAATTAAAATTCAGCAAAAGTTACACCTAATTAGCAATGAAGAGCGCCAGCAAGTATTAAGCGCATTAGCTGAGCAAGGCGTAGAAGGCACGGGCTCCATGGGCGATGACGTGCCTATGGCGGTTCTTTCTGAGAAGTCGCGTAATACCGCCGATTATTTTCGTCAGATGTTTGCTCAGGTGACCAACCCACCTATCGATCCATTACGTGAAGCCATTGTTATGTCCTTAGAGACTTGCATTGGCAAAGAGCAGAACGTTTTTGTTGAAAATGCCAATCACGCAACACGTATTATTTTAACTAGTCCAGTGCTATCGCCATTAAAATTCAATGGCCTTAAAAACACAGGTAGTGATGACTTTAAATTCACGACCTTATCTTTAGCATTTGCTCAAGAATCAGATCTTAAAAGTGCCATTGAAAACTTAATCGTTCAAGCTCAAGCAGCGGTTCGCGAAGGTTCAAGCATTATTATCTTGTCTGACCGTGAAGTGAAAGAAGGTCAGTTGATTATTCCAGCTGTGATGGCAACTGGCGCCGTTCACCATGCGTTGATTAAGAGCTCATTACGTTGTGATGCGAATATCATAGTGGAAACAGGTGACGCTCGTGACGCCCACCATTTTGCAGTATTGCTAGGCTTTGGTGCCACTGCGGTTTACCCGTGGCTAACCTTTGAAGTGCTAAATGACATGCACCGCAGTGGCGAATTGTTAGGTGATCCACTGGTTAGCAATCAAAACTACCGCAAGGGTATCCGCAAAGGCTTGATGAAAATCTTGTCTAAAATGGGTATTTCAACCATAGCGTCTTATCGTGGTTCACAATTATTTGAAGGCATTGGTTTGGCCGATGAAGTGGTTAACCTTTGCTTCAGTGGTTTAACCAGTCGAATTCAAGGCGCCGATTTTAGTGATTTCCAAGTGGATCTTGAGCGTAATGCCAAGAATGCTTGGAAAGCTCGTAAGTCTTTAGACCAGGGCGGCTTGCTTAAATATGTTCACGGTGGCGAGTACCATGCTTTTAACCCTGATGTAGTTTCTACCATTCAGGATGCGGTGCAAACTGGCTCGCAAAAATCGTATGACAAATACGCGCAACTTGTTAATGAGCGTCCAGTTGCCACTATTCGTGATTTGTTTAAGTTAAATACTAAAAACAGCATTAATATTGATGAAGTAGAATCGGTTGATAAAATCTTTCCAAGATTCGACTCCGCCGCTATGTCTTTAGGCGCGCTTTCACCTGAAGCCCACGAAGCATTGGCGCAAGCCATGAATGAATTGGGGGGCAACTCTAACTCAGGTGAGGGCGGCGAAGATCCTAAGCGCTATGGCACTCTAAGAAACTCTAAGATTAAGCAAATTGCGTCGGGTCGTTTTGGGGTAACACCTCATTACCTATCCAATGCAGAAGTTTTACAAATTAAAGTAGCCCAAGGGGCTAAGCCAGGCGAAGGCGGTCAATTACCAGGTGGTAAGGTAAATAATCTTATTGCCACTTTGCGTTATTCAGTTCCGGGTGTGACGCTTATTTCACCTCCGCCCCATCACGATATTTACTCTATCGAAGATTTGGCACAGCTTATTTATGATCTTAAGCAAGTGAATCCACGTGCTAAAGTGTCGGTTAAATTAGTATCTGAGCCAGGCGTAGGGACCATTGCTGCAGGCGTGGCAAAAGCCTATGCCGACTACATTACTATTTCTGGTTATGACGGCGGTACTGCGGCATCACCATTAACGTCTATTAAGTATGCGGGTTCGCCGTTCGAGCTAGGTTTGGCTGAGGCGCATCAGGCGCTTCGTGCAAATGATTTGCGTGGCAATGTTCGCTTACAAACAGATGGCGGGTTAAAAACCGGTTTGGATATTGTTAAAGCGGCAATTCTAGGTGCTGAAAGCTTTGGCTTTGGTACGACTCCTATGATTGCCATGGGTTGTAAGTTCTTACGAATTTGCCACTTAAACAACTGTGCAACAGGTGTAGCCACTCAGCGCGAAGACCTTCGTGATGAGCATTTCATTGGCACTGTACAAATGGTGAAAAACTTCTTTACTTTTGTAGCTGAAGAAACCCGTCAGTGGATGGCCGCGGTAGGTGTACGTAGTCTTGATGAATTAGTAGGTCGTACTGATTTACTTGAAATGATTGAAGGCGCGACCAGTAAGCAGAAGAAATTAAACTTAACACCGCTTATTGCTAACGACCACATTCCAACTGACAAGCCTCAAACAGTACAGATTGAGCGAAATAACCCGTTCGATAAAGGTACGCTAGCAGAGCGCATGGTTGCTGATACTTTGTCTGCCATTGAAAATAAATCAGGTGGCGAGTTTAGCTATAATATTGGCAACTGTGACCGTTCAATTGGTGCACGTTTATCCGGTGAAATTGCTTTGCGTCATGGTAATAAAGGCATGGCCAGTAATCCAATTCAGTTGAACCTTAAAGGTACTGCTGGTCAATCATTTGGTGTTTGGAACGCCGGTGGTTTGAACATGTATCTTGAAGGCGATGCTAACGATTATGTGGGCAAGGGCATGACGGACGGTAAGCTAGTAATACGCTCACCTAAAGGCTCTGTTTATAAATCACAAAATGCTTCTATTGTTGGTAATACCTGTCTATACGGCGCCACAGGTGGGCAGTTGTTAGCAGCAGGTCGTGCCGGTGAGCGTTTTGCGGTTCGTAACTCTGGTGCTAAAGCCGTTATAGAAGGTGCCGGTGATCACTGTTGTGAATACATGACCGGGGGTCAAGTTACCGTATTGGGCAGTACCGGTTATAACTTTGGTGCAGGTATGACAGGCGGTTTTGCTTACGTACTAGACATGGATAAAACCTTTGTAGATCAGTACAACCATGAGTTAGTGGATATTCATCGTATCTCTAACGAAGAAACTGAAGCTCATCGCAATCACTTGCGTGGCATCATTACAAACTATGTTGAAGAAACAAGCAGTGCTTGGGGCCAAGAAATTTTGGCTAACTTCGATAACTTTATTGGCAAGTTCTGGTTGGTTAAGCCTAAGGCTGCAACGTTAGAGCAATTGCTAGAAAACACCCGGACTCGCTCAGAGTAAGCGCTTGTGTCCAGGATGAACCACGTCGCTAGCCTAAATGGCTAAAAGCGGCGTAGTTCAGAATGAACGTTTTATCGCATCCACAGAAGGTGTGAACAACTAGATATAAGCCCGGCGAGTGAGTCAGATTATAGGTGCGGCAAATGGCTAAACGATTAAATAACGATTTTCAATTTTTAGATGTGTCCCGTCAGGACCCAACTAAAAAAAATACAAAAACTCGTAAACAAAACTTTGTTGAAATTTACGAGCCATTCAAGCAAGAGCAGGTGAACGATCAAGCTCACCGCTGCTTGGAGTGTGGTAATCCATACTGTGAGTGGAAATGCCCTGTGCATAACTTCATCCCTAACTGGTTGAAGCTAGCCTCTGAAGGCAACATTACTGAAGCGGTAGAATTGTGCCACGAGACCAATACGCTTCCTGAAGTGTGTGGCCGTGTATGCCCACAAGATCGTTTATGTGAAGGTGCTTGTACCCTAAACGATGGTTTTGGTGCGGTGACCATAGGTAATGTTGAAAAATACATTACCGATACGGCATTTGCCATGGGCTGGCGCCCTGATGTCTCTAGCGCTAAAGAAACAGGTAAACGTGTTGCCATTATTGGTGCAGGTCCTGCCGGTTTAGGTTGCGCTGATGTACTGGTACGTAACGGCGTTAAGCCCGTGGTATTTGATAAATACCCAGAGATTGGTGGTTTGTTAACTTTTGGTATTCCAGAATTTAAATTAGAAAAATCTGTATTGGCGCTTCGCCGTGAAGTATTTGAAGGCATGGGCATTGAATTTCGCCTAAATACAGAAGTGGGCAAAGACATTCAATTTAAAGACATTCTTGAAGAATTTGATGCAGTATTCCTAGGTATGGGTACTTACAACTACATGAAAGGTGGCTTCCCAGGTGAAGACTTACCTGGCGTTGTAGATGCTTTGGATTTCCTAATTGCCAACGTGAATCATAACCAAGGCTGGGAAAAAGACGCGTCTGAGTTCATCGACATGAAAGGCAAAAAGGTGGTGGTGCTAGGTGGTGGTGACACTGCCATGGACTGTAACCGCACCTCTATTCGCCAAGCGGCTAAATCTGTTTCTTGTGCTTACCGTCGTGATGAAGAAAACATGCCGGGCTCTAAGCGCGAAGTAGTGAACGCTAAAGAAGAAGGCGTTGAATTCCTATTTAACCGCCAACCTGTTGCCATAGTGGGTGAAGACAAGGTTGAAGGGGTTAAGGTAGTGACCACTAAGATGGGTGAGCCAGATGAAAATGGCCGTCGTCGTCCAGAAGTGGTGGAAGGTTCTGAAGAAGTGCTGCCAGCCGATGCGGTGCTAGTTGCCTTTGGGTTCCAGCCTAGCCCAGCTCCATGGTTTAGCGACTTTGGTATTGAACTAAATAGCTGGAAAGGTGTGGTTGCACCTGAAGAGCAAGAGTTTAAATTCCAAACCAGCAATGAAAAAGTGTTTGCCGGTGGCGACATGGTACGAGGATCTGACCTAGTGGTAACCGCCATATGGGAAGGCCGCCAAGCCGCAGAAGGCATTTTAGATTACATGGATGTGTAAAAACTCCAGCCTAATGATAAGTGTGAATTTTTACCAAAAATAGAAATCCACCGTTTATCAACAAAAAAGCACGGTTTAGCCGTGCTTTTTTGTTTCTGTCATAAATGTGGGGTCTAGTAGATAGTTTACGACTTTCAATGGATGGATAATTATGTCCAACTACGTACAATAGCTTCAACGTGAAGCGCTAGCCGTAACAGGAGTGTTAAGTGAATAAAAAAATAAAAAGTTGGGCATTAGTTGGCCTGATGGCAACACTAGGTGCTTGTGGTGGCTCAGACACAACAACCACTACAACCGCTGCAGCTGACACGCCAGATGCCACTACTCCGGATACTGTAGATACGGTAACAGATGTTGATAATAGTAATTTAGGGTTGGCCAATGATGTAGGCAGTGCAGCTACTGTCGGTGTTGCTCTTACAGGACTAGTAGGTAACGAAACATTATCCGCCAGTGGTTCTACCACTGTGACTGTGTATATCGTTAATACGGCTAGTGATAATGAAAAGTTCTTAGGTTCTCGAGATGTTTTCTTTACTTCTACTTGTGCACAAATAGGTTTGGCTTCATTTAGCCCAGAAAAACTGAAGGCATCGGGAGTCGCTACGGCTACTTATCAAGACAAAGGTTGCGGCAGGCTAACAGGGGAAACGGATGCTGTTGTGGTAACCCTAGGAACAGAAGATACTGAGGGAAATATTATTGAAGAATTTGCAACTGCCACAGCAAACATACAGGTAGAAGCAGCCATAGTAGGCGCCATTCAATTTGCATCGGCAGATTTTTCTTTAATTGCCCTCAATGGTTTTGGTACTACAGCCACCCCTTCTTTAAGTCAATTAGAATATCAAGTATTGGATGCATCGGGTAACCCTATGCCAGATCGTACGGTAAACTTCTCTCTAGACCATGAATTTGGCAGTGCGTCATTGTCCCTTGAAAAAGCCATCACCAATCAAGAAGGTAAGGTGTTAGTGATTCTAAAGGCAGGAAATGTAAGCGGTGTTGTTCGTGTAAAAGCAAGCTTAGATGTGCTTGATGATGCTGGTAACGTAGATCACGTTGAAGTCACCTATTCTGATGCCATTGTCATGGCCACAAGCCTCGGCGATCAGAACAGCTTTAGTTTAGCGGCCGATAAATTTAATCCGCATGCGTGGGATTTTGATAAGAATGAAGTCACCATTACCGCGAGTTTAGGTGACCATAGGCAAAACCCTGTTTTAGATGGTACTCGAATTTATTTTACCGCCACCGGTGGCATTATGGTCTCAAGTTGTGAGACAGAAAATGGTTTTTGCGACGCTAAGTGGAACAGTGGTAACCCGAGACCTATTGATGGCTACGTTACCATCACGGCGTACACCCGTGGCCAAGGTAATTACCAAGACAAAAACTCTAATGGCTTATTTGATATCGGTGAGAGTTTCGAAGCTTTTGGCGAAGCCTATATTGATGCCAATGGTAATGGTACTTTTGAAACAGAAGGGGCTTACCAACCCATACTAGATATTGATGGTGACGGTAATAATGAATTTCATTGGGATTCTTCAGGTTATTTGGTGAATGTGGATGGCAGCTCTGATAGTAGTGGCGTATATGCCGTTAACAATTCTAACTTTTTTGAAGAGTTTATTGATTCCGATAATAGTGAAACGTTTGATGGGACACCTGCCTTAAAATACCAAGGAGTAAACTGCTCTGCGTTAGCTGAAGCTGATGGTCATTGTGCCGAATTAATCGATGTTACAAGCTCCCTTAGACTGCAAATGTCTGCAGGTGATGATGTTTTCATTGAAGGGCCTTTCAAGTTAAGTGCTGATGGACGGTATGATGAAACTGTAACTTGTGTAGATGGCCTCTCTGGAGTTAGCACTGTAGCTTGGCGTGTAGCGGACTCGGCACAAAGGCGCAATACTGTACCTATAGGGACAAAAATTACTGCAGTGGGTGACGACGTAGATGTTAAAGGTGAGAGCGGTACCGGCACAATGGGCAGTAAATCCCCTGTTGATGTGTTGCCAGTCTGGTTGCTTCAGTCGGATAATGTTGGCTTAACAGATGCTAATAAAAAATATAATTACCTGAATGAAAGAGGTACTGAGGTGATTGTTGGAGTGACCCGTCCAGAGACTATTCCTGCCAACAATCCAGGTTATGGCTCTTTAGCAATTGAGGTAGAACTTTTGAGTGGCTTAAAAGTATCAAGTAACTCAGTGTTAGTTGACCTTGATGACAGTGACGGAGTTTTTTGCCCCTAGGTTATTTGCCTTAATTATGGAGTGCGCCTTATGGCGCATTTTTCTATTTTTTAACCCTTATTAAAAAACTTATGACTGAATTAAAAAACGATCGCTTTCTTAAAGCTCTTTTGCGTGAACCTGTAGACCGTACGCCAATCTGGATGATGCGCCAAGCTGGTCGTTATCTTCCTGAGTATCGTGCTAGTCGCGCTACGGCTGGCTCGTTCATGGACTTGTGCATGAACGCCGACTTTGCCTGTGAAGTCACGATGCAGCCTTTAGAGCGCTATCCTTTGGATGCGGCGATTTTATTCAGTGATATTTTAACCATTCCAGATGCCATGGATTTAGGTTTGTATTTTGAAACCGGTGAAGGCCCTAAATTTAAAAAAGTAGTGCGCACAGAAGCCGATGTAGATGCATTGCCAATTGTGAATACCGCTTCTGATTTAAGCTATGTCACTAAAGCCGTGAGCACCATTCGCCACGAGCTAAATGGTCGCGTGCCGCTTATTGGTTTCTCGGGTTCCCCTTGGACTTTGGCCACTTATATGGTGGAAGGCGGTAGCAGTAAAGATTTCCGCCATGTTAAAGCCATGATGTATAACCAACCTGAAGTGATGCACAGAATGCTTGATAAACTGGCTTTGTCAGTGATCGATTATTTAAACGCACAAATCATGGCGGGTGCCCAAGCGGTACAAATTTTTGATACTTGGGGCGGCGTGTTAAGTCATGCGGCTTATCAAGAGTTTTCATTAAAATACATGCAGCAAATTGTGGATGGGCTTATTCGCGAACATGAAGGTCGCCGTGTACCGGTTATTCTATTCACTAAGGGTGCAGGCCAATGGTTAGAATCTATGGCTAACACAGGTTGTGATGCGTTAGGAATTGATTGGACGACGGATCTTGGTAATGCACGTGCTCGAGTGGGCTCTAAAGTGGCCTTACAGGGCAATATGGACCCTTCAGTACTGTATGCCTCGCCTAAGCGTATTCGTGAAGAAGTGGCCAGCATTTTGGCAAGCTACGGTCATGGAACAGGGCAAGTATTTAATCTGGGTCATGGTATACATCAGTTTGTGGATCCTGAGCACGCCAAAGCGTTTATTGAAGCAGTGGTTGAACTAAGCCCTCAATACCACAAATAACAGTCGCTTAAATGTAGTTCCCAAAGCCCCTTTCCTGGGGCTTAATTAGATGGTCCGCCTCATCCTATAGCCGCTAGGCTTATAGGGTCAGG